>NZ_JBFBFA010000013.1:0-171767 GCF_040683915.1 Kitasatospora sp. NPDC093102 | reverse complement strand
CGCAGCAGATGACCGCCGAAGCCTGGGGCGCCGCGGTCGACTCGCTGGCCGCCGTGCTGGAGGCGCTCAACCGGCGAGGCATCACCCCGACCCGGATCAACCTCGGCGGCGGCCTGCCCGCCCTCGGCGTCCTCGACCGGCGGGGGCGCCCGCTCGACCCGCCGCTGGAGAAGATGTTCACGGTGATCCGCGAGGGCATGGAACGGCTGTGCGCCGTCAATGCCGGGCCGCTGGAGTTCCTGCTGGAGCCCGGGCGCCACCTGGTCGCCGACCACGGCGCGATCCGCGCCCACGTCTCCCGGCTCACCTCCCGCCGCCGCCTCGACGGCACCCGGGAGGACTGGCTCTACCTCAGCTGCGGCAAGTTCAACGGCCTGTACGAGATGGACCAGCTCCAGTACCGGCTGGAGTTCCCCACCCACCCCGGCGGCCGGTTCGTCAACGCCGTGGTGGCCGGCCCGACCTGCGACAGCGACGACGCGTACGCCCGGGAGGACGGGTTGGTGCGGGTCCCGCGCGCGCTGGCCTCCGGCGACCCGGTCTGGGTCCACTCCTGCGGCGCGTACGCCACGGCCTACGCCACTCGCGGGTTCAACGGTTTCGCGCCGCTGCCGTACACCTGCATCGGCGGGCGCCACAACGGAGGAAACGCATGAGCGAGTACCACATCCGGCTGCTCCGGGAAGAGGACTGGGACGAGGTGGTCGTGCTGGAGGAGCGCGCCTACGCAGCCAGCGGCCTGTCCGAGGGCCGCGAGGCGCTCCGGTCCCGGCACCGCGCCTCCCCGGACACCTGCTTCGTGCTGGAGCATGCGGGCGGCCTCGGCGGCTACCTGCTCGCCCTGCCGTACCCGCTGTTCCGCTGCCCGGACCTGAGCCTGGCCGAGGGAGGCGCCGTACGGAGGCGCGAGGAGAGCAACCTGCACGCCCACGACCTGGTGATCGCCGAGCGGGCCCGTGGTCGGGGCCTCGCCCCGCGGATGATGCGCCACCTGGACGACACCGCGCTGGCGGCCGGCTACCGGACGGTCTCGCTGGTCGCCGTCCGCGGTTCACACGTGCTGTGGACCCCGCTGGGCTACCGCGCTCGGCCCGAGATCGAGCTGCCCGCGAGCTACGGCGTCGACGCGGTCTACATGGCGAAGCCGGTGGAACCCGCTGTCACCGATCCGACTGTCGGGTCGTCACCCAGAGCCGAAGTGGGCTGATGCAGATCTCCCCGTAGCCGACGAGTTCCGCCGCTCCCAACAGGCCGTCTGCGGGCCGCTCCTGGCGTCTCCGGCTCCCGGGCGATGAGGCAGGTCTCCGACCAGCTCATCGCCCGGGAGCCGGAGGACCGGTGGAGCCGATGCTCGTCAGTAGCGCCAGCGGACGGCCTCGATGACCTCCGGGTCCGTGTGCATCGCGAACAGCTCCGCCTCCGCCCGCCGGACGGCCAGTACGGTCTCGAACAGCTCGGGGCCGAGCGCCTGCCGCAGCACGGCGGACTTCTCGTACGCGTCGATCGCCTCCGGCAGGCTCGCCGGGAGGCGCTCGGCGTCGCCGAGGGCGGCGGGGTCGCTCGGGGTCTCGGGCGGGAGGGGCAGGCCGGCGTCCAGGCCGGCGAGTCCGGCGGCCAGCACGCCGCCGATCGCCAGGTACGGGTTGGCGGCGGCGTCGAAGCACTTGAGCTCGGCGTTGGCCTGCCCTTCGGTGGAGCCGGTGATCAGGCGCAGCGCCGCCTCCCGGTTCTCCAGGCCCCAGCAGCGGTGGGCCCCGGCGAAGTGGGAGGGGACCAGCCGCAGGTAGGAGGCGACGCTGGGCGCACCGAGGGCGAGCAGGGCGGGCAGCTCGGCCAGGACGCCCGCGAGGAACTGCTCGGCGTCGGGGTGCAGGCCGTGGCGGCCGGGGCCGCCGTGCCCGAGGTTGCGGCCCTGTCGCCAGAGGCTGAGGTGCAGGTGGCCGCCGTTGCCGACCGCGCCCTTGGTGAACAGGGGCGCGTACGAGACCCGCAGGCCGTGCCGGGCGGAGACGGCCCGGATGGTGTGGCGCACCAGCATCGTGGTGTCGGCCGCCTCGACCGGCCCCTCGGCGGCGACCGAGACCTCGAACTGCCCGGCGGCGTACTCGGGGTGGACCTGGAGCACGGCCAGCCCCTGGCTGGTGAGGGCGCGCAGCACCTCCCGCAGGTAGTCGGAGTGCTCGATGAAACGGGTCATCCCGTACGCGGGCCCGACCGTCGCGGGGGCCCCGGTGGCGTCGGCCACCACCCACTCGACCTCGATCCCGGCGCGCACCGACAGCCCGCGCCGCTCCACGGCCCCGGTGACCTGGCGGGCGAAGTGGCGCTGGCAGCCGGGGTGCGGGGTGCCGTCCTGGGTGTAGCGGTCGGCCGGGGCCCAGGCCCAGCCCGGCTGGGCGGCGAGCGGGGTGAGCCGGTCGAGGTCGGGGACGAGCCGCAGGTCGCCCACCGGGCCGGTGCTCGAAGGCGCAGTGGTGAAGGAGTCGTCCACCAGGGAGACGTCGAAGCAGGGTACGGCGCCGACACCGTACTCGGCGGCGTGTTCGAGCTGGGCCAGCGGGACGGACTTCACCCGGGTGAGCCCGGCGTTGTCGACCCAGCCGAACACCACCCCGTCGATTCCGGCGGCGGCGAGCTGGGCTTCGGCCTCCCGGGCCTGGGCGGCCCGCTCGGCTCGGGGATGCGTGGTGGTCATGCCGCCCATGCTGGCGCTCGCAGCAGCCGGTGGGTGAGAGATCAGCCGGGAGTTCACTCGTCCGTGAAAGGTCGGAGCTGCGAGGTGACACAGGGCTGTTGCGATGACTCCCGGCCTCTGATCATGTGCGGTGCGTTTTCGGACGATCGCGGGGGGACGGTCGGCGTTGTGCCGGGTGAACGGGGGGATGAAACTGGCAGGGATCGGTTTCGAGTGCCGCTGCGGAGGACCGATGCGACGGGACGGACGGGTCGCGGACTCTTTGCTCGCGCTGCTGAGCAGGGACTGGCTGGGGGTGCCGGTCGCGCTGGTGGTGGCGGGGGTCGGCGGCGGCCTGGTCGGGGTGGGGGCAGCCTGGGCGGTGGCGCTCGGTGGCCTGGTGATCGCTGTCGGTGTGCTGCTGGCGGCGGGAGCTGTTCGCCATCTGGCGCTGGTGGTCCGCGAGGGCCGGGAGAATCCGGCGCCGGGGCGGCTGGTCGACGTGGGTGGTCACCGGATGCACGTTCTCGCCGCGGGGGAATCCGGGGCTGGGCCGACGGTGGTCTGGATGCCCGGCGGGCACGCCCCCGGTGAGGAGTTCCGGGAGCTGCACACGATGTTGTCGGCCCATGCCCGGTCGGTGCTGGTCGACCGCCTCGGGACGGGCTGGAGCGATGTCGGGCCCTTCCCCCGGACGACGGCGGTCGAGGCGGAGGAGCTGCCGGCAGCACTGGAGGGGGCGGGGGAGCGGGCCCCCTTCGTGTTCGTCGGTCATTCCTTCGGCGGGTTGCTGGTCGCGAACGTGGCCAGGCGCCGGCCGGATCTGGTGGCGGGTCTCGTGCTGCTGGATCCGACGCCCCTGGAGGTGATCGCCTTCGCACCGCCCAACCGGCGGCTCGCGGCGATGCGCCGCGGCTTACTGCTGACGGTGGTGCGGCAGCTGTTCGGTGCGCACCGGGGTCGTGGCGGCCGGACCGGGCAGGGCTGCGCCGCCGTGTCGATCTTCGCCGAGCTGTCGCCGCCCGGACTGGCGAGGGTGGGCTGGGAGACCGTGGTGTACGACGGTGATCTCGGAGACCTTCCGCTGGTGCTGGTGATACCCCGGGACCTCACCGGTGGCGAGATGGTGCTGGCCGGTGCCCGGAGCACGGCCGAGGCCGAGCGGATCAGCCGCTTCTACCTCCGGAGCAGGGTCCGGTACCTGGCGGCGTCGACGGCTTCCCGGCTGGTGCACACGCCGCAGGGGACGGGGCACGACTTCCCTCGCGAGGCGCCCGAGTTCGTGGTCGGCGTGGTCGGGGACCTGCTGCGGGAGCTGCGGGTGATCAGCCCATGACCGTCCGCGCCGAGCCCGGCCGGACCGGGCGCCGACGGGAGAAGGAGCCCAAGTCCACGACGTTGCCGGTGTGTTCGCAGCGGTGGCGGACCGGGTTGCCGTCGTGGTCGTGGCCGGCTTCGACCAGATCGATCAGGGTGGCCAGGAAGTGGCCCACCAACGGGGCGTTCTTGAACTGGTTGCCGCTGGTGCCCATGGCGACGTAGTAGCCGTCGAGAGCGGTCCGGTCGTAGATCGGAGTCCAGTCGTCGGCGACGTCGTACACCCCTGCGACTCCGAGCGGCCGGCTGGGGACCCGGATCGCCGGGAAGCGGCGCGCGGCCCGGGTCACCTGGGTGCGGAAGCGGTGGGCGGTGGGGCGGGGATCGGCCTCGTCCGGATCGTCGATCCACTCGTGCGGGTCGCAATCCGGCTCGGTCCCGCCGACCAGGAGGTGGCCGCCGGGGGCCGCGCGGAGGTAGGTGCCCAGATCGAGGTCGGCGACCACGGGGCCGCTGGCACGGCCGTCCGGCGCGGCGACCTGGTGGACCTCCTCGCGCAGTGGACGCACACCGATCGTGAAGTCGCCGCCGACGCCCGCCAGCCGGTTGAGTCCGCCCGACCAGGGGCCGGCGGCGTTGACCACGACGGGTGCGGCGATCCGCGTCCCGTCGGCCAGGCCGATGCCCGTCACCCGGTCCGTGTGCCGGTCGACGGCCACCACGGTGTGATGGAGGAAGAAGCGGGCGCCCAGCTCGACCGCCGCGTCAGCGAGGTTCTGGGCGGCGAGCTGCGGATCGTCGACGTACCCGGCGTCCGGGGTGAACAGGGCGCCGAGCTCACCGGACGGGCCGGCGAAGAAGGCGTCGTCGTCCACCGGCTTCGGTGGCCAGTACCGCCCGGGGTCGATCCCGGGAAGGCGCCTGCGCAGCGTCGGGGCCTCCCACCGCTCGTACGGGACGCCGGCGCGGTCGAACAGGGCGGCGGTCTCGGACGGTGCGACCGCGGGGGAGTCGAGCAGCACCGCGCCGGTGCGGTGGAAGGCGGCGAGCGGGCGGCGGCCGGAGAGCCGCAGGTGGTCGGACCAGGACGTCCAGAGGTGCTGCGCCTCCCAGGCGGTGGCGACGCCGTCGAAGGTGGAGTAGTTGAACCGGATGATCGCACTGGAGGCGCTGGTGGAGCCGTGGCCGACGGCGCCCGCCTTGTCCACGACGACCACCTGCCGTCCAGTGCGCGCGAGTTCGAGGGCGACGGCCGAACCGATCACCCCGGCTCCGACCACCACGGCGTCCGGTTGCCCGACGGTCATGACGGCTCCTCCTCGGGCGGTGGTGTGCGCAGGCTCGGCACGGCGGCGAGCAGCGTCCGGGTGTACGGGTGCTGCGGGGTGCGCAGGATGGTCTCGGTGGGGGCGGTCTCGACGATCCGGCCGTACCGCATGACCGCCACCACGTCGGAGACGTGGCAGACCGCGGGCAGGTTGTGGCCGATGAACAGCATGGACAGGCCGAGCCGCCGCTGGAGTTCGCGGATCGTGTTGAGGACGGCGGCCTGCACCGAGACGTCGAGTGCCGAGGTGATCTCGTCGGCGATCAGCAGACCGGGTTCGACGGCCAGGGCGCGGGCGATGGCGACTCTCTGGCGCTGCCCGCCGGACAGTTGGCGCGGCAGGCGGTCGGCGAGCCGGGGGTCCAGGCCGACGAGTTCGAGCAGTTCGGTGACGCGCTCGGTGCGGGCTCGCCGGTCGAGTCGTCGGAAGACGGTGGCGGCTTCGGCGAGAGTCTGGCGGACGGTCATCCGGGGGTCGAGCGCGGTGTCCGGGTCCTGGAGGACGACCTGGACCAGGCGGCCGAGCCGGCGACGGTCGCGGACGGTGCGGGCGCGGGCCTCCCGGCCGTCGATCAGGACCCGGCCGCCGTGCACGGGGACGAGGCCGACGACCGCGCGGGCCAGGCTCGACTTCCCGGAGCCGGACTCGCCCACGAGCCCGAGCGTGGTGCCGGACGGGACCTCCAGCGAGACGCCGTCCACGGCGGTGACCGGGCCGCGCGGGCCGGGGTGGCGGACGGTGAGGCCGTCCACGTGGAGGGCGGTCATGACGCGGGCACCGTCTCCGGGTCAGCGGCCACCGGGACCGGGTACCAGCACGCGACCCGATGGTCGGCAGCGAGGTCCTCCAGCGGTGGGGCCTGCTCGGCGCAGTGGTCCCGGCGGCGCGGGCAGCGGGGCTCGAACGGGCACCCCGGTGCGGGCGCGAGCGGGTCGGGCGGTGCACCTTCGATCGTCGGCAGCGGCCGGTCGCGGTCGGCCGTGAGGTCCGGCACCGATGCGACCAGGGTCCGGGTGTAGGGGTGCCGGGCGCCGTCGGCGAGACGGTCGGCGGGCAGGGCCTCGACGACGGTGCCCGCGTACATCACCAGGACCCGTTCGCAGAACTCGCCCACGAGCGCCACGTCGTGGCTGATGAACAGGATCGCGGCGGAGGTGTCCCGCCGGATCTCGGACAGCAGCCGGGTGATCTGCCGCTGCACGGTGACGTCGAGCGCGGTGGTCGGCTCGTCGGCGATGATCAGGCCCGGTCGCACCATCAGCCCGGAGGCGATCATCACGCGCTGGCGCTGGCCGCCGGAGAGCTGGTGGGGGCGGGAGCGCAGCACGGCCGGGGGAAGGGCGACCCGGCGCAGGACGTCGGCGGCCTCCGCGGCGGCCTGAGCGCGGCTCGCGCCGCGATGGGCGCGGACGGTCTCGGTGAGCTGGGTGGCGATCCGCAGGGACGGGTTGAGCGCGGAGGCCGGGTTCTGGAAGATCACCGCCAGGCCCGTCGCGAGGTGGTGGTCCCGCTCCTTCAGGGTCAGGGCGGCGAGGTCGGCACCGAGCAGGCGCAGGGTGCGCCGGGACACCCGGGCCGCGGGCGGGAGCAGGTCGGCGATGGCGAGCGCGGTGAGCGACTTGCCGGACCCCGACTCGCCGACGAGCCCGACGATCTCGCCCGGCCGCAGTGCGAGGCTCACACCGCGCACCGGCCGGATCACGCCGTCAGGAGTGGGGAGTTCGACATGGAGGTCCTCGACCTGGAGCACCAGGCCGTCCTCGGCGGGGCCGCTCGGGGCGGGTGCCGGTTCGGACGTGCGCGGCGCCGGTCCGCGCCGGGCGACGCTTCCGGCCAGGACCTCGCCGAGCAGCTGGAAGGTCAGGGCCGCGTAGAGGATGGCCAGACCGGGGGCGAGCGCGGGCAGGGGCTCGGCGTAGACGCGGTCGAGCCCCTGGTTGAGCAGCTGCCCCCAGTCGTATCCGGGCGGTTGGACGCCCAGGCCGAGGAAGCTCAGCCCGGAGAGCGCGACCAGGGAGGTGCCCGCAGCCGTGGTGGTGCTCAGGAGCAGGGGCTCGGCGATGTTGGGCAGGACGTGCCGCCACAGCAGGCGGTGGCGGCGCAGGCCGAGGACCCGGGCCGCGGCCAGGTGGTCGGTGCCCGCCACCCCGGCGGCGAGGGTCTGGGTGAGCCGGGCGAACCCGGGGACGCCCGCGGCCGCGAGGGCCAGCACCGCCCCGGCGGCGCCCGCGCCGAACACGACCGCGAGGAACATCGCGACCAGGAGCGCCGGGAAGGCGAGCAGGAGGTTGATCAGCCCGGCGGTCAGCCGACGGGCGCGCCGGCCGAGCACGGCGGTGGAGGCCCCGAGGAGGACTCCCGTGGTCGCGCCGAGCAGGACCGCCGCGAGCGCGAGCAGCAGGGAGGGCCGGGTGGCCGTCAGGACCCGGGCGAGCACGTCCCGGCCGAGGTTGTCGGTGCCGAACGGGTGCCCTGCCGAGGGGCCCTGGAGCACCGCCGAGGGGTCCGGGAGGTCGGCCGCCGCGCCCCGGACGAGCGGTCCGACCAGCGCGAGCACGACGAGCGACGCCAGCATGACGGCGGTGGCCCAGGCCATGGGCGAGCGCCGGAGGCCGGGTGAGAAACTCATGGTCACATCTCCCGGATCGCCGAACGGGGGTCGAGGACGGCCAGCAGCACGTCGACCAGGAGGCCGGCGAGCAGCACGGTGGTGCCCAGCACCAGCACCATCGCCTGGACCACCGGGTAGTCCTGTGCGACCACGGACTGGGCCATGGCCGAACCGATGCCGGGCCAGGCGAAGACCTTCTCGACCAGCACGGTGCCGGCGATCAGGGCGGGCAGCAGGCTCCCGGCGACGGTGAGCGCGGCGGTCGCCGTGTTCGGTGCCGCGTGCCGCAGGTAGCGGCGTGCGGGTGACAGCCGCTTGCTCCGGGCGGTGCGCAGGTAGTCCTCGCCCAGCACCTTCAGCGCCTCCACCCGGACGATGCGCACCAGGACGGCGGTGGGGGCGAGGGAGAGCGCGAGGACCGGCAGGACGAAGGACTCGACGCCTGCCGCACCGGCCACCGGGAGCAGCTGGAGGCCGACGGCCAGCAGCGCGGTGAGCCCGGCGGCCAGCACGAAGTCCGGCACCCCGGCCAGACCGGCGGTGACCGCGGTGAACGCCAGCTCGGTGCGCGGGCGGCGGCCGTCACGGGTGCGGACGGCGGCCAGCAGGCCGCCGGGCAGGGCGACGGCGAGGGTGACCAGGAAGGCGAGGCCGGCGATCTCCAGGGTGGCCGGCAGCCGGGTGCGGACCAGCTCCGCGACCGGCGTCCCGGTGGTCAGCGAGGTGCCGAGGTCGCCGTGCAGGAGGCCGCCGAGGTAATGCCGGTACTGGGACAGGAAGGGTGCGTCGAGCCCGAGGTCGTGCCTGCGGGCGGCCACCAGGGCGGGGGCGGCGTCGACGCCGAGCGCGGCGCGGACCGGGTCGCCGGGGACGAGGCGGATCATCGCGAACGACGCCGTGAGCACGACCCCGAGGGAGAGGAACAGCCGGACGGTGCGGCGGCCGAGGAACACCGTCCAGGGGTGCCGCAGCAGCTGGGGTACGGACATGGCGGGGCCCCGGTCACTGGTGGAGGCGGATGCTGGTGGGGACGAGCTGGCCGCCGAAGGTGGTGGCGAAGGTGGTGCGGTAGCCGTACACGCTGCTCCGGCCGTCGGCGATCGGCAGCGCGTCGGCCGAGCGGAAGAGCGCGGCGGCGGCGCGGTTCCAGGTGCCGCAGCCCGTCGTGTCGGTCTCCCGGAGGGCCTGGGCGACCAGGGCGTCGTACTCGGGGTTGGTCACCGCCGCGAAGTTGAGGCCCTGGGCGGGGGTGGGGCCGGAGAAGAACGGGATGAAGCCGACCGGCAGGGCGAAGCCGGGCGTACTGCCGACCACCACGTCGAAGTCGGCGCTCCGGTACATGGCGTTGACGAGGGCGGGCAGGCTCTCGGTGACCAGCTCGACCTGCGCGCCGAGCGCCGTCCACTCCCGGGCCATCAGCTCGGCGACGGGCGCCAGGGTCGGGCCGAGGTCGGGGCTGGTGATCAGGCGGAGCCGCAGCGCCCGGCCGTCCTTGGTCAGCGGGCCGTCGGCGGAGCGGGTCCAGCCGGCGGCCCGCAGGGCCTCGGCGGCATTCTCGGGGGGCAGGTTGGCCTCGGCGAGGTCGGCGTGGCAGACGGCGCCCTGTGCGCCGAAGTCGGTGGCGGGGCTGCCGGTGCCGCCGACGGCGACGTTGGCGAGCCCCCGGCGGTCGAGGGCGGAGACCAGGGCACGGCGCAGCGCCGGGTCGGCGAGGGCCCGGCCGGGGCGCTGGTTGAAGAAGGTCAGCCCGACCACCGTCGCCACGTCGGTGGTGGTCAGGCCGTGGCCGGTGAGCCGGGCGCGGTCCGGCCCGTTCACGTTGGCGATCTCGACGCCCCCGGTGAGCAGCAGGTTCGCCGAGGTGGAGGCCTGGGGAACGACCGAGACGACGAGGTGTGCCGGGAGGCCGGGCTCGGCGGTGGTCGCCCCGGCAGGACCCCAGGAGTATCCGTCGCGGACGGTGAACTCGTACGGCCCGCCGGGGGTGTAGCGGGTCAGTACGTAGGGACCGGTGCCCTGGGTGGCGCGGTCCAGTGACCGGGGCCGGTCGAGTCCGGCGGGGCAGACGATCGGCAGCAGGCCGATGGTGCGGGTGAGGAACGGGAACGGGGCGGCGGTGGTCGCCGACACCGTGCCGGTCCCGTCGTCGGCGCTCGTGGTGAACGGGACGTTCGGGAGGACGGTCTGGGCGCCGGCGAGCTGGTTGGCCGGGTCGCCCGCGTAGGTGAGTGCCCGGGCCACCGCCGTGGCGGTGAGGGGGGTGCCGTCGGAGCAGGTGACGCCCGGGCGGAGGGTGAAGGTGGCCGTGGTGGTCGTGGCCTGCCAGGACGAGGCCAGACCGGTGACCAGGGTGCCGTCGGGGGCGAGGTTGACGAGCGAGTCGTAGGCGTAGCGGGCCTGGGAGGCCCCGAAGGCGGAGTACGGATCGAAGCTCGGGATCTCACTGGCCGCCGCGATCCGGACGGTCCCGCGGTCCACCAGGGGCGTGGCCGTCGAGGACTCGGCGGCGCCGCCGCAGCCGCTCAGCGCGACGGCTGCGGCGGTCATGGCGGCCGCCGGGGCGACCTGTGGTGGGCGACGGGGCATGGCGTCATGGTGCCACCGCGTATGGGCAGTGGCGATCCAACTGGCCTGTGCAGTAAGCATGTTCGAACGGTCGAAGCTGCTTGTCGGCCTGGCCGGGAGCCGTGGACGGACACCCGGGAAGGTGATCTCGATTCACCCCTTCGAGTGGTGTAGTGCCCCGTGCGGAATCGGTCCGGACCACCCGACGGTTCAGCGTCGTCAGGATGGTCGCATGACGACGGACGAAACGGATCGAGGCGGAGCGGGTCGGGAGATCGGCCGTCTGGCGGACCGGTACTGGGAGTTCCTGCTGGCGCGCGACCCCATGCTGAGGGTCCGCCAGGGGCTCCCGGTGGAGACGCTGCCGGGAGCGTCCCTCGCCGAGGCCGAGGAGCGGGCGCGGTTCGCCGGGAACGTCCTGGACCGGGTTCGGGCCCTGGACGGTACGGAGCTGCCCGGCATCGACGCGGACACCGCCGCTTTCCTCGTCGGGCTGGCCGAGCAGGAGCGGCGGGCGCACCGCCACTACTGGCTGACGCCCGCCGTCACGCCGTACCGGCTCTTCCCGCTGTCGCTGTACACGGATGCGGTGCTGCGCCCCTTCCGCTTCGCCGAAGCGACGGATGTCGCGCGGTACTTGGCGCTGGTGCACGAGCTGGCTCGGGCGGTCGGCTCGATCGGGGACAAGGTGGCCGGGCAGGCCGCGCGCGGCTTCCGGGTGCCCGCCCCGGCCCTGGCCGGGGTGCGCGCCACCGTCGAGGGCCTTCGCTCCTCCGCGGCGCGCCGGGTGGCGGTGGCGGACGACCGGCTCGACGGGCTGGGGCCGGCTGGGCGTGGACGCCTGGAGGACGGTGTCCGACGGCTGGTGGAGGGCGAGTTGGCACCGGCCTTCGACCGGCTGCTGGCGTCCGTCGACGACCCGGCCCGGCCGGGGGAGGCTCCGCCGGAGGTCGGGTGGGTGCGCTACGAGGGCGGCGAGGAGGCGTACCGGGACTTCGTCCGGACCCACACCGGGAGCGACACCGAGCCCGAGCGGCTGCACGAGCTGGGCCTCGACCAGTGCCGCGAACTCGCGGAGCGGATGCGGGAGGTGCGCGAGGCACTGGGCTTCCGCGGCTCCGAGGCCGAGTTCCACGAGCGGCTGCGGACCGAGCCCCGGCTGTACGCCCGCACGCCGGACGAGGTCGAGGCCAGGTTCCGCAGCCACCTCGACCGGCTGGAGCCGCGGCTGCCGCAGTGGTTCGCCGCCCTGCCGGCCGCGCCGTACGGGCTGGCCCGGTTGGATCCGGCGCTGGAGCCGGGGATGACCTTCGGGTACTACGAGGCACCGACCGTGGACAGTGCCGTCGGGCGCTACCGCTACAACGGATCCGACCTGGACCGGCGGTCCCTGATCGGCTCGGCCTCCCTGATCTACCACGAGCTGGCGCCGGGGCACCACTTCCACCTCGCCCGGCAGGCGGAGAACGCCGTGCTGCCGCAGTTGCGCCGCGAGGTGGCCGAGTTCGGCGCGTTCAACGAGGGCTGGGCCGAGTACGCCGCGGGGCTCGGCTGGGAGATGGGCCTCTACGAGGACCCGTGGGACGCGTACGGGCGCCTCGCGCAGGAGCGGTTCACCGCCCAGCGGCTCGTCGTCGACACCGGGCTCAACCTCGGGACGATGGACCTGACGCAGGCGCGGGACTTCATGCGCGCCAACTCCACCGAGGAGGACGGCCAGATCGCCTCGGACCTGTTGCGGTACTCGACGGACCTGCCCGGGCAGGCGCTCTCCTACCGGGCGGGGTACCTGGAGCTCGTCCGGCTGCGGGCGCGGGCCGAGGCCGGTTCGGGCGCGGGGTTCGACGTGCGGGCCTTTCACGAGGCGGTGCTGGGAGGTGGCGCGCTGCCGTTTCCCGCCCTGTGCCGGAGGGTGGCGCGGGAACTCGGTAATCGTTGATCGGCAAATATGACCATAGGTCTAATTGATTGATATGCGTCCGGGAATTCGTGGCGGTTGGCAGTTCGGATTGCACTCGCACGAGTGAATCCCATTGAGGATGTTTGGTTTTGGCGGGAGCAACTCGACTACGGTGGCGGAGGATCGGGCGGTGGACCCCATCGGCGAGGAATTCGGTTCGGCGGGAAATCCGCGACGGGAGCCGACAGTCCCGAAAAGGAGTTCTTCCGCCGGTCCTGTTGTGTGTGCTCCGGCAGCTCGCCGTGCCCGGGGTCCCCTGTCATCCGTCTGCGTAGAGAGGTTGGAACATCATGCCGCCCGTAGTTCCGCCGTTCCTGATCGGTCTCGTCGTCGCGCCGCTGGCCAAGCGTCTTCTCAAGCCACTGGTGCGCGGCGTCGTCAAGACGTCCGTCGGCATCGTCATGGAGGTGAAGAAGGCGGCCCATGAGGCCGGCGAGAACATCCACGACCTCGCGGCCGAGGTGGCCGCCGACATGGTGGCGGCGCAGGCCGCCTCCGGTGACGGCCAGCGGGCCGCCGGGAGTGCGGCCCTGACCGAGGAGAAGTCCGAGGTGGTCGACCCGGGCGAGGCCGAGGCGAGGGCCCCGAAGATCCGTGCGACCGCCGGTGCCGGAAAGACGCACTGACGCACCGCCTCACAACCTGACCCGCCGCCTGGGCACTCGCTGCGACCGGACTCGCAGGAGGTGTCCACGCGGTGGTCGGCCGCGGGTCTCCCCGCCGCATTGTCCGCCCCCGTTGGAATTCCCGTTTCGTCGCAGTGATCCGCCGTCGTGCCCGACGGCGGATCACCCGCGACCTCCGCAAACAGGTGATCGTACACATGCCATCTCTGCTGGGTGCCGCAGCCGGAATCCGCTCCGTGGATCTGGACGCGAACCCGCGCTCGGTCGTTCCGGGCCGCCAGCGCTGGGACGTCAAGCTGGTCCTCGGACGGCCCCGGACGGCCGAAGCCCTCGCCGCGGCCCTGCGCCGTGTCCCCGGGATCACCGAGGCGCAGGCGAGCCCGATCACCGGCGGGGTCCTCGTCCGGCACGAACCGCAGCTCCGTGCCGCGGACGTCGGCCGGATCGTACGCGGCGCGGTCGCCCGGATCGCGGCGGGGCCGGTCGCGACAGGACGTCCGGCGCCGGTCCGACCCACCGCCGAACCCGGGCCGCGCCCGGACCGCGCTCCCGTCCTGCGCCCCGTCCTCGCCGTGGGCGGCGGGGTGGCGGCCGGCATCGCGCTGATCCGCGGGTCGGCACTGAGCCGGCAACTGGTGGCGCTCGGCGGGGTCATGGTCGCGACGTCGGCCGTCGTGCGGAAGGCCTGGCGCCGAGCGGCCGACCGGACCCGGGAACTGGTCGGCTCCGGCGCCGAGCGGCACCCCCTGCTGGAGATCGTCGGGCCGCACCGGAAACGCCTCTACCGGGCCGCCGCGCTCTCGGTGGCCTGTCAGATCTCGGAGATGGCGCTCGGCACCTCCCTCGGCTGGACGGGACTGGTGCTCATCAAGGGCGAGGCCGCGCCGCTCGTCAGTCTCGGCCTGACCACCGCTTCCGCTCAACTCTGGGGGCTGGCAGGCCTGGTGGCGGTCGCCTGTGCCGCCGTGGCGGGTCTCTCGTACGCCTCGAACCTCCAGTGGCGCCGGCTCGGCCAGGACATCGAGCACGACTGGCGGAACCGCACGTACGCGCACGTGCAGCACCTCGAACTGCGGCACCTGGAGGGCGAGCGGACCAGCCGGATCGCCGGTGCGCTCACCGACGACGTCGGCCAGCTGGGCGCCTTCTTCGCCGGCCCGGCCAACGACATGCTGCAACTGGGCACCAGCCTGGCCCTCCTGGTGCCGACGTTCCTGCTGCTGGCGCCGCAGATCGCCTGGATCGCGTTCCTGCCCATTCCGGTGATCGCCTGGCTGTCGCTGCACTACCAGGACAAGGTCGCGGCCGACTACGCCGTCTCCGGCGAGCGCCGGGCCGGGCTGCACAGCCAGCTGGTCAACACGCTGGAAGCCGGCGCCACCGTCAAGAGCTTCTGCACCGAGGACTACGAGGCCGGCCGCATCGACGGGTTGAGCGAGGCGGTCCAGGAGAGCAACCAGCAGACCGACCGGAGCACCATCCGCCACGCCGAGACCGTCCGGGCCTGGACCACCGCCTCGATGGCCGGCACCCTGCTGATCGGCGGTCGCGCGGTGCTCAACGGAACCCTCCGGTTCGAGGTGTTCAGCCCGCTGATCGGGCTGCCCCAGATGGTGTTGCTGCGGATGAACCGGCTCGGCGGCATCGTCGACCAGTACCAGCGCACGCTCACCGCGTACGACCGGGTCCACCGGCTGCACGCCCTGCCCGTCGAGACCGAGGGCACCGGCGAACCGCTCGACGTCGAGACGGTGAAGGGCGAGATCGTCCTCGACGAGGTGACCTTCGCCTACCCCGGCCGGCCGCCGGCGCTGGACGACCTCTCGCTGACCATCCCCGCCGGGCGGACCACCGCCCTGGTCGGCGCCACCGGCTCCGGGAAGACCACGGTCGCCAAGCTGCTGATGCGCTTCCAGGACGCGGAGTCCGGCGCCGTGCTGCTCGACGGGCGGGACGTGCGGGACCTGCCGCGCCGGGACCTCCGGCACGCGATCGGCTTCGTCGCCCAGGACCCGTTCCTCTTCGACGGCAGCATCGCCGACAACATCCGCTACGGCAGCTTCGGGGCCTCGGAGGAGGCCGTTGTCGAGGCCGCGACGATGGCCGAGGCGCACACCTTCATCGCGACGCTGCCGGACGGCTACGACACCCTGATCGGCGAACGCGGCGCCGCGCTCTCGGGCGGCCAGCGGCAGCGGATCGCCCTGGCGCGAGCGATCCTCAAGGACTCGCCGGTCGTCATCCTCGACGAGGCCACCTCCGCCGTGGACAACGAGACCGAGGCCGCCATCCAGCGCACACTGCGCGGGTTCGCGGCCGACCGGACGATGGTCATCATCGCCCACCGGCTCTCCACCGTCCGCCACGCGGACCGGATCTACGTCATGGACAAGGGCGGCGTCGTCGTCGAACAGGGCACCCATGACGAACTCCTCGCCCGGCACGGACTCTACGCATCCCTCTGGCAGCTCCAGGCCGGCGAACTCGCCGCCTGACCGCAGAAAGCCGCCCCGCCCGCCGACCGCGTGACGCCACCGCGGTCGGCGTGGTCCGGCGCGTCCTGCGCGCAGCCCGCCCACACTTCTGGAGGTACCCCCATGTCCCGTCGCGACGGCGACGCCCTTCCCCTGACCGCGGCCCAGCGGGAGATCTGGCTCGCCGAGCAGCGCTCCCGGACACCGATCCCCGGCTACCGCGTCGGTGAGTTCCTGGAGATCCACGGGCCGGTCGATCCGGAGCTGTTCGAGACCGCGCTGCGCCGGGTGGTCGACGAGGTCGACGCCCTGCACGTGACCTTCGTCGACGACGGTGACGGCCCGCGCCAGATCCTCCGTGAGACCTGGGACTGGGCACCGACACACCTGGACCTCAGCGGGGAGTCCGCACCCCGTGAGGCGGCCATGGACTGGATGGAGCGGGACCTGATGCGCCCGCTGGACCTCGCGCGTGACCCACTGTTCGGGCACGCGCTGGTCAGGCTGTCGCCGACCGAGTTCCTCTGGTACCTGAACTACCACCACGTGGTGCTGGACGCGATCAGCAGTTCCATGGTCCGGCAACGGGTCGGCGAGGTGTACTCGGCGCTGGCCGAGGGCGGTGCCGTGCCGCCGTGCCCGTTCGGCTCGCTACGGGACCTGGTCGACAGCGACGCCGCCTACCGTTCGTCCGCCGACTTCACCGCCGACCGCTCCTACTGGACCGAGCGCTTCGCCGACCTGCCCGCCCCGACCCGGCTCACCGACAGGTCCGCGACCGACCCGCACCGCGCCCTGCGCCTGGCCGAGGAGCGGGAACTGCGGCACCCGGACGCGCTGCGGGCGGCGGCGGGCAGGACCGGTGTCCGGTGGTCCCGCCTGGTGATCGCGGCGGCGGCGCTCTACGCGCACCGGCTGAGCGGCACGCAGGACGTGGTGCTCGCCCTCCCCGTCACCGCCCGTCGGGGCTCCGACCGCGACCTGATGTCGGTGCCCGGCACGATGTCCAACGTGGTGCCGCTGCGGCTGACCGTGCGACCGGACATGCCATGGCGTGACCTCGTCGCCCAGGTGGCGCGGGAGGTCGAGTCGGCCGTCGCGCACGAGCGCTACCGCAGCGAGGACCTGCTGCGCGACCTCGGCGCGCCCGGCAGCATCGGGACGGCGTTCCCGCTGATCGTCAACATCATGGCCTTCAACGCCAGGCCGACCTTCGCCGGGCACCCCGCCTCGGTGCACCACTTCGTGTCCGGGTCGACCACCGACCTGGCCGTCTGGGTGTTCGACTACCGGGACGGCAACCCCCCGCTCCTGCGACTGCACGGCGCGCCGGAGGCGTACGGCGACGACGACCTCGCCGCGCACCAGCAGCGGCTGCTCGCCCTGCTCGACGCCGTCGCGGCCTGCGACCCGGACGAGGCGGTGGGCCGGATCGACCTGCTCACGGCCGGGGAGCACCACGAGGTGGCGGCCCTCGGCACCGGGCAGGTGGCGGCGGCTCCGGCCACGAGCCTGCCGGAGCTGTTCCGGGAGCACGTCCAGGCGACTCCGGACCTCGTCGCGCTGGTGTGCGGCGACGTCTCGCTGACGTACGCGGAGCTGGACGCGCGGGCGAACCGGCTGGCGCACGCCCTGATCGCGCGAGGGGCGGGGCCGGAGCGGCTGGTGGCGGTGGCGCTGCCGAGGTCGGCCGAGCTGGTGGTGGCGATCCTCGCGGTGCTGAAGACCGGCGCGGCGTACCTCCCGGTCGACCCCGAGTACCCGGCCGGCCGGATCGCCTACCTGCTCGACGACGCCCGGCCGGCCTTGGTGGTGACCGATTCCGGCAGCGCGGACCGTCTGCCCGACGGCGGTCCCGCCGACCTGCTGGTGCTCGACGCCCCGGAGACGGCCGCCCTGGTGGCGGGCTGCCCGGCGACCGACCCGACGGTGGCCGTCGAGCCGAGTCACCCGGCGTACGTCATCTACACCTCCGGCTCCACCGGCCGGCCCAAGGGCGTGCTGCCGACCCACGGCGGCCTGCTCAACCTGCTCACCGACCTCCGGCAGGTGCACCTCCCGCCGGTGGCCGACGAACGGCAGCGGATGCGGATCGCCCTGACCACGTCGGTGTCGTTCGACGCGTCGTGGAACCAGCTGCTCGCCCTGTTCGCGGGGCACGAGCTGCACGTCCTGGACCACGGGACCTGGACCGACCCGGAGGCGTTCGTCGACTACGCCGCACGCAGCGGGCTGGACTTCATCGAGGCCACTCCGTCCTACCTCCAGGTCCTGGTCGCCCACGGGCTGCTGAGCGATCCGCACCGGCGCCCCGCGCTGGTCGCGGCGGGCGGCGAGGCCGTCCCCGAGCAGCTGTGGGAGCGGCTGCGGGCGGCCGAAGGGGTGTCCTGCCGCAACTTCTACGGACCGTCCGAGTGCACCGTCAACTCGGTGGTCGCGTCGATGGCGTCGAGCCCCCGCCCGGTCATCGGCCGGCCGGTGACCAACGCGCGGGTGTACGTGCTCGACGGTGCCCTGCGGCCGCTGCCGGCCGGTGCGTCGGGTGAGCTGTACATCGCCGGTGGAGGTCTGGCGCGCGGCTACCTGAACCGGCCGGGTCTGACCGCCGGGCGGTTCGTGGCGGACCCGTTCGGCCCGGGCGGCACGAGGATGTACCGCACCGGCGACCTGGTGCGCTGGGACGCGGACGGGAACCTGGAGTTCCTCGGGCGTACGGACGACCAGGTCAAGGTGCGCGGCTTCCGGGTGGAACTCGGCGAGATCGAGGCCGTCCTCACCGAGCACCCGGAGGTCGCCCGCGCCACCGTCGTGGTGCGCACCGAGGAGGAACCCCGGCTGGTCGCGTACGCCGTCCCCACCGCAGGGCAGGCCGTCCGACCGGACGCGCTGCGGGCCCGGTTGCGGGAGCGGCTGCCGGAGTACATGGTGCCGTCGGCGTTCGTGGTGCTGGACGCGCTGCCGCTGACCCCGAGCGGCAAGCTCGACCGGCGCGCCCTCCCGGAGCCCGAGCGGCAGCCCGCCGCACCGGGCCGCGCTCCGCGCACCGCGGTCGAGCACCTGCTGGCCGGGCTGTTCGCCGAGGTGCTCGGGGTGTCCGAGCCCGGGCTGGACGACAGCTTCTTCGACCTCGGCGGGCACTCCCTGCTGGCCACCCGGCTGGTAGCCCGGGCGCGCTCGGTGCTGGGCGTGGAGCTGAGGCTGCGCGACCTGTTCGACGCGCCGACGGTGGCGGAACTGGCGGCGGCGGTGGACGTCGCGGGCCGGGCGCGCCCGGCCCTGGGGCGGCACGAGCGGCCCGAGGCCGTCCCACTGTCCTTCGCGCAGCGTCGGCTGTGGTTCCTGCACCGCATGGAGGGCCCGAGCGCCACCTACAACATCCCGCTGACGCTGCGACTCGGCGGAACCCTCGACCAGCGGGCCCTGGAGGCCGCCCTGGCGGACCTGGTCGAGCGGCACGAGAGCCTGCGCACCGTCTTCCCCGTGGCCGACGGCGTCCCGTACCAGCGGGTGCTGGAGGCCGACGAGGCCCGGCCGCGGCTACGGGTGACCGAGGTCGGCGAGCGCGACCTGCCGGACCGGCTGGCGGAGGCGGCCCGGTACGGCTTCGACCTTGCCGCGGAGCCGCCACTGCACGCCGAACTGTTCCGGTCCGCAGCCGAGGAGCACGTGCTGCTGCTCGTGGTGCACCACATCGCCGGTGACGGCTGGTCGACGGGGCCGCTCCTGCGGGACCTGACGACCGCCTACGAGGCCCGCGCCGAGGGCGCGAAGCCGGAGTGGTCGCCACTGCCGGTCCAGTACGCCGACTACGCCCTCTGGCAGCGGGAGCTGCTCGGTGACGGCGCTGACCCGGACAGCCTGCTGAGCGGCCAGCTCGCGTACTGGCGGGAGCAGCTGGCAGACCTCCCCGAGCAGGTGGAGCTGCCCTTCGACCGGCCCCGCCCGGCGGTGATGTCCTACCGGGGCGCCCACCTGGCGATGCGGATCGACCCCGAACTGCACCAGGGCCTGCGCGAACTCGCCCGCGACGGCGGCGCCAGCCTCTTCATGGTGCTCCAGGCCGGTCTGGCCGCCCTGTTGGGCAAGCTCGGCGCCGGCACCGACGTCCCGATCGGCACGCCGATCGCGGGACGCACCGACGAGGCCCTGGACGACCTGGTCGGATTCTTCGTCAACACCCTGGTGCTGCGCACCGACCTGTCCGGCGACCCGTCGTTCACCGAACTGCTGGGCCGGGTGCGCTCCGACGCGCTCGCCGCGTACGCACACCAGGACGTGCCGTTCGAGCACCTCGTGGAGGCGTTGAACCCGACCCGGACGCTGGCGCACCACCCCCTGTTCCAGACCATGCTCGCCCTGCAGAACGCGCCGCTCGGCACGTTCGACCTGCCGGGGCTGCGGGTGGCGACCGATCTGGTCCACACCGGCACGGCCAAGTGCGACCTGACCTTCATCCTGGCCGAACAGCCCGGAGGGGAAGGGCTGTCGGGCGTGGTCGAGTACAGCACCGATCTGTTCGACGAGGCCACCGTGGCGGGGATCGTCGACCGGTGGCTGCGGCTGCTGCGCGCCGTGGCCGCCGACCCCGGCCGACGGATCGGCCGGGTGGACGTGCTCTCCGCCGAGGAGCTCCGCGCGCTGTTCCCGGCTGGTGGCGACCGAGGGGAGGAGGCGCCGGAGAGCAGTCTGACCGCACTCTTCGAACGGCAGGCCCGGACGAACCCGGCCGCCGTCGCCCTCACGGAGGGCGAATCCACCCTGACCTACGGCGAGTTGAACACCCGTGCCAACCGGCTCGCGCACGAGCTCGTCGACCGTGGCGTGGGCCCGGAGCAGCTGGTGGCGCTGGCCCTGCCGCGCTCGGCGGACCTGGTCGTGGCGGTGCTCGCGGTGCTCAAGGCCGGCGCCGCGTACGTGCCGGTGGACCCGGCCTACCCGGCCGCCCGGATCGCGTACCTGCTTCAGGACACCCGGCCGTCGCTGCTGCTGACGACGAGCCGGATCGGTGAGCTGCCGGGTGCGGAGCAGGTGGACCGGCTGCTGCTGGACGCGCTCGACCTGGAGGGACGGCCGGGCACGGACCCGGAGGTCGCGGTCGACCCGGGCCATCCCGCCTACGTCATCCACACCTCCGGCTCCACCGGCAACCCCAAGGGCGTGGTGGTCCCGCACCGGAACGTGGTGCGGCTGTTCGGCACCACCGAGGAGCTGTTCGGCTTCTCCGCTGACGACGTCTGGACCCTCTTCCACTCCTACGCCTTCGACTTCTCGGTGTGGGAACTGTGGGGCGCGCTGCTCCACGGCGGCCGCCTGGTGGTCGTGGACCACGAGACCAGCCGCTCGCCCGGCCGCTTCCTGGAACTGCTCGTCCGCGAGCAGGTGACGGTGCTCAACCAGACACCGTCCGCCTTCTACCAGCTGATGCAGGCGGACGCGGAGGCCCCGGAGACCGGCCGACGGCTCGCCCTGCGCACCGTGGTGTTCGGCGGCGAGGCACTGGAGCACGCCCGGCTGGCGAGCTGGTACGAGCGGCACCCGGAGGACGCGCCGCGGCTGGTCAACATGTACGGCATCACCGAGACCACCGTGCACGTCACGCACGCGGCGCTCGACCGCTCCGGTGGCGCCGCCGGCCGGATCGGCACGGCTCTCCCGGACCTGCGGACGTACGTGCTCGACGACGGCCTGCGGCCGGTGGCCCCGGGCGTGCCCGGCGAGCTGTACGTCGCGGGCCCCGGGCTGGCACGGGGCTACCTGAACCGGCCGGGCCTGACCGCCGGGCGGTTCGTGGCGGACCCGTTCGGACCGCCGGGATCGCGGATGTACCGCAGCGGCGACGTGGTGCGCCGCGCGGCATGGGGGTCCCCCCGGCCGGTGGGGGCACCTCCCAGCCGCCAGGCTGGGGGCGCTGGGGGAGGGAGTCTGCGCTACGTCGGCCGGGCCGACCAGCAGGTGAAGGTGCGCGGTTTCCGGATCGAGCTCGGCGAGATCGAGACGGTGCTGGCCGCGCACCCCGGCATCGCCCAGGTCGCCGTCCTGGCCCGGCAGGACCGAGCCGACGACACCAGGCTGGTCGCCTACCTGGTGCCGGCCGCCGGAGCCGCGCCGCGCCCGGCCGACCTGCGTGGGCACCTGCGCGAGCGGCTGCCGGAGTACATGGTGCCGTCGGCGTTCGTCGTGCTGGACGCGCTGCCGCTGACCGCCAACGGCAAGCTGGACCACCGTGCGCTGCCCGCCCCGGACCTCGCCCCGGTGGCCACCGCCCGCGCGCCGCGCACCCCGCAGGAGCAGGTCCTCTGCGAGCTGTTCGCCGAGGTCCTGGGCGTGGCGTCGGCCGGCGTCGAGGACGGCTTCTTCGACCTGGGCGGGCATTCCCTGCTGGCCACCCGCCTGGCCGCCCGGATCCGCGCGACGCTCGGCGTGGAAATGCCGCTGCGCACCCTGTTCGAGGCGCCGACCCCGGCCGGCCTGGCCGCCGCCCTGGTGGCGGCCGGACCGGCGCAGGCCGCCCTGGCACGGCGCGAGCGCCCCGAGGTGATCCCGCTGTCGTTCGCGCAGCGGCGGCTGTGGTTCCTGCACCAACTGGAGGGAGCCAGCGCGAACTACCACATCTCCCTGGCCTGGCGGCTGTCCGGAGAGCTGGACCGACGGGCCCTGGAGACCGCCGTGGCGGACGTGGTGGCCCGGCACGAGAGCCTGCGCACCGTCTTCCCGGCGGTGGACGGCGTGCCGTACCAGCGGGTGCTGGACGTCGCGGCAGCCCGCCCGCGGCTGCTCGTGAGCCGGACCACCGAGGCAGGGCTGCCGGCCGCCATGGCGGAGGCGAAGGACCGTCCGTTCGACCTGGCGGTCGACGTGCCGCTGCGGGTCGAGCTGTTCGAGCTGGCACCGGACGCGCACGTGTTCCAGCTCGTGCTCCACCACATCGCGGGTGACGGCTGGTCGCTGGGACCGCTCGCGCAGGGCCTGACCGTCGCCTACGCGGCACGCTGCCGCGGTGAGGAGCCGCGGTGGGAGGAACTGCCGGTCCAGTACGCCGACTACACCCTGTGGCAGCACGAACTGCTCGGCGACGCCACCGACCGGGACAGCCTGTTCGCCGGACAGGCGGCCTACTGGACCCGCCAGCTGGCCGGTCTGCCGGAGCGGATCCAACTGCCCACCGACCGGCCCCGCCCGGCGGTCGCCTCGCACCGGGGCGGCTCCGTGCGCGCCGGGCTGGACGCCGAGCTGCACCGCGGTCTGCGCGAGCTCGCCCGCGCGCACGGGACCAGTCTGTTCATGGTGCTCCAGGCCGGGCTGGCGGCGCTGCTGAGCAAGCTCGGCGCGGGCGACGACATCCCGGTCGGCAGCCCGGTCGCGGGCCGGACCGACCAGGCGCAGGACGAGCTGGTCGGCTACTTCGTCAACACCCTGGTGTTCCGTACCGACACCTCGGGCGACCCGACCTTCGCCGAGCTGCTGGGCCGGGTCCGGGACACCGCGCTGGCCGGGTACGCCAACCAGGACCTTCCGTTCGAGTACCTGGTCGAGACCCTGAACCCGTCCCGCTCGCTGTCGCACCACCCGCTGTTCCAGGTCATGCTGGTGCTGCAGAACGCGTCCCGGGCCGACTTCGCGCCGCCCGGGCTGCGCGTCGACGACGTGCCGTCGACGTCGACGACCGCCAAGCTCGACCTGATCTTCACCATGGCCGAGCGGTACGCGCAGGACGGTTCCCCGGAGGGGATCGACGGGTCCGTCGAGTACGCCGGCGACCTGTACGACCCGGCCGCCGTCGAGACGATGGCCGGGCGGTGGGAGCGGCTGCTCCGCGCCGCGGTCGCCGACCCGGGGCGGCGGCTCAGCCGGTTCGGCCTGCTCACGGACGAGGAGCGCGCCGGGCTGACGGCGCTGGGTACCGGCCCGGCGGCCCAGGCCTTCACCGCGAGTCTGCCGGAGCTGTTCCGGGCTCAGGTGCGGGCGAATCCGGACGCCCTCGCGCTGGTGGGCCCGGAAGCGTCGCTGACGTATGCGGAGCTGGACGCGCGGGCGAACCGGCTGGCGCATGCGCTGATCGCGCGAGGGGCGGGGCCGGAGCGGCTGGTGGCGGTGGCGCTGCCGAGGTCGGCCGAGCTGGTGGTGGCGATCCTCGCGGTGCTGAAGACCGGCGCGGCGTACCTCCCGGTCGATCCGGAGTACCCGGCCGCGCGGATCGGGTACATGCTCGACGACGCCCGGCCGGTCCTGGTGGTGACCGACGCCCGCACCCGGGGCCGGCTGCCGGACGGTCCGGCCGGTTGGCTGGTGGCCGACGACCCGGAGACGGCCGGGCTGGTCGCGGGCTGCCCGGCGACCGACCCTGCGGTGGCCATCGATCCGGGCCACCCGGTCTACGTCATCTACACCTCCGGTTCCACCGGCAAGCCCAAGGGCGTGGTGGCGACGCACGGCGGCCTGGTCAACCTGTTCGCCAACCAGTGTCCGCTGATCTTCCGGACCGGGAAGCGGATGCGGATCGGGCTGACCACGTCCGTGTCGTTCGACGCCTCCTGCGACCAGCTGTTCGCCCTGTACGCCGGCCACGAGCTGCACGTCCTGGACGAGGCGACCTGGACCGACCCGGACGCCTACCTCGAGTACGCGGCGCGGGCCGGGCTGGACACTGTCGGCGGAACCCCGTCCTACCTGCAAGTCCTGGTCGACCACGGCCTGTTGGACCACCCGCGGTGGCGTCCTTCGATGGTCGGGCTGGGTGGTGAGGCAGTTCCGGAGCAGCTCTGGGAGCGGTTGCGGGCGGCCGGCGAGGTGTTCTCCCTGAACTACTACGGGCCGGCCGAGTGCACGGTGGACTCGGTCTGCGCGCCGATGGAGTCGAACCCGCGTCCGGTGATCGGCCGGCCGCTCGGGGGCGTCCGACTGCAGGTGCTGGACGCCGCGTTGCAGCCGGTTCCGGTCGGCGTGCCGGGGGAGCTGTACATCGCCGGTGCGGGCCTGGCACGCGGCTACCTGAACCGGCCGGGTCTGACCGCCGGGCGGTTCGTCGCGGACCCGTCCGGGCCGAGCGGGGACGGGCCCCTCGCCCCCAGCCCGGCGGCTGGGCGGTGCCCCCAGCCCGATGGCGGGCAAGGAGGGAGGATGTACCGCACCGGTGACCTGGTGCGGTGGAACCCGGAGGGGGACCTGGAGTTCCTCGGCCGTACCGACGACCAGGTCAAGGTCCGCGGTTTCCGGATCGAACTCGGCGAGATCGAGGCGGCGCTGGCGGAACACCCGCTGGTCGCGCGGGCCGCCGTGATCGTCCGGCAGGACCGGGCGCAGGACCCCCGGCTGGTCGCCTACCCGGTGCCCACCACCGGGGCTGAGCTCCGGCCGGAGGACCTGCGGGCGTACCTGCGCGAGCGGCTGCCGGACTACATGGTGCCGACCGCCTTCGTCTGCCTCGACGCCCTGCCGCTGAACGCCAGCGGCAAGGTGGACCGGCGCGCCCTGCCCGAGCCCGAGTCCACCGCGACGCGGGCCGGCCGGGCACCGCACACTCCCCACGAACAGGTGCTGGCCGGACTGTTCGCCGAGGTGCTGGGCCTGCCCCAGGTCGGTGCCGACGACGACTTCTTCGACCTCGGTGGGCACTCCCTGCTGGCCACCCGGTTGGTGGCCCGGGTCCGTACGACGCTGGGGGTGGAGCTGCCGCTGCACACCCTGTTCCGCAGCCCGACGGTGGCCGGACTGGCCGCGGGGCTGGGCGGCGCGGACCGGGCCCGGCTCGCCCTGGAGCGGGCGGAGCGGCCCATCGGGGCACCCCCGGCCGAAGGCTGGGGGATGGTGCCGCTGTCGTCCGCTCAGCGAAGGCTGTGGTTCCTGCGCCAGCTGGAGGCCGCCGACTCCGTCTACAACATGCCGCTCGCGTGGCGGCTCTCGGGACCACTGGACCTGGCGGCCCTGGAGGCCGCACTGGGCGACCTCGTCGACCGGCACGAAACCCTGCGCACGGTCTTCCCGGCCGCGAACGGTGTGCCCCACCAGCAGGTGCTGGCCACCGGAGAGGCGCGCCCGAGGCTGTCGGTCACCCCGGTCGACGAGCCGGCCCTGGCGGAACTGCTGGCGGGGGCCGCAGCACGCGGATTCGACCTGGCGGCCGAACCGCCGCTGCGCGCCGAGGTGTTCGAGCTCTCGGCAGAGGAGCACGTGCTGCTCCTGGTGATGCACCACATCGCCGGTGACGGCTGGTCGCTGGGCCCGTTGGCGGCCGACCTGGCCACCGCGTACGCGGCACGCCGCCAGGGCGAGGAACCGAAGTGGGCACCGCTGCCCGTGCAGTACGCCGACTACACCCTGTGGCAGAACCGACTGCTCGGCGACGCGGCCGACCCGGACAGCCTGTTCGCCGGTCAGACGGCCTACTGGACCCGGACGCTGGCGGACCTGCCGGAGCAGATCCGGCTCCCCGCCGACCGTCACCGCCCCGCGACCCCTTCCTGCTCCGGCGGCCACCTCGCGATCGAACTGGACGCCGAACTGCACGCCGGACTGGTCCGGCTGGGCCGGGAGCACGGCGCCAGCGTGTACATGGTGCTTCAGGCCGCCCTGGCATCGCTGCTGGACAAGCTCGGCGCGGGCACGGACATCCCGGTCGGCAGCCTGATCGCCGGCCGGACCGACCAGGCGCTGGACGACCTGGTCGGGTTCTTCGTCAACACGCTGGTGCTCCGCACGGACACCAGCGGCGACCCGTCCTTCGCCGAGCTGCTGGTCCGGGTCCGGGAGGGCGCGCTCGGCGCGTACGCGCACCAGGACCTGCCGTTCGAGCACGTCGTCGAGGCCCTCAACCCGTCCCGGTCGCTGGCCCGGCAACCGCTGTTCCAGGTGCTGCTGGCACTGCAGAACGTGCCCCGCACCGAGTTCGCCCTGGACGGTCTGGGCTCCGAGATCCTCCTGGTGCGCACGCCCACCGCGATGTTCGACCTGGGCTTCCACCTGCTGGAACGCGGCGGCACCGGCGGGCCGGCCGAGGGCATCGTCGGGCGGGTCGAGTACAGCACCGACCTGTTCGACCACGCCACGGTGGAGACGCTGGTCGCCCGCTGGCTGAGGCTGCTGGCGGCGGTGGTCGCCGAGCCGGAGCGGCCGTTGAGCCGGATCGACGTCCTCACCACCGAGGAGCGGCACGAGCTGCTGGTCGCCCGCAACGACACCGCGCGCCCGGTTCCCGGGGCCGGCCTGCCCGCCCTGTTCGAGGCACGGGTCCGGGCGACCCCGGACGCCCCGGCGGTGGTGTGCGAGGACACCGAGCTGACCTACCGCGAGCTGAACCGCCGGGCCAACCGCCTGGCCCACGCGCTGATCGCGCGCGGGGTCGGGCCGGAGCAGACCGTCGCCCTGCGGCTGCCGCGCTCGGCCGAGCTGGTGGTCGCCGTCCTCGCGGTGCTCAAGACGGGCGCGGCGTACCTGCCGATCGACCCGGACTACCCGGCCGCCCGCATCGCGTACATGCTGGAGGACGCGCGTCCGGCCGTGGTGCTCGACGACCTCACGGCCGTCACACCGTCCGACGAGCAGCCGGAGCACGACCCGGCCGTCGCCGCGGACCCGCGCCACCCGGCCTACGTCATCTACACCTCCGGCTCCACCGGCCGCCCCAAGGCCGTCGTGATGCCCGCCGCCGGACTGCTGAACCTGCTGGAGTGGCACCACCGGGCCGTCGGCGGCGAACCCGGCACGCGCACCGCGCAGTTCACCGCGATCAGCTTCGACGTCTCGGTGCAGGAGGTGCTCTCCGCGCTGCTGTACGGCAAGACCCTGGTGGTGCCGACCGAGGAGCAGCGCCGCAGTGCCGAGCTGTTCGCCCGCTGGCTGGACCGACACCGGGTGGCCGAGCTGTTCGCACCGAACCTGGTGGTCGAGGCACTCGCCGAGGCCGCCGAGGAGGCCGGGCTGGAGCTGCCGGCCCTCCGACTGGTCGCGCAGGCCGGTGAGGCGATGCGCCTCGGCGGTGCCGTGCGCCGCTTCCAGGCCCGCCGGCCGGGCCGGGTGCTGCACAACCACTACGGGCCCGCGGAAACCCATGTGATCACCGCCTACCCGCTGCCGGCCGACCCGGCGGACTGCCCGCTGCCGGTGCCGATCGGCCGTCCGATCGCCAACTGCCAGGTGTACGTGCTGGATTCGGCACTGCGACCGGTCGCCCCCGGTGTGCTGGGCGAGCTGTACCTGGCCGGGGCGGGGCTCGCCCGCGGCTACCTGAACCGGCCCGGTCTGACCGCCGGGCGCTTCGTCGCGAACCCGTACGGTCCGGCGGGCGCGAGGATGTACCGCACCGGCGACCTGGTCCGCTGGCGCGCTTGGGGGTCCCCCCGGCCGGTGGGGGCACCTCCCAGCCGCCAGGCTGGGGGCGCTGGGGGAGGGGAGCTGGAGTTCGCCGGCCGGGTCGACCACCAGGTGAAGGTGCGCGGATTCCGGGTCGAGCCGGGAGAGATCGAGGCCGAGCTGACCGCGCACCCGGGCGTCGCCCAGGTCGCGGTGCTCGCCCGGGAGGACCGGATCGTCGCGTACGTCGTCCCCCCGGCCGGGGCCGGGGCGACCGCGGCGGAGCTGGCGGCGTACCTGCGCGACCGGGTGCCGGAGTATCTGGTGCCGTCGGCGTTCGTGCTGCTCGACGCACTGCCGCTGACGCCGAACGGGAAACTGGACCGGGCGGCGCTGCCCGTGCCCGAGGCCACGGCCAGGGAGACGGGTCGGGCGCCGCGCACGCCGCAGGAGCAGATCCTGTGCGAGCTGTTCGCCGAGGTGCTGGGCCGGCCGCAGGTCGGGGTCGAGGACGACTTCTTCGACCTCGGCGGGCACTCCCTGCTCGCCACCCGGCTGGTCTCGCGGGTCAGGGCGACCCTCGGGGTCGAGCTGGAGCTGCGCAGCCTGTTCCGGGCCCCGACAGCCGCCGGACTGGCGGCCGCCCTGCACGACGCCGGCACCGCGCGGCAGGCCCTGGTGCCCCGGCCCCGCCGCGAGCCGATGCCGCTGTCGTTCGCCCAGCGCAGGCTCTGGTTCCTCCAGCAGTTCGGGGCACCGAGCGCCACCTACCACATGCCGCTCGCCCTGCGGCTGACCGGCGAACTCGACCGGGCCGCGCTGAGCGCCGCGCTCGCGGACGTGGTGGCCCGGCACGAGACCCTGCGCACGGTCTTCCCGCACACCGACGGAGTGCCGTACCAGCGGGTGCTGGACACCACCGAGGTCGCCGTCCCGCTGACCGTACGCGCGGCCGGCGAGGCGGAGGTGCCCGCCCTGCTGCGCGAGGCGGCGGTGCGTGGCTTCGACCTGACCTCGGAAGTGCCGCTGCGGGCGGAGCTGTTCGCGGTCGCGCCGGACGAGCACGTGCTGCTGCTGGTGATGCATCACATCGTCGGGGACGGCTGGTCCATGGGCCCGCTGGCCCGTGACCTGGCCACCGCCTACACCACCCGGCAGGGTGGCGGGGCGCCGGCCTGGCCGCCGCTGCCGGTGACGTACGGTGACTACACCCTGTGGCAGCACGAGATCCTGGGCGACGAGCACGACGCCGACAGCCTGTTCGCCCGCCAGGTCGCCTACTGGACGGAGGCGCTGGCCGGTCTGCCCGAGCAGTTGCAGCTGCCTGCCGACCGGCCACGCCCGGCCACCATGTCGTACCGCGGCGACCTGCTGGAACTCCGGATCGACGCCGAACTGCACACGGCACTGGTGCAGTTGGCGCGGCGCTCGGGTGCGAGTCTGTTCATGGTGCTGCAGGCGGCGCTGGCGGCGCTGTACACGCGGCTGGGCGCGGGCACGGACATCGCGATCGGGAGTCCGATCGCGGGGCGTACCGACGAGGCGCTGGACGACCTGGTCGGGTTCTTCATCAACACGCTGGTGCTGCGCACCGACACGAGCGGTGATCCGAGCTTCGCCGAGCTGTTGGGCCGGGTACGGGAGACGGCGCTGTCGGCGTACGCGCACCAGGACGTGCCGTTCGAGCACCTGGTGGAGGTGCTGAACCCGTCCCGCTCGCTGTCGCACCACCCGCTGTACCAGACCGGGCTGGTCGTGCAGAACGCACCCGGCGGTGACTTCGAGCTGCCGGGTCTCCAGGTCTCCGGGGTGACCGTGCTCACCGGGACCGCGCGGCTCGACCTGACCTTCGGGTTCGCGGAGGAGCACGGGCCCGACGGCGCGCCGGCCGGGCTGAGCGGTGCGGTCGAGTACAGCACCGACCTGTTCGACCGCTCGACGGTCGAGGCCCTGGTAGCACGGTGGACCAGGCTGCTGGCCGCGGTCGCCGCCGCGCCCGACCAGCCGATCGGCGGGATCGACCTGCTGTCCGCCGAGGAACGCTGCGAGTTGCTGCCCGCCGTCGAGGGCGGGGCGGCCGGAGTGAGCCTGCCAGAACTGTTCGCGGCGCAGGTGGCGGCGACGCCGGACGCGGTCGCGTTGGTGTGCGGCGATGCCGCATTGACGTACGGGCAGTTGAACGCTCGGGCGAACCGGTTCGCGCATGCGTTGATCGCGCGGGGTGTGGGTCCGGAGCAGCTGGTGGCGGTGGCGTTGCCGCGCTCGGTGGAGTCGGTGGTGGCGGTCCTCGGTGTGCTGAAGGCCGGGGCGGCGTACCTGCCGGTGGACCCGGCGTACCCCCAGGCGCGGATCGCGTTCATGCTGGCCGACGCCCGTCCTTCGGTGGTGGTCGACGACCCGGCGACGGTGGGCGACGGGGACTGGCCGGACACGGATCCCGTGGTGGCGCTGGACGTCCGGCACCCGGCCTACGTGATCTACACCTCGGGCTCGACCGGCCGCCCCAAGGGCGTCGTGGTGAGCCACGGCGGCGTGTCGGGCCTGGTGGGAGCGCAGATCGAGCGGCTCGGCGTGGTGCCGGGCAGCCGGGTGCTCCAGTTCGCCTCGCCCAGCTTCGACGCGTCGTTCTGGGACCTGTGCAGCGCCCTGCTCAGCGGCGCCGCCCTCGTCCTGGCCCCGGCTGACGCCCCGCTGGCGGCGCTGACGGACCACCGGCTCGGCGTCACCCATGTGACCCTGCCGCCCTCGGCCCTGGCGGCACTGGACAGTGCCGACGTCACGGCCACCACCCTGGTGGTGGCGGGCGAGGCCTGCCCGCCGGAGCTGGTGGAACGCTGGGCGCCCGGGCGGCGGATGATCAACGCGTACGGTCCGACCGAGACCACGGTCTGCGCGACCATGAGCGACCCGCTGTCCCCGGGCTCCGGCGTGCCGCCGATCGGCCGTGCGGTCGCGGGCTTCCGGGTGTACGTGCTGGACGACCGGCTGCGCATCGTACCGCCGGGGGTGGCGGGGGAGCTCTACGTCGCCGGCCCGGGCCTGGCCCGCGGGTACCTCGACCAGTCGGGACTCACCGCCGGACGCTTCGTCGCCTGCCCGTTCGGGCCGGAGGGCGCCCGGATGTACCGCACCGGCGACCTGGTGCGACGCCGGACCGACGGCGAGTTGGAGTACGTCGGCCGCGCCGACCAGCAGGTGAAGGTCCGCGGTTTCCGCATCGAACTCGGCGAGATCGAGGCGGCCCTGGCCGGGCACCCCGCCGTCGCCCAGTCCGCCGTCCTCGCCCGGGACGACCGGCTCGTCGCCTACGTGACGGCGCGTCCCGGCGCGACCTCCCCCAGCCTACGGCCGGGGGGACCCCCAAGTCCGGCGGAGCTGGCGGCGCACCTGCGCGAGCGACTGCCGGACTACCTGGTGCCGTCGGCGTTCGTGCTGCTGGCGGCGTTGCCGCTGACGCCGAACGGGAAGCTGGACCGGGCTGCGCTGCCCGCGCCCGAGTCCGCGGCCACGGCGGCGGGCCGGGCGCCGCGCACGCCGCAGGAGCAGATCCTGTGCGAGCTGTTCGCCGAGGTGCTGGGCCTCGCCCGGGTCGGGGTCGACGACGACTTCTTCGACCTCGGCGGGCACTCCCTGCTCGCCACCCGGCTGGCCGCTCGGGTGCGCTCGGTGCTCGGCGTGGAGCTGGGGCTGCGCGCGCTGTTCCAGGCACCCACGGTGGCGGGTCTGGCCGGGGCGCTGGCGGAGGCCGGCAGTTCCCGCCCGATGCTGACCGCACGGGAGCGGCCGGAGGCCGTGCCGCTGTCCTTCGCGCAGCGCCGGCTCTGGTTCCTGCACCGCATGGACGGTGCGGCCGCGACCTACCACATCCCCCTGGCGCTCCAGCTGACCGGGACGCTCGACCGGGCGGCGCTGGACGCGGCGCTGGCCGACGTGGTGGCCCGGCACGAGAGCCTGCGGACGGTGTTCCCGGAGATGGACGGCGTCCCGTGTCAGCGTGTCCTGGATCCGGCCGAGGCCCGGCCCAGGGCCCGGCTGACCACGGTGTCCCAGGCCGAACTGCACGAGCGGCTCGCCGAGTCCGCCCGACAGCCCTTCGACCTGGCGGCGGAACCACCGCTGCGGGCGGAGCTGTTCGCGGTCGCGCCGGACGAGCACGTGCTGCTGCTGGTGATGCACCACATCGCCGGTGACGGGTGGTCCACCGGTCCGCTGGCCCGCGACCTCGCCGGGGCGTACGCGGCCCGGAGCGAGCACCGTGCGCCGGGTTGGTCGGATCTGCCGGTGCAGTACGCCGACTACGCGCTCTGGCAGCGCGACCTGCTCGGCGACGCCGCCGACCCCCAGAGCCGGTTCGCCGAGCAGCTCGACTACTGGAAGCAGCAGCTGTCCGACCTTCCCGAGCTGATCCAGCTGCCCGCCGACCGGCCGCGGCCGGCCGTCGCCGGCTGGCGCGGGGATCACGTCGGCCTGGAGCTCGGCCCCGGCCTGCATGCCGCTCTGACCGAGCTGGCGCGGCGTACCGGCACCAGTCTGTTCATGGTGCTGCAAGCGGCTCTGGCGGCGCTGTACACGCGGCTGGGTGCGGGCACGGACATCGCGATCGGGAGTCCGATCGCGGGGCGTACCGACGAGGCGCTGGACGACCTGGTCGGGTTCTTCGTGAACACGCTGGTGCTGCGGACGGACACGAGCGGCGATCCGGGCTTCGCGCAGCTGCTGGGGCGGGTGCGGGAGACGGCGCTGTCGGCGTACGCGCACCAGGACGTGCCGTTCGAGCACCTGGTGGAGGTGCTGAACCCGTCCCGCTCGCTGTCGCACCACCCGCTGTTCCAGACCATCCTGGCCGTGCAGAACGCCCCGATGGGCCGGTTCTCACTGCCCGGCCTGGACGTTGCCACCTACGCGGTGGCCACCGGAACCGCCAAGTTCGACCTCGGGGTGAGCCTCGTCGAGCAGTTCGGGCCGGACGGGAAACCGGCCGGGATCGTCGGAGCGGTCGAGTACGCCACGGACCTGTTCGACCGCTCGACGGTCGCGGCCCTCGCCCGGCGCTGGACGCTCCTGCTGGAGGCCGTCACCGCCGATCCGGAGCAGCCGATCGGCGGGATCGACCTCCTCGACGGCGAGGAGCGGCACCGGCTGCTGGAGCGGGGCAACGAGACCGTGCGCGAGGTGGGCGCCGTCCCGGTGCCGCAGGCCTTCGCCGCACAGGTGGCGGCGACGCCGGACGCGGTTGCGCTGGTGTGCGGCGATGCGGAGTTGACGTACCGCGAGTTGAACGCTCGGGCGAACCGGTTCGCGCATGCGTTGATCGCGCGGGGTGTGGGTCCGGAGCAGCTGGTGGCGGTGGCCTTGCCGCGCTCGGTGGAGTCGGTGGTGGCGGTCCTCGGTGTGCTGAAGGCCGGGGCGGCGTACCTGCCGGTGGACCCGGCATACCCCCAGGCGCGGATCGCGTTCATGCTCGACGACGCCCGTCCTTCGGTGGTGGTCGACGACCCGGCGACGGTGGGTGACGGGGACTGGCCGGACACGGATCCCGTGGTGGCGCTGGACGTCAGGCACCCGGCCTACGTGATCTACACCTCGGGCTCGACCGGCCGCCCCAAGGGCGTCGTGGTCGCCCACGGTGGCGTCGCCAGCCTGGTCGCCGCCCAGATCGAGCGGTTCGCGATCGACCCCGGCAGCCGGGTGCTCCAGTTCGCCTCGCCCAGCTTCGACGCCTCGGTGTCGGAGATCTACACCGCCCTGCTGCGCGGCGCGGCCCTGGTGCTGCCCCCGGCGGCGGACCCGGTCGCCGCGCTGACCGACCCCGGCCTCGACGTCACCCACGTGACCGTGCCTCCATCCGTCCTCGCCGCCGTGCCGGAAGGCTCGGTGACCGTGTCGACGCTGGTCGTGGCCGGCGAGGCCTGCCCGCCGGAGCTGGTGGACCGCTGGGCACCGGGCCGACGGATGATCAACGCGTACGGCCCGACCGAGACCACGGTCTGCGCGACCATGAGCGACCCGCTGTCCCCGGGGGCGGGCGTGCCACCGATCGGCCGGCCGATCGCCAACGCCCGGGTGTACGTGCTGGACGACCGGCTGCGGCCGGTGCCGCCCGGCGTGCCCGGCGAGCTGTACGTCGCGGGCGCGGGCCTGGCCCGCGGCTATCTGAACCGGCCGGGTCTGACGGCCGGACGGTTCGTCGCCTGCCCGTTCGACCCTTCGGGCGCCAGGATGTACCGCACCGGTGACCTGGTCCGCTGGCGCGGCGACTGGCAGCTGGAGTACGTCGGCCGCGCCGACGACCAGGTGAAGGTCCGCGGCTTCCGGGTGGAGCCCGGCGAGGTCGAGGCGGCGCTGGCCGAGCATCCCGCCGTCGCCCGGGCCGCCGTCCTGGCCAAGGACGACCGGCTCGTCGGCTACGTCGTCCCGCGCCAGGACGAGGCTCGGGACAGCGGCCTGGAGGCGGACCACGTGGGGGAGTGGCAGGACATCTACGACGCCCTGCCCATCGCTCCCGAGGAAGCCGCCTTCGGTCAGAACTTCGTCGGCTGGAACAGCAGTTACGACGCGAGCCCGATCCCCGTCGAGCAGATGCGGGAGTGGCGGGACGCCACCGTGGCGCGCATCCTGGCGCTGCGCCCCCGCCGGGTGCTGGAGGTCGGCGTCGGGACCGGTCTGCTGCTCTCGCAGATCGTTCCGCACTGCGAGACGTACTGGGCGACCGACTTCTCCGCCACCGCGATCGACGCGCTGGCCGCCCAGGTGGCCGGGCAGCGGGACCTGGCCGGGCGGGTGGTGCTGCAGACCCGCCCGGCGCACGACACCGAGGGGCTCCCCGCCGGGGAGTTCGACACCATCGTGATCAACTCGGTGGTGCAGTACTTCCCGTCCGCCGAGTACCTCGCCGACGTGATCGGGAAGCTGATGGGGCTGCTCGCCCCCGGCGGCGCCCTGTTCGTCGGCGACGTCCGCAATCTGCGGCTGCTGCGCCCGCTGGCCACCGCCGTCCAACTCCACCGGGCCGGCGAAGACGCCGACCTCGCAGCGGTGCGCCGTGCCGTGGAGCAGGCCCTCCGGGTGGAGAAGGAGCTCCTGGTCGACCCGGACTTCTTCACCGTCCTGCGGGAGCAGGGCACGGAGATCGGCGCGGTGGCCGTGGAGGTCAAGAGCGGCCGCCACCACAACGAGCTGACCCGCTACCGCTACGACGTGACGCTGCACAAGCCGCCGGTCACCCCGGCTGCCCCGGACCGGTCCGTCGAGCTGGAGTGGGGACGGCAGGTCGCCGGGCCGGCCGAGCTGTGCGAACTGCTCACCCGGTCGCCCGTCGACGTGCTGCGTCTCACCGGGGTGCCGAACCGCCGGGTGGTGCGGGAGGCCGCCCTGGCCCGGGCGGTGCAGAACGGGGACGGTTCGCCGGCCGAGCTGCTGGAACGGCTGCACGCCCCGGAGGACGGTGACCTCCCCGACCCGGAGGACTTCCACGCCCTCGGGTCGGAGTTCGGCCGCTCGGTGGCCGTCACCTGGTCGGCGACCGAGGCCGACGCCGTGGACGTCGTCTTCGCCGAGCCGCAGGCGCTCCACGGCTCCCCGGTCGAGGCGTACCAGTCGGCCGGGACCAACGGCAGGCCGCTGTCCTCGCTGACCAACCGTCCGACCGGCGGCCGGGGCACCGGCGCCCTCCTCGGCGAACTCCGCGACTGGCTGCGGGGCCGGCTGCCCGACTACCTGGTCCCGTCGGCGTTCGTGGCGCTGGAGGCGCTGCCGTTGACGGCCAACGGCAAGCTCGACCGCCGTGCGCTGCCCGCCCCCGACCTCGGCCCGGTCGCGGCCGGGCGGGCGCCGCGCACCCCACAGGAGCAGCTCCTCGCGGAGTTGTTCGCCGAGGTGCTCGGCCTGGCGCAGGTCGGTGTCGAGGACAGCTTCTTCGACCTGGGCGGACACTCCCTGCTGGCGACCCGGCTGGCCTCCCGGGTCCGGGCGACCCTCGGTGCGGAGCTGGAGGTCCGGACGCTGTTCGAGACCCCGACCGTGGCCGGACTGGCGGCCCGCCTGGACGGCTCCGGAACGGCGCGGCCCGCGCTGACCGCCCAGGCCCGCCCCGACCGGGTGCCGCTGTCCTTCGCCCAGCGCCGCCTGTGGTTCCTGCACCGGATGGACGGGCCGAGCGCCACCTACAACATGCCGCTCGCGCTGAGCCTCACCGGTGAACTGGACCGCTCGGCCCTGCACGCCGCACTCGCGGACGTGGTCGCCCGGCACGAAAGCCTGCGGACGGTCTTCCGCGAGACGGACGGCGTGCCCTACCAGGTCGTGCTGAGCGCCGACCGGGCACACCCGGCGCTGCCGATGGTCGAACTCGACGAGAGCCGGCTGGCCGATCGCCTGGCGGAGACGGCCCGACGCGGCTTCGACCTGGCCGCGGAGCCGCCCGTCCGGGCGGAGCTGTACGTGCTCGCCCCGGACCGGCACGTGCTGTTGGTCGTGGTGCACCACATCGCCGCCGACGGCTGGTCGATGGGCCCGCTCTCCGGTGACCTGGCCGCGGCCTACGCGGCCCGCTGCCGGGGCGAGGAACCGCAGTGGTCCCCGCTGCCGGTGCAGTACGCCGACTACAGCGCTTGGCAACGCGACCTGCTCGGCGACGCCGCCGACCCGGACAGCCTGTTCGCCCGGCAACTGGCCTACTGGAAGGAGGAGCTGGCCGGCATCCCGCAGCAGGTGCAGCTGCCCGCCGACCGGCCCCGGCCGCCGGTGGCCTCCCAGCGGGGCGACCGGGTCGTGGTCCGACTGGACGCCGAACTGCACCAGGCGCTGCGGGACCTGGCCGCCGCGCGCGGCGCCAGCATGTTCATGGTGCTCCAGGCCGGACTTGCGGCCCTGCTCACCCGGCTCGGAGCCGGTACGGACATCCCGGTCGGCAGTCCGATCGCCGGCCGTACCGACCAGGCGCTGGACGAGCTCGTCGGCTTCTTCGTCAACACCCTGGTGCTGCGCACCGACACCGGCGGCGACCCCGGCTTCGCCGAACTGCTCGGCCGGGTCCGGCAGAAGGCGCTCACCGCGTACGACCACCAGGACGTGCCGTTCGAGTACCTGGTCGAGGTGGTCAACCCGGCACGGTCGCTGGCCCACCACCCGCTGTTCCAGATCATGCTGGCCCTGCAGAACGCACCGCTCGGCGAGTTCGCGCTGCCGGGGCTGGAGACCGGCCACCTGGAGGCGCCGACCGGGACCGCACGGGTCGACCTGACCTTCAGCCTGGCCGAGCAGTTCCGCCCGGCCGGTCCCCCCGGGCCCGGCGGCCCGGGAGGTGCCCCCGTCCCCGACGGCCTGGTCGGCGCGGTGGAGTACGCCACCGACCTGTTCGACGCGCGCACCGTGGAGCTGCTCTTCGAGCGCTGGGCCCGCCTGCTGCGCGCGGCGGTCGCCGACCCCGACCGGCCGATCAGCCGGATCGACATCATGCCCGTCGAGGAACGCCGCCGACTGCTCGCCGGGTCCAGCGGTGCCGCGGCCGAGCTGCCCGGGGCCGCGGTGCCGGAGCTGTTCGCCCGCCAGGTGCGGGCCACCCCGGAGGCGGTCGCGGTCGTGGCGGGCGGCACCGAGCTGACCTACGCGGAGCTCGACCTGCGGGCCGACCGCCTGGCGCGGGCGCTGATCCGCCAGGGCGTACGGCCGGAGACGCCGGTCGCGGTCATGCTGGACCGCTCGGCCGAGCTGGTCGTGGCGATCCTGGCGATCATCAAGGCCGGCGGCGCCTACGTGCCGCTGGACTCGCGCTTCCCCTCCTCCCGGATCGAACTGATCCTGCGGGAGAGCGGGGCCGCCCTGGTGCTCACTCGGGAGGTGCTCACGGCCCTGGTGCAGTCCGAGGCCGACGATCCGTCCAGCGTCGAAGTCGTCTGCGGCCCTGAGCAGTTGGCGTACATCATGTACACCTCCGGCTCGACCGGCCGGCCGAAGGGCGTTGCCGTCACCCACCGTGACGTGGTGGGCCTCGCGCTCACGCCCGAATGGCGGGGCGGTGGACACGAGCGGGTGCTGATGCACTCGCCGACCGCCTTCGACCTCTCCACCTACGAGCTGTGGGTGCCGCTGCTCAACGGCGGCCGGGTCGTGGTCGCACCGCCCGAGCAGCTCGACCTCGACCTGCTCCAGCACACGCTCGCCGCGAACGGGGTGACCGGACTGTGGCTCACGGCCGGACTGTTCCGCCTGGTTGCCGAGGAGCGTCCGGGCCTGCTCGCCGGGGTGCGCGAGGTGTGGACCGGCGGCGACGTGGTCTCCCCGGCCGCCGTCGCCCGGGTGCAGGAGGCTTGCCCCGGCATCGGGGTGGTCAACGGCTACGGGCCCACCGAGGCCACCACCCTGGCCACCTGCCACCCGGTGGGCACCCTCCCCGAACACGCCGCGACCGTGCCGATCGGTCGGCCGATGGCGAACATGAGCGCCTACGTGCTCGACGACAGGCTGCGCCCGATGCCGACCGGCATGGTCGGCGAGCTCTACCTCGCGGGGACGGGTGTGGCCCGAGGCTACCTCGGCCGGCCCGGCCTGACGGCGGAGCGCTTCACCGCCGACCCGTACGGGCCGCCCGGGAGCCGGATGTACCGCACCGGCGACCTCGCCTCGTGGCGGACCGACGGGACGCTGGACTTCGCCGGACGCGCCGACCACCAGGTCAAGCTGCGCGGCCTGCGGATCGAGCCCGGAGAGATCGAGGCGATCCTGGCGGGCTGCCCGGGTGTCGCCCAGGCGGCCGTCGTCGCCCGGGAGGACCGGCCGGGCGACAAGCGGCTGGTCGCCTACCTGGTGCCCGTTCCGGGGAGCGCGCCCGAGGCGGGCGAGCTGTCCGGCCGGCTGCGCCGCGACCTGCCCGACTACATGGTGCCGGCGGCGTTCGTCACCGTGGACGCGCTGCCGCTGACCGCCAACGGCAAGCTCGACCGGGCCGCCCTGCCCGCCCCCGAGTACGGGGCTTCGGACGCCGGGCGCGGACCCCGGACGCCGCAGGAGCAGCTGCTGTGCGGCCTCTTCGCCGAGGTCCTCGGCCGGGAGCAGGTGAGCATCGACGACAACTTCTTCGACCTGGGCGGGCACTCGCTGCTGGCTGCCCGCCTCGCCTCCCGGGTTCGCGAGACCCTCGGTCTGGAGCTGGGACTGCGCATGCTGTTCGAGGCGCCGACCGTGGCAGGTCTCACCGAGCGCCTGGTCATGGACAATCCCGCCGACGCGTTGGACGTGGTGCTGCCGCTGCGTTCGACCGGGACCGGCACTCCGCTGTTCTGCATCCACCCCGGCGGCGGCATCAGCTGGTCGTACAGCGGACTGCTGAACCACCTCGGCCCGCAGCACCCGGTCTACGCCATCCAGGCACGCGGCCTCGGCCGGCCCGAACCCCTGCCGACCTCCTACGAGGAGATGGCGGCCGACTACGCCGACCAGATCCAGAAGATCCAGCCGGAGGGCCCGTACCTGCTGCTCGGCTGGTCCGCCGGCGGGCTGATCGCCCACGCGCTCGCCTGCGAGCTGCAGTCGCGCGGTGAACGGACCGCACTGCTGGCGATCCTCGACGCGTACCCGGTGAAGGACGTGCAGTTCGAGGTGGCCCCGGTGCCCACCGTGCGGGACGTGCTCGTCGGCGTGCTCGACGTCGACCCGGCGGAGCTGGGCGACAAGGTGGTGACCTACGCCGAGGTCGCCGAGGTCCTGAACCGGCGGGGCAGCGCGCTGCAGGGCCTGACCGAGCGGCAGATCGAGGTCATCGTCCAGATCATGATCAACAACGCGAAGCTGGCGGTCGACTTCGTCCCCGGCAGGTTCGAAGGAGACCTGCTGCTGTTCAACTCCACGATCGACCGGGCCGAGGACAACGCCAAGCCCGAGATCTGGAGCCCGTACGTCGTCGGCCGGATCGAATCCCACGAGATCACCACCCGGCACGACCGGATGACCCAAGCCGGCTCACTGGCCCAGATCGGACCGGTCCTGGCCGCCAGGATCACCGAGGCCACCGGCGACACCACCCATTCCCACCAGGAGGACTGATTCCCATGACCAACCCCTTCGACGATCAGGACGGCACCTTCCTCGTGCTCGTCAACGACGAGAACCAGCACTCGCTCTGGCCGCAGTTCGCGGACGTCCCGGCCGGCTGGACCGTCACCCACGGCCCCGACACCCACGCCGCCTGCCTGGAGTACGTCGAGCAGGCCTGGACCGACATGCGGCCCAGGAGCCTTGCCGACGTCATGGACGCCCAGCGGTAGCGCGGCTCGTAGTGAACCCGACCGACACCATGGACGAGGCCCGCCCCGCGGCGGGCCTCGCCCCGCCCCACGACTTCGCCGCGGACCTGCTCACCGCCGAGGCCCGGCGGGATCCGTACCCGTTCTACGCCCGCATGCGGCGCGAGAGCCCCGTCCACCGCAGCGCCCAGGGCATCTGGTACCTCACCCGGTACGCCGACGTCGAGGCGGCCCTGAGCGACCTGCGACTGTCCAACGACCGGGACCGGATGACCCGCGCCTACGGCGCGCTCGGCGGCGACATGAAGGCCTTCAGTCGGCTCACCGACCGGCTCGGCCGCGTGATGACCAACACCGACCCGCCGGATCACGCCCGGCTGCGAAAGCTGGCCAACCGGGCCTTCACCGCCCGGCGGGTCGAAGCCCTGCGCGACGGCGTCCAGCGGATCGTCGACCGGCTCATCGACGAGGCGGTCGCCGCGGGGCCGGCCATGGACCTCATCCAGGCGGTCGCCTCCCCGCTGCCGATGTCCGTCGTCTGCGAGCTCTTCGGCATTCCGGACGAGGACCGGCCGCAGGTCAAGAGCTGGTTCCACCGCTTCGGCCGGCTCAGCGAGGACATCGACAAGTCCGAGGCGGCGATCGAGCAGTACGAGGAGTACCTGTCCGGGCTCATCCGGCAGCGCCGGCGTGAACCGGGTGACGACCTGATCAGCGCCCTGGTCGCCACCCAGGCACAGGACGACCGGCTCACCGACTCCGAACTGCTGTCCACCTGCTTCGTCCTGATCACCGCCGGCGACGAGACCACCACCCACCTGATCGGCAACGGCGTGCTGGCCCTGCTGCGCCACCCGGACCAACTGGCCCGGCTGCGCGCGGACCCGGGGCTGATCCGCGGCGCCGTCGAGGAACTCGCCCGCTACGACACGGTGACCCAGGCGATCGTCCGGGTCGTCGCGGAGGACCTGGAGATCGGCGGGCGGACGCTGCGGGAGGGCGAGCTGGTGTACCTGTTCCTCGGTGCGACCAACCGCGATCCCGAGCGCTTCGAGGACCCCGACCGGCTCGACCTGTCCCGCCCCGGCAACCGGCACCTGAGCTTCGGCCACGGCCCGCATTTCTGTCTCGGCGGCCCGCTGGCCAAGCTCCAGGCCGAGGTGGCGATCGGCACGCTGGTGCGCCGGCTGCCCGAGCTGCGGCCGGCCGACGGGGCGGCGCTGGACTGGCGGCCCAACCCGCTGCAACGGCGGCTGAGCGCCCTCCCGCTCACCTACTGACCGTGAACGACGACGAAGGAGTACCGACCATGGCCCGAGAGTTCGAGGTCCGCCGGGAACAGGACCTGCCCGCCACGCCCGAACAGGTCTGGGACGCGGTCGCCACCGGCGCCGGCAACCTCGGCTGGCTGTACCCGATGGAGGTGGAGCCGCGCGTCGGAGGAAAGGCAACCCGGGGCAACTCCACCGTCATGGTGTGGGAGCCGCCGCAGCACTTCGCCGTCCGGGCGACCCAGGACGGCGGGTTCTCCAACACGCTCAGCTACCACATCGAGCCGGCCGACGGCGGAACGAGCCACCTGCGGATGGGGATCCACTGGGTGCACACGGGCGTCGTCGACGAGGCCTGGGCCTGGGACGCCAAGTCGGACGCGGCCGAGAAGCACGTCGACTTCTACCAGCACGGCCTCGCCGAGTACCTGCGGCACTTCGCCGGCCGCCCCGCCGTCTACGTCAGGGCCCAGCGCCCCGAACCCACCGCGGACCCGGCCGACTTCGCCGCCCTGCGCCGACGCCTCGGCCTCGCCCCCGACGCGGCCGTCGGCGACCGGCTGCCGCTTGACCTCCCCGGTACGGACGGAAGGCCGGAGGAGGTCGTCGTGGACTGGCTCAGCGCCGACTTCGTCGGCCTGCGCGGCCCGGACGCGCTCTACCGGTTCTTCAACGGCAGCACCTGGAACGTGCCGATCTGGCTCGGCCACCACCTGTTCGCCGAGGGCGCCGACGAGCAGCAGGCCACCGCGGCGTGGACCGCCTGGCTCAACGACACCCAAGCCTAGGACCTTCGATGGAAACCTCCACCAGAACACTGATCTTCGCCGCCGAACTCGTCGAGGAGAACGGCACCTACACGCTCCTCGTCGAGGACGTACAGCGGGGCGGCGTCCAGACCACCCCGGTCCCCAAGGCCATGGTGGACAAGCTCCCCACCTTCCTCTCGGCGCTCGCCGACAAGCTCAACCCGGCGCCGCCACGCCGCCGTTGGTAGACCTCCTCCCCCTCACGAGGCCGGTGCCGTCCGGAAGCCACCGCGTCCGGACGACACCGGCCTCGCCATGTCCGGCGGTCTTCCCGCCCGTGCCGGCGGCGACGCCGAGCAGGCCTGCGCCGCCCCTCGGGCTTCCCGTGCGGCCGCAGTGGCGTGTCATGGGGCGCCTCCCTTGCGTTCGTCCTCATCGACGATCTCGGCGTCCACGACTTCCTGCTCGTCGGCCTGTGGGCCGCCTGCGCCGCCGCTCGGCGCATCGGGGGTGGCCTGGGCGTAGATGGCCTGGCCGAGCTTCTGGCTGACCTGGGCGAGCTTCTCGCTCGCCGTGCGGATCGCGGCGGAGTCCTGGCCCTTGAGCTTGCCCTTGAGCTCGATAACGGCTGCTTCGACCTCGCTCTTCACATCGGCCGGGATCCTGTCCTGGTTGTCCTGGAGGAACTTCTCGGTCGTGTAGACGAGTTGCTCGCCCTGGTTGCGGGTCTCAGCGGTCTCGCGCCGGCGGCGGTCCTCCTCGGCGTGCTGTTCGGCCTCGCGCATCATCCGGTCGATCTCCTCCTTGGGCAGGGAGGAGCCGCCGGTGACGGTCATCTTCTGCTCCCGGCCGGTGCCGAGGTCCTTCGCGCCGACGTGCATGATGCCGTTGGCGTCGATGTCGAAGGTGACCTCGATCTGCGGCAGGCCGCGCGGCGCGGGTGCGATGCCCGTCAGCTCGAACATGCCGAGCTTCTTGTTGTACGCGGCGATCTCGCGCTCGCCCTGGTAGACCTGCACGGTCACCGAGGGCTGGTTGTCGTCGGCGGTCGTGAAGACCTCCGAGCGCCTGGTCGGGATCGTGGTGTTGCGCTCGATCAGCCTGGTCATGATGCCGCCCTTGGTCTCGATGCCCAGGGACAGTGGGGTGACGTCCAGCAGCAGGACGTCCTTGACCTCGCCCTTGAGGACACCGGCCTGGAGCGCGGCGCCGATGGCCACCACCTCGTCCGGGTTGACGCCCTTGTGCGGGTCCTTGCCGGTGAGCTTCTTCACCAGGTCGGTGACGGCCGGCATCCGGGTGGAGCCGCCGACCATGATCACGTGGTCGATGTCGGCGAGCTTGATCTTCGCGTCCTTCACGGCTTGGTGGAACGGCCCCTCGCAGCGGTCCAGTAGGTCGGCGGTGAGCTGCTGGAACTGGGCGCGGGTGAGCTTCTCGTCCAGGTGCAGCGGGCCCTCGGCCGAGGCGGTGATGTACGGCAGGTTGATCGTCGTCTCGCTGGCGGCGGACAGTTCGATCTTCGCTTTCTCGGCGGCCTCGCGCAGGCGCTGGACGGCCATCTTGTCCTTGGACAGGTCGATGCCGTAGCCGTTCCTGAACTGCTTGACCAGGTGGTCGACGACGCGCTGGTCCCAGTCGTCGCCGCCGAGGTGGGTGTCGCCGTTGGTGGCCTTCACCTCGACCACGCCCTCGCCGATCTCCAGCAGGGAGACGTCGAAGGTGCCGCCACCGAGGTCGAAGACCAGCACCGTTTGCTCGTTCTCCTTGTCCAGGCCGTAGGCGAGGGCGGCGGAGGTCGGCTCGTTGATGATCCGCAGCACGTTCAGGCCCGCGATCTCGCCGGCCTCCTTGGTCGCGGTGCGCTGGGAGTCGTTGAAGTACGCGGGCACCGTGATCACGGCGTCGGTCACGCCCTCGCCGAGGTAGGCCTCGGCGTCCCGCTTGAGTTTCTGCAGCACCCGGGCCGAGATCTCCTGCGCGGTGTAGCGCTTGCCGTCCACCTCGCTCTTCTCCGGGAAGCGCCAGTCGCCCTCGCCCATGTGCCGCTTCACCGAGCGGGCCGTGCGATCCACGTTGGTCACCGCCTGCCGCTTGGCGACCTCGCCGACCAGCACTTCGCCCCCCTTGCCGAACGCCACGACCGACGGGGTGGTCCGCGCACCCTCAGTGTTCGCGATGACGGCCGGCTCGCCGCCCTCCAGTACGCAGACCACCGAGTTCGTCGTCCCCAGATCGATACCAACCGCACGCACCATCGCCAGGCCTCCTTTCCTGCCCTAGGCGCCTTACCTCAGGAGGAGGAGCAAAACGTGAGCTCCGGGCCCGAAGGCACAGTCCGACCCCCTCAGGTGCGGCACGTCAGGAGGGAACGACACCCTCAGCGGTCCGGTCTCGGGCCGGCCGCCCGGCAGCCCGGCGGGCTCTGGCGAGGCCTCCGACGCATCCGGCTTCTGCTCGGGCCCGCGCTCCGTCGGCGCTGTCCGGCGTGCCGCCGTACGTACCGAGGCCACCGTCTGGGGGGCTTGCGGGGACTGGACGGCGATCCGGGCGAACGGCGAGGTCCGGCGCAGGTCGACCTGGACGACGGCCCCACCGGCGCGCGGGCGCAGGGCGAGGAAGTCCCTCCCACCGGGATGCCGCCAGACCCCCAGGCACAGGGTGTCGGGAATCAGCAGCCCCCGCTCCCTGAATCCGCGGAACACCCGCCACGGCTCCCGTAGGACCGCCACGTCCTCGACCGCCGTCAGCGGCACACGAACCGGTGCGGTCCCGGTCACCAGCCGCTCCCACCAGGAGAGCCGGAGCACCAGGTCAGCACCGTCGACGGTCAGCTTCGCCATCGCCTCACGCCCCTTCCCGTCGGGCGGCACCGGCGGTGCCCCGGTGCGGTCGCTGCGTGCGGGCCCCGGCGTTGCGGAGACCGCACCCGTCGTCCGGGGCGGGCTCCGTCAGCCGTTCCTGACAGGCTCATTCGCCTCCGCGTCGACGCGGCCGGCCCGCAGGAGCTGGTGGCCGAGGTCGATCAGAGCCCGGGCGGCGGCGTACTCGTCGCCGATCTCGGGCACGGGCGGGTCGTGGGGATTGCGGTGGGCGGTGGTACGGCTCTCCAGGGTGTTGTCACCGGTGTCGAGGACGGCGTGGACCTTGGTGGCGTCGCCCTCCTCGAAGAGGTCGAGGCGCAGGGTCCAGCGCTTGGTGCGCATCGGTGTCGGGGTCTTCGTGGTCATCTCCGGCTCCAGGGTCTGCCGGGCCCGGAGCGTTGCCCGGGGCCCGGACGTGGGGATCAGCTGCCCCGGGTTATCTCGATCGTGCGGGCGGGTTTCGCGGCCTCGCCGATCGGTGCCCGGATGGTCAGGACGCCTCGGTCGTACGACGCGGTGACGTCCTCGTCGCGCACGCCGGCGGGGAGCCGGACGCTGCGGCTGAATGAGCCGTAGCGGAACTCCGAGTGCTGCTCGTCCTGCTTCTCCTCGGTGCGTTCGGCCTGGACCGTCAGCATGCCGTCGTCGACGCTGATCGAGATGTCCTTGTCGGGGTCGACGCCGGGGAGTTCGGCCTTCAGCTGGTAGATGCCCTCGGCCACGGACTCCTCGATGCGGATCACGTGCGAGCCGCGCGGCAGGCGCAGGTCGGTGGGGAAGTCCTCGAAGAGGTCCGGCAGCGAGGGCCACCGGCCGCCGAACGGGAATCTTCTGCGCAGGTCACTGGCCATGATGGCCTCCAGAGCGGAGATGGGGTCGTTTCCGGGTGCAGTCAGGGCCCGGGGGTGGGGAACGGGCCTCCGTATCCAGCAGACCGCTGCCGGGAACGGGACGGCAGGGCCGTTCGGCCCACCGCTGGGCCCCGTCGGCGGGACCGTCCCGTCTGCGGAGGCGGTGAGCGGACCATGGCTCGCCGCGCTGTTCTCCTCCCCGGGCGAGACCCCGGTCACGCCGGCCTCCCGGTCGACCGCGGGACCGCCGCTGACCGGGCGCCGAACCTGGCTCTCGCCGGAGAGCCGGACGAACGCGGCCACGTGTGCCGCTTCGGTCATGCCCGGTCCGTGGCGTCCGGCGGACTCGCCGGCCACACTTCGAACGCCTGGGAGAATCCCGTCGGGGGGCCGGCGCGGAAGCGGGCGCGGATCAGCGCCGAGACCTTGGCCACGGCATCGGCCCTACCGTCGAGCTCCACTTTCACCGAGTCGGCCCCGACGTCTGCGGGGGAGACCGGTTGTGCGGGGGCCTCCGTGATCGGCGCCGACGTGTCCACCTGCCAGCGCAGGTGGACCACCTGGTCGGCGAGTGAGACATAGTCCCTCGCGGTTCCGGGACCAGGGACAGTGATCAGCCTGAACGACTGACCCACCGTATCGGCGACCACGTTCGCCACGGATGGCGCACCGGAGATCGACATGTGCACCATGGCGCTCGGTTCCCGTGAGGCACTGGCACCGGTCATCGCTCTCCTCCGGAGTCGGTTCTCCTCCAAGGGTCTGCCAGTGCCGGGACTCCCGCATCTGTTCGGTGCGGGAATCCCTCCCCGTCCGCCGCCGCCGCCGACGGCTCGGCGTCGACCGAAGCGCCTGTGGGCATGACAGCCACGGCGCTTCGTGTCCGGCTCGGCTCCCTGGCCGCCGGATTCCCTACGGTGTAACGTTCTGATCAAGCAGTCGTGGTTCCGAAGTTCTCGCCCGCGGTTACATGCCGTGGGCGTTTTTGCTGGTCAATGCGTCTCCGGACCAAGGCGATCACCTCCGGGCCCGCACCCGTGGGACCCGATCAGTCCCGACGAAGGAGAAACGCATGGCTACCGGCACCGTGAAGTGGTTCAACGCCGAGAAGGGCTTCGGTTTCATCGAGCAGGACGGCGGCGGCCCCGACGTGTTCGCTCACTACTCGAACATCGACGCCCAGGGTTTCCGTGAACTCCAGGAGGGCCAGAGGGTGACCTTCGACGTCGTGCAGGGCCAGAAGGGCCCGCAGGCGGAGCACATCCGCCCGGCCTGACCTTCCGCACATGAGAGGGCGCCCCGCACGACCCGTGTGCGTGGCGCCTTCCCATGTCCGCCGGTAGCGAGCCGCACCCTCCGCGGGGGCCGCGCCCGGAGGTTCGCAGGGCTCGCCCCCGACACCTGTCGAGTACACCCGCGCGCCGACGACCGGATGCACAGGGTGTCCGGGCAGGCCACGGTGGGGGTATGGATCTCATCGCACTGCTGGAGCTGGACGGACCGATGAACATACGGATCCTCACAGCCGACAGGCAGCCCGCCACGCTGAAGGCACCCGTCGTCCGGGTCCACGCCGCCGCCCGCACGCCCGACCCGGCACAGTTCACCCTCTGCGGGCTGTCGGCCCGCGACATGCAACCCGACTCGCCGCATCCCGCCGCACCGGGTGACCCCTGGTGCCCGCCGCGCTGGCACCGACATGCCTGCCCGGTCTGTGACACCGCCGTCACCAGCCGCGCCGGGAGCGGCTCGCCTGCTGACACCACCGACCCGGGGACCGCGGCGACGGCTGCCGACGCGGCCCGGCAGGGCCGCCGACACACGGGGTGACGGCTCCGTCCGCGCCCAGGACCCGGTCCCACGCGGAGGAGCCCGAACAACCGCCGGGGAGTCGAACCGTGGAACGCAACCGCTACGCGGACTTCCTGCGCGTGGGGGCGATCGGCACGGTCGTCCTGGGCCACTGGCTGGTGACGAACCCCACCTACCGGAACGGGCAGCTCGCGGGCCAGGACGCGCTGCAGTACGTGGCATGGGGGCGCTGGCTCACACTGGTCTTCCAGGTGATGCCGGCCGTCTTCCTGGTCGGCGGCTTCGCCAACGCGGCCTCCTGGACCGAGCACCGCCGACGTCAAGGGGACTGGGCGAGCTGGGTGCGCCGACGTGGCCTGCGGCTGCTCTGGCCCACCACGGTGTACGTGGCCGCGGCCTTCCTCGGCGTCACCGTGGCCCGGGCGAGCGGCGCGGGCACGGGCGAACTCGCGCAGACCGGCTGGTACATCGCCCTGCACCTGTGGTTCCTGCCGGTCTACCTGCTGCTGATCGTCCTCACTCCCGTGCTCCTCGCCGCGCATCACCGGTGGGGCCTGTGGGTGCCCCTCGTGATGGCGATCGTCGCCGCAGCCGTGGATCTGGCGGTCCTGGGCCCGGGACTTCCGGTGGTCGGCTTCGCCAACTACCTGTTGGTGTGGGGCTCCATGCACCAGTGGGGATTCGCCTGGCACGACGGTCGACTCACCGGCGGCCGACGTCCGGTCGTGTTGGCCGCGGCCGGTGCGGTCCTCCTCGCGGGCCTGCTGGCCCTGGGGCCGTTCCCGGTGGACATGGTCGGTACCGGCAGCCGCGCCGGCAACACCACGCCGCCGTCCATCGCCCTGCTCGCCTTCGCCGCGACCCAGTGCGGCCTCCTCCTGGCGGCGGAACCGGCCGGGCGGCGTCTGCTCGCCACAGCGGAGCGGCAGGACCGGCTCGCCCGCCTCAACCGGGCGGTGATGACGGTCTACCTGTGGCATCCCATCCCGGTGGTGATCGTCGCGATCACGTTCTACCCGCCCGGGATCGCGCCCCAGTACGCTGCCGGTTCCTGGCAGTGGTGGGTGCTGCGCCCGCTCTGGCTCGCCGTCCTGGCCCTGGTGCTCGTCCCACTGGTCCTGGCCGTGCAACGGGCGCAGCGGCCGCTGCGCCGCCTTGCCGCCGGTCCGGGAGGGAGCGGGCGCATGTCGGCGGTTCTGCTCGTCTGTGGCCTGGCCGTGGTTCTGCCCGCTCTGGCCCGACTGGCCGTCAACGGCTTCGCCCCGGCCGGGCAGCCTGCCGGGGCCGTCCTCGCGCTGTACGTCGGCGGATTCCTGCTGGTGCTGTTCTCCCGCCGTCGGCGTCCTCGGTCGGGTCGACCCCGGGATGCCGGGCCCGGGGCGCGCGGTCCGACGCCGGGGCGAGGCGGGCCGTGACCGGGCCTGCCGGCCGAGTCGAGGAGCACGTGGGGATCGGCTGCGCCCGGTGTCCGGGTCCTGCGGTCAGGCGGCGGGTTCCCGCAGGGCACTGCGGGAGACCGGCACCAACAGGTCGAGAAGCCGCTGGACGACGTCGCGCAGCAGGTCGTCGACGGTGAGCATGCCGACCGGGCGGTCGCCGTCGACGACGACGGGCAGGCGGCGGACGCCGGTGCTGCGGAACGTGCGGTAGGCGGCGTCCACGTCGTCGTCGGCGTCCACGGTGACGACCGGGACGGTCATGAGGTCGACGACCGGCCGTCCGGGGTTCCCGCCGTGGGCGAGGCCGCGGACGGTCAGATCGCGGTCGGTGAGGATGCCGAGCAGCCGGCCGTCCTCCGTGACGAGGACGCAGCCGACCGCCTCCTCCGCCATCCGTACGGCCGCCTCGAAGGCCGTCGTGGCAGGGCCGACCGTCACCGGGGGTGTCGTCATCAGGTCCGAGGCCCTCATGGCGCGGTGGCCTTTCCGGCGTCGCCCGGCGAGGCCGTGGCGTCCGGCGGTCGGTCGAGCGGCTGGGTGCAGGTGCGGGATGCGTCGGTCAGCACGGACAGTGCCTCCACTCGTCAGGGCCCGGAGCGGTGGAGCGGGTCTGTGCTCCCAGCAGACCGCTGCCACGGGCGGGGCGGCAGGGCCATTCGGCCCACCACTGGGCCCCATCGGCGGGGCCGCCCGAGGGCTGCCCCCCGCTCCGACCGCATCGCCGGTGGCGGCCGGGCGCGCGGAGCAGGGCCGGCCGGCCCCGGGGCGCAGGCCGGTGGGCCCGGACGCGTGCGGCGGCGCACTACTCCGGGACGAGCACCGCGACTCCCGTCACCCGGTCCGCGGCGAGGTCCGCGAGCGCCGCGTCCGCCCGGTGCAGGGGGTAGCGGCTGACGTGGACCGACGGGCGGGTGCGGGCGGCCTCCGCGAGGTAGGCGCGCCCGTCGGCCCGCGTGTTGGCGGTGACGCTGCGCAGTGTGCGTTCCTGGAAGAGGTGCCGCTGGTAGTTCAGCGCCGGGATGTCGGTGAGGTGGATGCCGGCCACGGCGAGCGTGCCGCCGCGGTCGAGGGCCGCGAGGGCGACCGGCACCAGTTCGCCGACCGGGGCGAAGAGGACGGCGGCGTCCAGCCGTTCCGGTGGCGGGTCGTACGAATCGCCGGCGAAGGCGGCACCCAGCTCCAGCGCCAGCTGCCGGGCCGCCGCGGCCCGGGTGAACACGGACACTCTCGCGCCTCGGGCGAGGGCGAGCTGGGCGGTCAGGTGCGCGGACGCGCCGAAGCCGTAGATGCCCAGCAGCCCGCCCGTCGGCAGTTCGGCGCGTTCGAGGGCGCGGTAGCCGATGATCCCGGCGCACAGCAGCGGGGCCAGTTCCTCGGCGGGCGGGCCTGCGGGCAGCCGGTAGGCGAAGCGGGCGTCCGCGGTCAGGTGACCGGCGTAGCCGCCGTGCCGGTCCCAGCCGGTGTAGCGCGACTCGGGGCAGAGGTTCTCCCGCCCGCTGCGGCAGTACCCGCAGCTGCCGCAGGTCCGGGCCAGCCAGGCAACCCCGGCCCGGTCCCCGTCGGTGAACTCCTCGACCTCGGCACCGACGGCCAGGACGTGCCCGACCACTTCGTGTCCGGGCGTGCACCTCGCCACCCTGGGGGAGAGGTCGCCCTCCGCGAGGTGCAGGTCGGTGCGGCACACCCCGCAGGCCTCCACCTCGACCAGGATCTCCCGGGGCCCGGGAGCCTCCAGGGGCCGCCGCCCCCACACCAGCGGGCCCGGTCGCGGCCCGTCGACCGGCCCGGGGCGGTCCACCGCCCAGGCCCCGGTCTCCGTCGGTAGGAATTCCGTGGTGGTCATCGCCGCCTCCTGCCTGTCCGCCGTGCTCCCGGCCGTCGGGGCCGGGATCGCCCGGGATCAAGTCTCCTGCTCCGTGGCCGCCACCGCCCGCTTCAGCGGCTCCGGGCCACCGGTCAGGCCGGGGTCCTCCCGGCCGGGGGTGGCGAAGCGGGTGACACGGCGCACGGCTGCCTCCGCGCGTGCGCGACGGTCTCGGTGGCCCTGTGTTCGATGCCGAGGGCGCGTGCCGGCCGGTGGGCGCTCCAGCCGTGCCGGGCGAGCAGGACGGGGAGCGGATGGCGCGGACCCGGCCGGGCGGCAGCAGGTGCCGGTGCGGGCGGATCCGGGGGTGAAGGCGCGGCCGCAGGGCGACGCGACCGCATGGCGCGGTTCGTCCGAGCCGTGGACCAGGAACGGGAAGCTGACGGGGCGTCACCGGAAGCGAGCCGAACTTCGTGCTCAAGGCCGACCGTTCCTGACGGAGCGAGGACCCGGCACTCTCCTCCGGCGCCTCAAGTGGCCCACGACGCACCGCAGTCGTGGGCCCTCGGGCCCTGACCTGGCGGCGCGACCTCTGGGCGCTGCCGGGAAGCGGCGGCCGGACAGGGGAGTAGAACGGCGCTGTGCGGGAAGACGTCCTGTCGAGTCCCGTGATCGAGGAGGTGGGGGAGATGGCCGCGATCAGGGTGGTCAAACGTCCTTCGGCGCCGCGGCGCCCGCAGCCGCCGTTGGACCTGCGCACTCCCTCGGGGCGCCCGCTGCCGTACTGACCGGGCCTCCCGGGTGCGTCGAGCGTGCCTCCAGGAGGCCGTGCCGTTCTTCAACGACGGCCTCACCGAACGTGGTTGAGGCCCCGTTGCCCGGGCGGTGACCGGGCACGTCCCGGTCGACCATCAGAGTCAGGTCACCGGCTCTCTCCGTAGCCGCCCCCGCCCGGCGTGCGGATCTCCAGGGCGTCGCCGGCCGCGACCTCGGCGCTTCCGCACCCGGGCAGGTCCTCGGCGGTGCCGTCGGCGCGCAGGACGCGGTTGGCGCCGCGGGCGCCCGGGGAGCCGCCGGCCAGGCCGTACGGGGGGACGCGGCGGTGACCGGTGAGCAGGCTGACGGTCATCGGCTCGCGGAAGCGCAGCCGCCGCAGGACGCCGTTGCCGCCGTGGTGGCGCCCGGTGCCGCCGCTGTCCGGACGGACGGCGAACTCCTCGACGAGGACCGGGAGACGCCACTCCAGGACCTCGGGGTCGGTGAGGCGGGAGTTGGTCATGTGGGTCTGGACGGCGTCCGCGCCGTCGTAGCCCGGGCCGGCGCCGGAGCCGGAGGCGATGGTCTCGTAGTACTGGTGCTCCGCGTTGCCGAAGCTCAGGTTGTTCATCGTTCCGGATCCCTCCGCCTGTACGCCGAGCGCGGCGTAGAGCGCGCCGACGATGGCCTGCGAGGTCTCGACGTTGCCCGCGGCGACGGCGGCGGGGTACTGCGGGGCGAGCATCGAACCGGGCGGCACGACGATCCGCAGCGGGCGCAGGCAGCCGTCGTTGAGCGGGATGTCGTCGGAGACGAGCGTGCGGAAGACGTACAGGACGGCGGCGGTGACGACGGCGGAGGGGGCGTTGAGGTTGCTGTCGAGCTGCGCCGAGGTGCCGGTGAAGTCGATGGTGGCGCTGCGGTCCCGGCGGTCCACCCGCACGGAGACGGCGATCACGGCGCCGGAGTCGGTCTCGTAGCGGTAGGAGCCGTCGCTCAGGCCGACGACGGCGCGGCGCACCGCCTGCTCGGCGTTGTCCTGGACGTGCCGCATGTAGGCCTGGACGACGTCGAGGCCGAAGTGCTCGATCATCGCGTTGACCTCGTCGACGCCCTTGCGGTTGGCGGCGATCTGGGCGCGCAGGTCGGCGAGGTTGGTGTCTGGGGCGCGGGACGGGTACGGCGCTTCGGTGAGCAGCCGGACGGTCTCCTCCTCGCGCAGCCGTCCGTCCACCACCAGCGGCCAGTTGTCGAAGAGCACGCCCTCCTCGTGGATCTCGCGGCTGTCGGCGGGCATCGAGCCGGGGGAGGTGCCTCCGATCTCGGCGTGGTGGCCGCGCGAGGCGACGAAGAACAGGAGCTCGTCGCCGTCCGGGTCGAAGACCGGGGTCACCACGGTGATGTCGGGCAGGTGGGTGCCGCCGTGGTAGGGGTCGTTGACGGCGTAGGCGTCGCCCGGGCGCAGCTGCCGGCCACGCCGGCGCAGCACCTCCTTGACGGTGGTGCCCATCGAGCCGAGGTGGACGGGGATGTGGGGGGCGTTGGCGACGAGGTTGCCGTCCGGGTCGAAGAGCGCGCAGGAGAAGTCGAGCCGCTCCTTGATGTTGACCGACTGGGCGGTGGACTCCAGCCGGGCGCCCATCTGCTGGGCGATCGCCATGAAGAGATTGTTGAAGATCTCCAGCAGGACCGGGTCGGCGGTGGTCGGGACGGTCTCCTCGGCGGTGGCTCCGGCCTTCTCGACCAGCAGGTGTCCGGCGGCTGTGACGGTGGCCTTCCAGCCGGTGTCCACCACCGTGGTGGCGTTGGCCTCGGCGATCACCGCGGGGCCGGTGACGGTGTCGTCCGCGCGCATCGACTCGCGTTCCAGCAGCGGGACCCGGTGCCACGTGCCGCCGGTGTACAGCCGGACGGTGACGGGCCCGGCCGCGGTGGCCGCGGGCGAGAGGGTGTCGAGCTCCGGCTGCTCGGTGAGGCCGGTGCCCTCGACCGCGAGGGCCTCGATCACCAGCGGTCGGTCCATCAGGAAGGAGTAGGTGGACCGGTGCCGCTCCTCGAACTCGGCCCGCATGTCGGCCGGTTCGCCCAACGGGACGCCGATCGTGGTGTCGGTGCCCTGGTAGCGCAGCCGGGCCCGATGGGCCACCTCGATCCGTTCCGGCGGGATTCCCTGGTCGAGCAGCTCGCCCGTGGCCGCCTGCGCCAGTTCGTCGGCGAGAGCCCGTACGGCGCCCATCTCCTCTTCCGCCACGGGCCGTTCGACGGCCTGCTCGCGCAGGACGGTGGTGTCGGCCAGGCCGATGCCGAGCGCGGACAGCACCCCGGCCATCGGCGGGACGAGGACGGTGCGGATGCCCAGCGCCTCGGCCACCGGGCAGGCGACCTGGCCGCCCGCGCCGCCGAAGGTGGTCAGGGCGTAGCGGGTGACGTCGTGGCCCTGCTGGACGGAGATCCGCTTGATGGCGTTGGCGATGTTGCCCACCGCGATCCGCAGGAAGCCCTCGGCTGCCTCCTCGACCGAGAGGCCGCCGATCTCCGCGGAGAGCTCGGTGAACCGGCGCCGGGTCGGTTCGGTGTCGAGCGGCTGGTCGCCGTCCGGCCCGAAGACCTGCGGGAAGTGCCGGGCCTGGATGCGGCCGAGCATCAGGTTGGCGTCCGTGACGGTCAGCGGCCCGCCGTTCCGGTAGCAGGCCGGTCCCGGGTCGGCGCCGGCCGAGTCCGGTCCGACGCGCAGACGTTCGCCGTCGAAGCGCAGCACCGAGCCGCCGCCCGCCGCGACGGTGTGGATGGCCAGCATCGGTGCCCGCAGCCGTACCCCGGCGACCTGGGTGGTGACCACCCGCTCGTACTCGCCCGCGAAGTGCGAGACGTCCGTGGAGGTGCCGCCCATGTCGAAGCCGATCACCCGCTCGTGGCCGGCCAGCGCGGACATCCGCACCATGCCGACGATGCCGCCGGCCGGGCCGGAGAGGATGGCGTCCTTGCCCCGGAAGTGCCCGGCCTCGGCGAGCCCGCCGTTGGACTGCATGAACATCAGCCGGACACCGGCGAGCCGGGACGCCACCTGCCGGACGTAGCGGCGCAGCCCGGGGTCGAGGTAGGCGTCCACCACGGCGGTGTCCCCGCGCGGCACCAGCTTCATCAGCGGGCTCGCCTCGCTGGACAGCGACACCTGGTCGAAGCCGAGCCGCTCGGCGAGCCGCCCGATCTCCCGCTCGTGGGCAGGATGCAGGTAGCTGTGCAGGCAGACCACCGCGACCGAGCGGATGCCGTCGCGCAGGCAGCCGCGCAGGTCCTCGGCGAGCCGGCCGAGGCCGGGTGGGCGCAGCACCTCGCCGTCGGCGGTGATCCGCTCGTCCGCCTCGACCACCCGGGTGTACAGCGGCTCGGGCAGCACGATCTCGCGGGCGAAGATCTGCGGCCGGTTCTGGTAGCCGATCCGCAGCGCGTCCGCGAAGCCGCGCGTGACGACCAGGACGGTCGGCTCACCGGTGCGCTCCAGCAGGGCGTTGGTGGCCACCGTGGTGCCCATCCGGACCGAGTCGACGTCCGCTTCGAGGTCCGCGTCGGGCGGCAGCAGGGCCCGGATCCCGGCCACGGCCGGGTCGCGGTAGCGGGCCGGGTCGTGCGAGAGCAGCTTGTGGGTGAGCAGCCGGCCGTCCGGGGCCAGTGCGACCACGTCGGTGAAGGTCCCGCCCCGGTCCACCCAGAACTGCCAGCCCCTGGCTGCCATGACCGGCTCCCTCCGCCGTGCCGCGTGGCGTTCCGTGCGCGAGCAGCCCTGCGCACGAGTATCCGACCGGGCGAAGCGGCTGGGCAAACGGGACATACTGGGCCTGAAGGCCGACCCCGTGGAGGCAGCGATGACGGCCGCGACGGTGGGGGTGCTGCGGGAGACCGTACCCGCCGAGCGCCGGGTGGCCCTGGTGCCGGACCTGGTCCCGGCCGCGGGCCGGCTGGGCGCGACGGTCCTGGTCGAGCCCGGCGCCGGCGCGCCCGCCGGCCACCACGACGCGGACTACCGCGCCGCGGGCGCCGCCGTGAGCGGGCGGGCGGAGCTGCTGCGCCGTGCCGACGTGCTGATCGGCATCCACCCGCCGAACGTCGATCCGGTGCACGAGCTGCGCCCGGGCCAGGTGCTGGCCGCGCTGCTGCGCCCCCAGCGGATCCCGTACCTGGTACGGCAGTGGGCGGACCGGGGCGTGACGGCGATCGGCCTCGACCTGGCGCCCGACCTGCCCGCCGCGTACCCGCTCGACGCCGAGGCCTCCCAGGCCAGGGTGGCGGGGTACCGGGCGGTGCTGCTCGCCGCCGAGCGCCTGGACCGCTGCCTGCCCCCGTGGGGCACCACGGACGGACCGTTCGACCCGGTCCGGGTGCTCGTGGTCGGTGCCGGGCCAGCGGGCCTCCAGGCGATCGACACCGCCCGTCGGTTGGGCGCTCCGGTCCGTGCGGTCGAACCGCGCCACCGCGAACGCGCCGCGGTCGCCGCCCTGGGAGCGGAACTGCTGGACCTGCCCGGGCTGCGCCCGGTGGCGGACGACCGGGAGCTGTGGGAGGCCCTGGACCGGGAGCGCCCGGCCTGGGTGGCGGGGCTGGCCGAGGCCGCCGTGCGGTACGACCTCGTGGTGACGGCCCTCGCCCCGCCGGGCCGGCTGCCGCCGGTCCTGCTGCACGCGGCGACGACGGCGCGGCTGCGCCCCGGCGCGGTGCTGGTGGACCTGGCGGCCGGTCCGGAGGGCGGCAACGTCGAGGGCGCCCTGCCGGGTACCGCGACGCCGGACGGCGACGGAGGCGACGGCGGCGACGGCGGCGGGGCCACGGTGATCGCCGCGGGGGAGCTCGCGGCGCGGGTTCCGGGGACCGCCTCGCGGGCGTACGCCCACAACGTGCTGGCGCTGCTCGACCGTCTGCTGCGGGGCGGGCCGTTCGCGGGGGACCCGGTCCTCGGCCCGATGCTGGTGACCGACCGGGGCGCCGTACGGCACGAACCCACCAGCCGGCTGCTGATGGAGGCGACCGCCGCCGCAGGCCTTCCCTAGCGAGGGATTCGGACGTCGGCGTGCGAGAACAGCACGGCGTGCCGGGCGATCGCCCCGGCCCGGTCGGCGCACTGCTGGTAGCAGCAGGACAGCAGCACGAGGTCGGTGGCGTCCACCGGATCCGTCCGCTGCTCCCGGAGCAGCAGTTCGTACAGCAGCCGCTGGCGCTGTCCGACCTCGTGGAGACCCGTCAGCACGTCCGCGACACCCTCGGGCGCCCCGGACTCCAGGACGTCGGCGGAGCGGGCGACCAGGTCCAGCGCCGCGTCGGCGAGCCCGCGCAGCGGGGCCCGCAGCCGTTCGTCGAGTGGCTCCCGCTCCTGGCGGGCCCAGGCGGCCTCCAGGAGCCGCTGCACCAGCCGTCCGAGGGCCTCCACCTCGCACCCGACGTGGACACCGACGACGACCCCGGCCCGTCCGGCGGGCGGCGCGGCCGCGTCCTCCTCGATCCGGGTCAGCAGTTCCTCCAGAGCCTTCTCCGCGGCCGGGATCCCGTCCCCGCTGTCGGCCGGGTCCGTCAGCACGGCCGTCGCGCCGGCCAGGGCCGTGTCCGCCAGCCGTACCAGGGCGGCCAGCTCGCCGATCAGGGCGCGGTACCCGTGGCCTGCGCCGTCAGACATCGCGGTCACTCCCGTCCTCCGGCCCCTGGACCAGTCTCGCCCCGATCCGGCGCAGTCGCCTCGCCACGGTGGGCCCCGGCCGTGCACGACGGGTGACGGACCGCTCCGGCTTCCGGCGGCGGCGAAGGGCCGTGGCTTCGAACGGGGTCAGACCAGGCGCGCGCCCCAGGCACGGGCGCGGTCGAGTTCGCCGGCGCGCAGCGGTCCGTCGCTGTCCTCCACGATGAAGCCCTCGGGTTCGGCGACCACGTCGTAGTGGTGGCGGGAGAGGCGTTGGGCGATGCCGTCGGCCGCGCCGCCGGCCCGGGGCATGTCGACCCGGGTGTCGAACGCGGCGGCGTAGGTGGCGGAGCCGGTCGTCGGAAGGCCGTGGAACCAGGCCCGCAGGCCCGGGCCCTGGACGGTCTCCCGCGCTTCGGCGGCGGCCTCCTCGCGGCCCTCCTTGTGTCCCCCGGCCGCGGCGGCCATCCGGCGGCTGAGCCCGGAGGACATGCCGTGCATGTGGGTCGGTCCGCCGACCACCAGCAGGTCCGCGGACCGGGTGACGTCCGCATCGGCCTCGGCCACCGGGAGGCAGTCGACGGACGCCCCGGGGTCGGCGTCGTGGACGCCTTCGGCGATCGCCTCGGCGATCTCCCGGGTGTTGCCGTACATGCTCTCGTACACGATCACGGTGTGCATGGTCTCCACCTTTCGTCTCCTCCAGGATCGCCCCGGAACTCCCCTGCGGAGGTGGGCCGTTCGGTCCGGCCCGGGGCGCCGGACGGGCACGTCCACCGGTGCGCCGCGGCCGGGGGCGTCCGGTCCCGCGCCGGGGCGTCACGGGCGACCCGGCCGGAACCGGGCCGGTTCACTGCGGGTGAGCGGGCACCGTCACGATCGGGCAGTGGGCGCGCCGCAGCAGGCCGTGGGGTACGGAACCGAGGCGCATGCCGGTGAAGCCGCCGTTGCCGCGGCGGCCGACGACCACGGCGAGGGCGTGCTCGGCGGCCCGGGCCAGCTCCTCGACCGGGTGGCCGTGCACGAGTTCGTGGGTCACGGTCACGTCGGGGTGGCGTTCGTGGCGGCCCGCGGTGGATTCGAAGAGCATCCGGCGCAGCAGCTGCTCGGTGGCGGGCTCGTCCAGCTTGCCGACCAGTGGGCGCTGCCAGGCCCACAGGACGCGCAGTGCGGCCCGGCGCTCGTCCGCGAACGCGAAGGCGAAGTCGATGGCGGGCTCGGAGGAGGGGCTGCCGTCCACGCCGAGCACGACGTACGGCGGGTCCTGGGTGGTGTGCTCGGGATCGCGGACCACGACGACCGGACAGTGTGCCTGGGCGCTGACCGGAACGATCACCGAGTAGGCGCTCAGCGCCTCCGCGGTCCGGCTCAGCCGTCGGGAGCCGAGGACGACGAGCTCGGCGTGGCGGGACTCCCGGCACAGGGCGGGCGCCGGGACGTCCTCCGCCACGACGGTGGCCACGCTCAGCCCGGGGTGGCGCTCCCGGGCCGTGGCCGCGGCCCGGTCGAGCGCCTGGTCGGCCCGCTCGCGCAGCATCTTGTGGTAGTGGCCCTCGTCGGAGGGCCGGAACTCGCGGTACAGCGACGGGACGGCGTGCACCAGCCGCAGCGGCAGACCCCTGCGGGCGGCCTCGTCGGCGGCCCAGACGGTGGGCATCGAGCCGGTGTCGTGGGCGTCGACGCCGAGCACGACGGGACGGCCGGGGCCGTCGGAACTCGCGGATGTCATGGCGGTCCTCCTTGGTTCGGTGACCCGACGGGTCGGTGACCCGACCGGCCCACGGGTGTCCCGCCGGGACGGCCGCGAGCAGCACCGTGATCAGGGGGTCGCGCAGCTGGGCGGCGACCCGCGCCCACCGCGGCACCCGTCGGTCGGCGGCGGCCTCGTTGCGGCCGTGTCCGGCGAGCAGCCGCGCGGCCTCGGTGCCGGTCGGTCCACGGGGTGGGGGCCGGTGGAGACGGTCACGGGGGCGGCCCGTCAGTCGGCGAAGAGGTGCGGGTTGGGCGGGACGGGTCGCGGGGCCGAGGGATCGTGGCCGAAGTGGTGGATCCGGGCGTCCGGCCCGGGGAAGTACTCGGTGACCCGGTCGTCGTCCGACCAGCGCACGTCGTACGGCGGGCTGCCGTCAGGGTGGTGCAGCCCGACGATCTCGCCGTCCCTGCGGGCCGCACCCGGCCGGGTGCCCTGGACGATGATGCGGTCTCCGACGGCGGCTCTCATGCCGTCCTCCCTGGCTCGGTGCGGGGCCGGGAGGCAAGGCCCCGGCCGTCCGTACTTCCATGGCACCACCGAACGCGGGCTCCGGCAGGGGCCGGACGGCCCCCGGCACCGGGCCCGGCCGGCCCGGCCCGGGACGAGCGACCCGGGGATCGAGGCCCGGAGGGCCCGGGACCGGGGCCGTCCGGCCCTCGGAGGACGGCCGTCGCTTCGGAAGACTGGTCCGTGCGAGCAGAAGCCCGTCCCGGCACCGAGGAGGCGCACCGTGTCCGCCGCAGTCACCACGCACAGGCACATCGCCTCGCACACGTCGCTGCGCGGGCACGTCCGCCGGGCCACCGGCCGGGACCACAACCCCCTCTGCCGTCCGCTCGACCGCGCGTACAGCCGCCTGGTGGCCGGGACGGTCCTGATGGTGCTCGCCGGCTTCGTCCTGGCGGCGGTCGCGGCCGTGCTGACGTACCGCACGGAGGCACAGGACGCGCAGGAGGTCGCCCGCCACCGGCACCTCGTCACCGCCGTCACCACGGGCCCGGCGCAGTCGGACGACCCCCGGGCGGGCAGCGTGGGCGAGCACGCCCCGGCGCGGTGGACGTACCCGGTGGGGCCGGGGGCCGGCTACGTCCCGGTACCGGACGGCACGGTCGCCGGGACGGCCGTCCCGGTCGGGCTGGACGACGCCGGACACCCGGCCAGTGCGCCCAAGTCGAACGAACTGGTCGTCGCCGACGCCGTCCTGGTCGGCCTCGGCGTGCTCCTCGTGAGCGGGTTCGGTACGGAGGGCTGGTTCGCGCTGCGCCGCCGCCGGCTGGACCGTTGGGCCGAGCGGAGCTGGGAGTGCGCCTGGGAGCAGGTGGAGCCGCGCTGGTCCGGGCGCCGCTGAGGTCTCGGACGCCGGTGGGGGCCCCGGCGCTCAGAGGTGGAAGCACCGGCTCTCGCCGGGCCGGATCGTGGCCGCGGTGCCGCGCAGGCGGATGCGGACCGGCTCCTGGCGGTCCCGGTGCAGGCCGACCGTGACGGTGCGGCGGTCGACGGTGACGGTGAGGCCCCAGTGGCCCCGGTAGCGCAGGTCCAGCTCCAGCCGGCCGAGGGCGGAGGGCAGGTGCGGGTCCAGCCAGAGGGCGTCCTCGCGGACCTCCAGGCCGGTGTAGCAGCGTTGCAGCAGGTCCACCGCGCCGGCCATGGCGCCCAGGTGGACGCCCTCGGCCGTGGTGCCGTGCTGGCTGTCCCGGAGGTCGGCCACCAGGGCGTCGCGGAAGTGGTGCCAGGAGGCGCGGCGGTCGCAGCGGGTGAGCACCCAGGCGTGCACCACCGAGCTGAGCGTCGAGCCGTGGACGGTGCGCCGCAGGTAGTAGTCGGTGGTCCGGCGCAGCAGCTCGTGGCCGGCCGGGTGGCCGAGGCGGCGCAGCAGGTCGCGGACCTCCCGGGCGGAGAACAGGAACCAGAGCATCAGCGCGTCGGCCTGTTTGGACGCCTTGAAGCGGTTGACGGTGTCGCCCTCGGCCTCCAGGATCCGGTCGAGCCGGCGCAGGTCCGGGTAGCGGCGCCGGTAGCCCGGCCAGTCGAGTTCGGCGAGGCGTTCGTAGCCGTCGAACTGGCTCAGGACGCCGTCGTGGAACGGGACGTGCAGGTGCCGGCCGACCTCCTGCCAGCGGTCCAGCTCCACGGTGTCGAGCGCCAGGCGCTCGCGCAGCTCGTCGCGGCGGTAGCCGGGCAGGACGTCCAGGGCGTCCTGGGCGCGGGCCAGCACCCAGGACGCCAGCACGTTGGTGTACGCGTTGTCGTCCAGCCCCGGCCGGGTCTCCCAGGGGTAGCCGTCGTGGTACTCGTCGGGGCCCAGCACCCCGCGGATGGACCACCGTCCGCGGGCCGGGTCGTGGACGGCCGTGGAGGACCAGAACCGGGCGATCTCCAGGAGCATCTCGGCGCCGGCGGTGGCGAGGAAGTCCCGGTCCCCGGTGGATTGGTAGTACTGCCAGATGTTGTACGCGACGGCCGAGCCGACGTGCCGCTGGAGGTGGCTGTGGTCGGGCAGCCAGCGGCCGGACAGCGGGTTCAGGTGCAGCTGCTGGGACTCCTCGCGGCCGTCCTGGGCGCTCTGCCACGGGTAGGCCGCACCGTGCAGTCCGAGCGCCCGGGCCTGGCGGCGGGCGGCGTCCAGGCGACGGTGGCGGTAGCGGAGCACGGCGCGGGCCAGTTCCGGGAAACGGAGGTTGAGCAGCCGCAGGACGAACAGCTCGTCCCAGAAGACGTGCCCCCGGTAGGCCTCCCCGTGCAGCCCCCGGGCCGGGATGCCGACATCCAGGTCGACGGAGTGCTCGGAGTGGCTCTGGAGCAGGTGGAACAGGTTCAGGTGCAGCGGGCCGACCCCGTCGAACTCGGCCTCGATCCGGCAACGGCGCCACAACTCCGCCCAGCGCAGGGCGTGTTCGGCGAGCAGCCGGTCGAAGTCCCCGGCCTCGGCGGCGAGCAGCCGGGAGGCGAGCAGCGGGGTCTCGACCGCCCGGTCGCGGGACGTGTGCACGGCGACGGTCTTCGTCACCGTGACGGGCCGGCCCGCCGCGGCCTCCAGGGTGAGGAGGCGGGCCACCCAGCCCTCGCGGCACTCGGTCCTCGCCGTGTGCTCCCGGTCGGTGCCGGTGCGGGCGCAGAGCGCGATCCGCAGGGGCGAGTTGGCCGCGTCGGCTTCGAGCCGGAGCAGTCCGGTCTCGTCCGCCCCCTGACCGGCCGGGACGAGGTGGCGCTCGGCCAGTCCGCGGTAGCGGGCGACCCCGGTGTTGGCGACGCGGCCGTCCAGCCCGGAGCGGACCTCCAGCGGGCCGGACCAGTTCTCCGGGGTGAAGGTGCTCTCCAGCGCCAGCAGGTGCGGCCGGGCCTGGCTGGCGAGCCGGCGCTGCACCAGCCGGGTCCGCCGTCCCTGCCCGTCGACCACGAGGGCGGTGCGGGTCAGCAGCCCCCGGCGCAGGTCCAGTTCCAGCGTCTGCTCGGCGGGCGGTCCGGAGAACCACGTGCCGCCGGCCGGGCGGAAGGTCAGTGGCAGCCAGTTCGGGCAGTTGACCAGGTCCTCGTTGGTGACCGCGCGCCCCGCGACCGTCGACTCCGCCCGGTCGTAGCAGCCGGCCAGGTACGTCCCCGGGTAGTGCACCCCGTCGGCGACCGACTCCGGCGCGGCTCCCCGGCTGACCAGGTACCCGTTGCCCACCGCGCACAGCACCTCCCGCAGTCCTTCCTCGGCCGGGTCGAAGCCCTGGTAGCGGAGGGTCCACGGGTCGGGCATGTCGGGATACCCCGCGGGTGGGTCTGCTGCCACGACGTGACCTCCGTGCCGAGCGGTCTGCCTCCAGTCTGCGCACGGCGGCGCCGGGCCGCCTCACCGAGGTCCGCAGGGCCGCTGCGGGTCGTCCGCCCGGCCGCCACGGCGCCGTCCGCCGGACCGGGCGGGGCCGGTCGGCCCTTCCATCGGCCAGGGCGGGCACGGAGGCTGGAGACGGAGACAGGAGGTGCGCCATGCCGACCGCCCGCCCGCCGCTCGCCACCGCCGAGGCCCTGCTCGCCGACGGCACGACCATGCAGCTCCGGCCCCTCGGGCCGGACGACCACCGCGCGGTGCTCGACCTGCACGCCGCCGGGATGTCCGAGGAGAGCCGTCGGATGCGGTTCTTCGGGCTCAGCCGCAACGCGCCGCAGCAGGCCGCCGACCGGCTGTGCGGTCCGCCGCGCACCGGATTGCTGGCGCTCGGCGCGTGGGCGGGGGAGGAACTGATCGGCGAGGCGGACTGCGAGCTGCTGGACGAGCCGCCGGAAACGGCCGAGCTGGCCCTCTCGGTGGCCGACCACTGGCACCGCCGGGGCGTCGCCACCCTGCTGCTGGAACACCTCGTGCACGCCGGCCGGGCCGCCGGCCTCCGGTTCTTCGAAGCCGACACCCTGGGCGGTAACCACGCCGTCCACCAGGTGTTCGCCGACCTCGGCCTGCCCGTCGAGCGCCGCTACGCCCAGGGCGAGGTCAGGGTCCGGGTGCCACTGGACGAGGGTGACGAGCGCTACCGCTCGGCGGTGGACGAACGCGGGCGGCGCGCCGACGTGGCCAGCCTCGCCGCACTGCTGCGCCCGGCCTCGGTCGCGGTGGTCGGGGCGTCCCGGCGGTCGGGCTCGGTCGGGCGGACCGTCCTCGGGAAGATCCGGCGGGGAGGCTTCGCGGGCGCGGTCTGGGCGGTCAATCCCCATGCCCGGGAGATCGACGGCCGGCCCGCCTACCCGTCCGTCCGCGCGCTGCCCGGCGTGCCGGACCTCGCCGTGCTGGCCGTGCCCGCCGGCGCCGTCCCCGCAGTGGCCGAGGAGTGCGGCGCCGCCGGCGTGCGGGCGCTGGTGGTGCTCACCTCCGGGCTCGGCGCACAGGAGGCCGGTGGGCTGATGCGGGCCTGCCGCCGGCACAGCATGCGCGTGGTCGGGCCGAACAGCCTCGGCATGGCCCAGACCGATCCGGCCGTCCGGCTGGACGCCGAGTTCGGCGGCGCCTTCCCCCGGCCCGGCACCGCCGGGGTGGCGGTACAGAGCGGCGGCGTGGGGATCGCGCTGCTGTCGCGGCTGGCCTGGCTGGGCATCGGGGTGTCGAGCTTCGTCTCGCTCGGCGACAAGTACGACGTCAGCGGCAACGACCTGCTCCAGTGGTGGGAGGCGGACGGCCGGACCGACCTCGCGCTGCTCCATCTGGAGTCCTTCGGCAACCCGCGGGCCTTCGCCCGCACCGCACGCCGGGTGACCAGGAACATCCCGGTGCTCACCGTCGACGCCGGCCGCTCGACGGCCGGCCGCCGGGGCGCCGCCTCGCACACCGCGGCCGCCGCCACCCCCACCGTCACCCGGGAGGCGCTGTTCCGGCAGGCGGGCATCACGGCTACCCGCAGCATCGACGAACTCGTCGAGGCCGCCGCCCTGTTGCACGCCCAGCCGCTGCCCGGCCCGCGAGGCGCGGTCGCCGTGATGTCCAACGCCGGCGGCATCGGCATCCTCGCCGCGGACGCCTGCGCCGAGGCCGGACTGGAACTGCCGGAACTCCCGGCGGAGCTCGGCAAGCTGCTGCCGCCCGGCGCGTCCGTCCGCAACCCGGTGGACACCACGGCAGCGGCGGGGGCCACCGAACTCACCTTCTTCCTCCGGGCGTTGGAACGCGAGGAGGCCGTGGATGCGATCCTGGTGTGCCTGGTGCCGACGGCGCTGGGAGCCACTTCCGCCCAGGACCCGGTGCGGGCCCTCCTGGAGGGGCCGGCCCGGCGCCGCGTGCCGATCGCCGCCGTGCTGCTCGACCAGCAGGTGCCCGTGCGCTACCGCACCTGCGCGGATGGCGGCGTGCTGCCCGCCTACTCCGACACCCTCGCCGCCGCCCGCGCCCTCGGCCACGCCCGGGACCGCGCCCGCCGACTCGCCGAGGCCCCCTCCGCCCCCGCCGGCGCGCCGGACTGCGACCGCCGCACCGCGCGCAGCCTGATCGACGGCCACCTCACCGCCCACCCCGACGGCGGCTGGCTCGACCCGCTGTCCACCGCCGACCTGCTGGAGGCCTACGGGCTGCCGCTGACCACCTCGGTGTGGGCCCGCGACGAGCACATGGCGTCCGTCGCCGCCGGCGGGCTGCGCCTCCTCGGGCACGAGCAGAAGGTGGCGCTGAAGGCCTACTGGCCCGGGCAGGTGCACAAGAGCGTGCTGGGCGCCGTCCGCACGGGCCTCGGCACCGAGGCCGAAGTGCGCTCCGCCTACCGTGAGTTCACGGAGAGGTTCGGTGCCGAGCTGGCCGGCGCGGTGGTCCAGCCGATGGCGGCGCCGGGCGTCGAGCTGCTCGCGGGCGTCGTCCAGGACCGGGTCTTCGGGCCGCTCGTGGTGGTCGGGGCGGGCGGCACCGCCGCCGACGTGCTGGCCGACCGGTCGGCCCGGCTCGCCCCGCTGAGCGAGCGCGATCTGACCACCATGATCGCCGAACTCCGCAGCGCACCACTGCTGTTGGGTAATGGTGGCGCGCCTGCCGTGGACCTCGCGGCGCTCCGGTCCGTACTGGCCCGGCTCTCCTGTCTGGCGGACGACTTCGCGGAGCTCGCCGAAGCCGAACTCAACCCCGTCATCCTCCGCCCCGACGGCGCGCTGTGCGTGGACGCCCGGGTACGGCTCGAACGCCGGCCGTCCTTCGACCCGTACCTGCGGCGGCTGCGCCGCCCAGCGGCCGCCGAAGGGGAGTGAGCCCCGTGAACCACAGCATCCTCGACGGCACGGCGGCCGACACCTTCCCGTCGTCCGGCCCCGTGCCGCCGGCCGCCGGCCCGACCCGGGCCGGCGACTGCATGAGCCACCCCGGCATCGCCGTCACCTCCGGCACCGACTTCGCCACCGTCACGGCCGTGCTGAGCGCCTCCCGACGCGGCATCGTGCCCGTGGTCTCCCCGGACGCCACCGTCATCGGGGTCGTCACCGCCTCCGACCTCCTCACCGCCTACGCGGAGGAGGACCCGCAGCAGGAACTGCTCGCCCGGGACCTGATGGCCGCCCCGGCGGTCACCGTCACCGAGGAGACGCCCCTCTCCGAGGCCCTCGCCCTGCTGACCCGCGAGGGACTGCAGCACCTGCCCGTGGTGGACGCCGAAGGCCGCCTCGTCGGCCTGCTCACCTCGCACGACCTGCTCGACGCCCTGCGCCGCGAGGACGAGGCCATTCGTTCCGAGGCCCTCGCCCTCGCCCTGACCCCCGGCAGCGGCGTCGTCCCCGGCTCGCTCCACGTCCGCTGCGAACGCGGCCTGGTCTCGGTCACCGGCCGCACCCGCACCCGTGGTGACGCCGCCGCCCTCTGCCTCCGACTCGCCCACCTCGACGGCCTCACCGGCCTGACCGACCACCTCACCTGGGACCTCGACGACACCGGGCCGGTGCCGGCTGCCTGAGGTCACCGGACCAGGACCGGCTCGCCCGAGCGGGGGACCACGGCCGTCCAGCCGAGTTCACGGTCGATCCGGTCGCGCAGGGCCTGCGAGCCCTCGGGCCCGCCGTGGACGAGGTGGACCGCGCTCGGCGGCGGGGCCGGGCGCAGTGCGGGCTTCCTCCGATCGTCCTGCCGGAAGGCCGCGCCGTCCTGGGCCGGACCGGCCCGCCGACGGGGACCGACCGGCCCTGTCCGGTGGGCGGCGGCGGGCGGACAGTGAAGGCGGGACCACCGCAGGAGGAGTGAGGACCATGCAGCACCGCAGCGTCAACGACGTGATGACCCACGAGGTCGTCACCGCCCGGCCGGACACGCCGTTCAAGGAGGTCGCGGCGCTGTTCCACCGCAACGACATCACCGCGATCCCGGTGATCGACGACCAGGGCCGGCCGCTCGGCATGGTGTCCGAGGCCGACCTGATCCGCAAGGAGGCCGTCCTGCCGGACCCGGAGGGGCGCTACCCGGGCCGCCGGCTGGACGCGAAGGACCGCGCCCGCGCCGAGGCGGAGACCGCCGGCGGGCTGATGACCAGCCCGGCCGTCACCGCCCGTCCCGGCTGGTCGGTCCCCGAGGCCGCCCGCGCCATGGACAAGCACAAGGTCAAGCGCCTGCCGGTGGTCGACGAGGTCGGCCGCCTGGTCGGCATCGTCAGCCGTCGGGACCTGTTGCAGGTCTTCCTGCGGCACGACGCGGCGATCCGGGACGAGATCAGCCACGACGTGCTGGGCCAGACCCTCTGGCTGGCCCCCGGAGCCGTCCGGATCGCGGTGGACAACGGCGTGGTCACGCTGAACGGACGCCTGCCGCGCCGCAGCCTCATCCCGATCGCCGAGCAGCTCTGCCGGGCCGTGGACGGCGTGGTCGCCGTCCACGCCACCCTCGACTGGACCGAGGACGACACCGACCAGCCGCTGGAACACCCCCGCGCCTGCCGCGCCGCATCGTAGGAGGCTGCCATGCCCCGTACACCGAGTGTCGTCGCCGACGTCATGACCCATGCGGTGGTGGCCGTCGGCCGCGACGCTGACTTCCGCGAGGTCGCCGAGACCCTCCAGCGCTGGCAGGTGAGCGCCGTCCCCGTGCTGACCGGCGACGGCCGGGTGATCGGGGTGGTCTCCGAGGCCGATCTGCTCACCGCCCGGGACCGCGACGGGGTGCGCGCCGAGGCCCTGACCGCCGGGCGGATGATGTCCGTCCCGGCGGTCACCGTGCACCCCGGCAGCCCGCTCAACGAGGCCGCCAGGGCGATGGCACGCGGCCACCTCAAACGGCTCCCGGTGGTCGACGGGGAGGACTACCTGGTCGGCATCGTCAGCCGGGGCGACCTGCTGAAGGTCTACCTCGACGACGACCGCGAACTGGCCGACCGGGTCCGCTTCGAGCTGGTCGCCACCCTCGGCCCGGGCGCCGCGGTGGACACCGACGTCCGCGCCGAGAACGGCCGGATCACCCTGACCGGCGGCCTGCCGGACACCGTCTCCGCGGCGATCCTGGAACGGCTGGTGCGCTCCGTGCCCGGCGTGGTCGGCGTCGAGCTCCGGCTCGCCGCACCGGCCTGACCGGAGGGGCGCACATGCTCGTGCTCCGCGGTGCCTGGTGCCTGGTGCCTGGTGCCCGGTCGCCGCGATGCCGCGCGGCTGACGTGCTGCACGGGGAGGGGCGGTCGCGGAGAATCGGTGGTGTCAACGCCCCGCGCGCCCCAGGGAGCAGGCCATGGACACGCCCCAGCCCGTACGGGTGTTCCTGCTGGACGACCACGAGGTGGTCCGCCGGGGCGTCCGCGACCTCCTGGAGGCCGAACCCGGCATCGAGGTCGTCGGCGAGGCGGGCAGCTGCGCGCAGGCGCTCGCCCGGGTGCCCGCGCTGCGTCCGGACGTCGCGGTGCTCGACGTACGGCTCCCGGACGGTGACGGGGTGACCGTCTGCCGGGAACTGCGCGACCGGATGCCCGGGTTGGCCTGCCTGATGCTGACCTCCTTCGACGACGACGACGCCCTGCTCGACGCGATCATGGCCGGTGCGGCCGGTTACGTCCTCAAACAGGTCAAGGGCGCCGAACTGGTCGGCGCGGTCCGCACGGTGGCGTCCGGCCAGTCGATGCTCGATCCGGCCACCACCCGCAAGCTGATGGAGAGCCTGCGCCACCACGAGGAGAGCGAGCCCGGCGATGCGCTCGCCGGGCTCACCCCGCGCGAGCGGGAGATCCTCGCCCTGGTGGGGGAGGGCAGGACGAACCGCCAGATCGGCCAGGAGCTCTACCTCGCCGAGAAGACCGTGAAGAACCACGTGTCGCGCCTGCTCGCCAAACTGGGCGTCGAACGCCGCCTCCAGGCCGCCGTCATCGCCGCCCACGCCGACCCCGAGCAGCACCACCAGCGCCCGCGCTGAGCCCCGACGGGGGCCGGGCGGGCCCGCAGAAGGAGCCGAACGGCCCAAGCGGCACACCGCGCCCAGGCCGCACGGTGGAGGTGATCCACCCTCCCGTCACGGCCCGAGGAGGCGGCGATGCTGTACTGGAACGACGGGGGCATGAACGGCTGGGGCATCGGTCCGATGACCGTGAGCACACTGCTGCTCTGGGCACTGGTGGTCCTCGGTGTGATCGCTCTGGTCCGCTACCTCAGTCGGACGGCCCCGCACGGCCCGGCCGCGCCGCCGGTCCCGCCGGTCACCGCGCCGCCGATGCTGCCCACCCCGGAGCAGCTGCTCGCCGAGCGCCTCGCCCGTGGCGAGATCGAGCCCGACGAGTACCGCGCCCGACTGGCCACCCTGCGCGGCGCCGGTGGCCCGGCCGACTCCGGCTGACGACGAACCCCGGGAGGCGGCCATGTCCACCCTCGCCCTCGACGCCCCCACGCTGGAGAAGCTCGTCTCCGCGGCGGTCGCGGCACCCTCGATCCACAACAGCCAGCCCTGGCGCTTCCGGCTCCGGACGGACACCTCGACCCTGGAGGTCCGGGCCGACCGCAGCCGGGCCGTGCCGGCCGCCGACCCCCAGGGGCAGGCCCTGCACATCTCCGTCGGCGCGGCCGTCCTCAACCTGAGGGTCGCGGCCCGCCACCTCGGCTGGGCGCCCGACGTCCGCCTGCTGCCCGACCCGGCCGAGCCCGACCTGTTCGCCGCGGTCCGGCTCGACACCCCGGCCTCCGCGCCGGCCCCCGGCGCGGAGAAGCTCTACGAGGCGATCTGGCGTCGGCACTCCATCCGCACGCCGTTCACCGCCGTGCCGGTCCCGCCGGCCGTCCTCGACGAACTGACCGACGCCGCCCGCGCGGAGGACGCCGCGCTCTACCTGCCCGACCGCACGGAGACCGCCCGGCTGCTCCACCTCACCGCCGAGGCCGAGCGCCGAAACACCACCGACGAGGCCCAGCGCACCGAGAGCCGCAGCTGGATCCGCACCGGCGACGCACTGCCGTACGGCATCCCGGCCCGCGCGCTCGGCCCCCAGGACCTGGCAGGCCACCTGCCGATGCGCGACTTCTCCGCCATCCGAGCGGCCGAGCACCGGGCGCCGGCCCTCTTCGAGCGCGAGCCCCGCATCGCCGTCCTCACCACCGACCACGACACCCCCGAGGACTGGCTGCGCGCCGGCCTCGCGCTGGAACACGTCCTGCTCGCCGCCACCGTCCACGGCGTCCGCGCCTCCCTGCTGCACCAGGCCATGGAGTGGCCCTACCTGCGCTGGGAGGCACGCGACCCGCACCAGCGCCCCGGCCACGTCCAGATGCTGATCCGCCTCGGCTACGGCCCCGAGGGCGCCCGGACGCCCCGCCTGGCACCCGGCGAGGTACTGGACGACGGCTGACGTCCTACTCCAGGGGCACCCGCCAGACCAGCTCGGTGCCGCCCTCGGGGCGCCTGCGCGCGGTGAAGGTGCCGCCCAGGGCAGCGGCCCGGTCGGCGAGGTTGGCGAGTCCGCTGCGGCGGCCGCCCCCGGGGAGGCCGACCCCGTCGTCGGTGACGGTGAGGGTCAGGTCGGTGCCGGCGGTGACGGTGGCCGTGACCGCGTGGGCCTTGGCGTGGCGGGCGGCGTTGGACAGGGATTCCTCCAGGACGGCGACCGCCGCGTCCGCGACTTCGGCGGGCACCGTGACGTCCAGCAGCCCGGTCATCCGCAGGGCCGGGGCGAAGCCGAGTGCGCGGGCGGCCCGTTCGACCACCCCGACGATCCGGGCGCGCAGGCCGCCCGCCGCCGGGCCCCGCTCGCGCAGGCGCAGGCCGAAGATGGTGGCGCGGATGGTCCTGGCAGTCTCGTCCAGGTCGTCGATCGCCCGCAGGACGCGGTCCGTCGCCTCGGGGTGCTCGATGAAACGGGTGGCTCCCTGGAGGGTCATGCCAGTGGCGAAGAGCCGCTGGATGGCCAGGTCGTGCAGGTCACGGGCGATCCGGTCGCGCTCCCGCAGCAGCGCGACCTGCTCGGAGTCGCGGCGGCGCTCGGCGAGTTCCATCGCCACCGCCGCCTGACCCGCGAAGCCGAGCAGAGGACCGGACCCGTCCTCCTCGAACAGCGGTGCACCGGCCGCCCGGGCCAGCAGCAGCACGCCCCGGATGCCGCGCTCGGCGGTGCCGACGGGCACCGCGACCGCCGGGCCGAGACCCCTCCAGCGCGGCGGCCCCGCCGTGACCCGGGGGTCCTTCCGGACGTCGGGGCTCACCACGAGCCCGCCGGTGCGGAAGGCCGCGCCCATGAACGAGCCCTCGACCGGCAGTACCAGGCCGCGGTGCTCCTCCTCGCCGAGGCCGACCGCGATCCGCACCTCCAGCTCGCCCGTCCCCGGCAGTGGCACGGCGACGACGGCGAGGTCCGCGCCGGCGATCCCGGTCGCCCGGGCCACCAGCAGGTCCAGCACCTCCTGCTCGCCGCTGCCGGACAGCAGGCTGCTGGTCACCTCGGCGCTCGCCTCCAGCCAGCGCTGCCGCTGGCGGGCCCGCGCGTAGAGGCGGGCGTTGTCGATCGCCACCCCGGCGGCCACGGCGAGGGTGGCGAGCACCGACTCGTCCTCGGCGTCGAAGTCGCCTCCGCCGCGTTTCTCGGTCAGGTAGAGGTTGCCGAACACCTTGTCCCGGATCCGGATCGGCACCCCCAGGAAGCTGCGCATCGGGGGATGGCCGGCCGGGAAGCCGTAGGAGGCCGGGTGGTCGGAGATCCGGCCGAGCCGCAGCGGTTCGGGGTGGCGGATCAGTTCGCCGAGGATGCCGTGCCCGGAGGGCAGGTCGCCGATCAGCTTGACCTGCTCGTCCGTGACACCGACCGGGATGAACTGGGACAGCCGCTGGTCCTCTCCGATCACGCCGAGCGCGCCGTACTCGGCGTCCACCAGGGTGACCGCGGCCTCCACGATGTGCTGGAGCGCCTGGGTCAGTTCCAGGTCGCGGCCGACCGCCAGCACCGCCTCCAGCAGGCTGTGCACCCGGTCCCGGGTGCCGCGGGCGGCGTCCAGCCGGGCCTGGAGCTCCGCCAGGAGTTCGTCCAGCCGCAGGCCGGGCACGGGGGCGGAACTCTCCGATGCGCTGCCCAAGGGTCCTCCCTGGCTCGCCCCCGATGCCCACTGACCAGCGTAGGCGCGCAGGCCACCACCCGGCGGCCGCAAGGGGGTCCATCGGCCCACCGGGAGCACCCCAGCGGCCCCCTGGCGACGGGCGCGTCCGGGGAGAACGCTGGAGGTGCGGGCGGAACCGCCCCGGCTCCGCCCTCCGCCCACTGCCGCGCCGCGGGCCACGGGCAGTGCACCGGCGGTGGCGGCCGGATCCTCGGCCACCCCATCGACGGCTGCCGGGCCGAGTACCCCGTCGGCGCGGCCGGCACCGGCACCCTCACGGTCGCGCTGTTCCGGACGTGACCGCCGTGCACGGAGGAGCAGCCACCATGACCATCCATCCCGACCCGGCCGACATCACCCACCGGATCGTCCGACGGCGCGAGCAACTCGGCCTGACCGAAGGGATGCTGGCCCACCGGGCCGCCATGTCGCCCGCCTATCTGCGGCAGGTCCTGTGCTCCGGGCCGGAGTTCGACCCGCCGGGGTTCGTCCGGATCACCGCCGTGCTCGGGATGACCTGGCCGGAGCTGCTGTCCGGCCGACGGGACGCCCCACCGGGGCAGACCGAGGCCGAGGCCGACCCGCACGGCCGGCTCCTCCGTCTCACCGAGCCGCAGTGCTGGGAACTGCTCGGCACCCACGGCATCGGCCGGGTGGGCCTGCCCGGTTCGTCGGCGCCCGTCGTGCTCCCGGTCAACTACGTGGTGGACGACCGGACGATCGCCTACCGCACGGCCCCCGGGGGCGCCGCCGCCCCCGACGAGAACTCACCCGTCTCCTTCGAGGTCGACCACATCGACGAACACCGCCACCGGGGCTGGAGCGTCCTCGTCCTCGGCGAGGCCCAGCACGTCGGCACCCCGGACGAGGAGCAGCACCTGTCCACCCTCCCGGGCGCCACCCCGTGGCCCGGTGGACCCCGCCCCCTGTGGGTGCGCATCCGCCCGGCCGGCATCACCGGACGCCGCATCGACGGGGGGTGAGCGCTGCCGGCCGCCGGTGGGGCCGGCCCGACCCCGTGCACGAACGCGGGGATCGACGGACAGTGGGATTACGGAAACCGCGCGCCGGGCCGGCACCGGCGGTCAACCGGAGGTAGGGCCGATGGACACCACGACGGCACCGCTCGTGGAACTGGACGAACGCGGTCTCGCCGAGCTGGTCGCGGCCCTGCGGCAGCGGGGCTTCACCGTGATCGGGCCCACCGTACGGGACGGCGCGATCGTGCTCGCCGAACTGGCCTCGGCCGGCGAGCTGCCGTACGGCTGGGGTGTCGAGGCCGAAGCCGGCACCTACCGGTTGCGCCGGCGCGACGACCGGGCGGCGTTCGCCCACTCTGCCGGGCCGCAGTCCTGGAAGACCTTCCTGCACCCGCCCCGGGCCCGGCTCTGGCAGGCCGACCGGACCGAGGACGGGACGGTCACGGTCCGGGAGGAGGACGACCCGCCGCCCCGCTACGCCTTCCTCGGAGTGCGCCCCTGCGACCTGCGCGCGATCGCCGTCCAGGACCGGGTGCTGACGGGCGGCGCTTACGCCGACCCGGTGTACGCGCCGCGGCGTGCCTCCGCCTTCATCGTCGTGGCCGAGTGCACCGAGCCCAGCGGGGTCTGCTTCTGCGCCTCGATGGGCACCGGCCCGGGGCTGCCGGAGGGATCGTCGTACGACCTGGCGCTCACCGAGACCGTCGAGGCCGACGGCCTGCATTACCTGGTCCGGGCCGGCAGTGCGGACGGTGAGGAGGTCCTGGCCGCGCTCCCCACCAGCCCCACCGACGGTGAGCACGCCCGGGCCGCCGTCGTCGGGGCCGCCGGACGGATGGGCCGGAACATGGATCCCACCGACCTGCGCGCGCTGATGGCCGGGACGATGACGGCCGAGCGCTGGGACCAGGTCGCGAACCGCTGCCTGACCTGCGGCAACTGCACCATGGTCTGCCCCACCTGCTTCTGCACCACCACCGAGGAGGTCACCGACCTCACCGGTGACCACGCCGAGCGGTGGCGGCGCTGGGACTCCTGCTTCGACCTCGACTTCTCCTACGTGCACGGCACCGGCCCGGTCCGCGCCTCCGCCCGCAGCCGCTACCGCCAGTGGCTCACCCACAAACTCGGCACCTGGCACGACCAGTTCGGCTCCTCCGGGTGCGTCGGCTGCGGGCGCTGCATCGCCTGGTGCCCGGTCGGGATCGACCTGACCGAGGAGGTCACCGCCCTACGGGCCGAGGCGGCGACAACCGGGGGAGCGACAACCGGGGGAGCGGCCGCCGAGGGAGCACCATGACGCACGCGACCACCCCCGTTCCGTACCGGGTACGGGCCCGCCACCGCGAGACCGCCGACACCGTCACGCTCGACCTGGTACCGGCCGCCGAACCCCTGCGCCCGTTCCGCCCCGGGCAGTACGCGATGCTGTACGCCTTCGGCACCGGTGAGATCCCGCTGTCCACCAGCCGGATCGACGGCGCCGTGCTGAGTCACACCGTCCGTGCGGTCGGCAAGGTCAGCCAGGCACTCTGCCGGGCGGAAACAGGTGACTGGATCGGTGCCCGCGGTCCGTACGGCACGGTCTGGGGGAGTCCGCCGACGGACAGCGACGTGCTGGTCGTGTCAGGCGGCATCGGGCTCGCCCCGCTGCGCCCGCTGATCGAGGAGACCGTCGCCCGGGCCGGGGAACTCGGCAGGGTCTCGGTGCTCACCGGATTCCGCGACCCGGGCGAGCAGCTGTTCCTCGACGACCTGCCGCGCTGGCGCACGGCCGCGGACGTCCTGGTCACCGTGGACCGCCCCGAACCCGGCTGGCGCGGTGGAACCGGCCTGGTCACGGGCCTGCTCGACCGCGCCGCTCTCCGGCCCGAGTGCTGCGCGGCCTACCTCTGCGGCCCGGAGGCGATGATGCGCGCCACCGCCCGGGAGCTGCTGCGCCGAGGCGTTCCCGCCGACCGGATCCGGGTGTCGCTGGAACGCAACATGCGCTGCGCCACCGTCTGGTGCGGCCACTGCCAGCTCGGCCCGGTCCTGGTCTGCCGGGACGGCCCGGTCTTCGGCTGGGACCACGCCGACGGCCTGCTGGCCACGCCGGAGAGGTGACCGCCATGGGTACCCCGCGACTGGCGGTGTGGAAGTTCTCCTCCTGCGACGGCTGCCAGCTCACCCTCCTCGACTGCGAGGACGAACTCCTCGCCCTCGCCGGGAGGATCGAGATCGGGTACTTCCTGGAGGCCTCCAGCCGTGAGCTGCCACCGCCCTACGACCTCTCCCTGGTCGAGGGCTCCATCGCCACCGCCGCCGACCTGGAACGCATCCGGCGGGTGCGCGAGCAGTCCCGGTACCTGGTGACCATCGGTGCCTGCGCCACCGCCGGCGGCGTCCAGGCGCTGCGCAACCTGGTGAGCCTGCCCGAGTACCAGGCCGTCGTCTACGCCCGCCCCGAGTACGTCGACAGCCTCGAAGACTCCACCCCGGTCTCCGCCCACGTGCCGGTCGACCTGGAACTGCGCGGCTGCCCGATCGACAAGCGTCAACTGCTGGAGGTCGTCACCGCCTACCTGGCCGACCGCAAGCCCGACGTCCCCACCCACAGCGTCTGCTTCGAGTGCAAGCTGCGCGGCACCACCTGCGTCACCGTCGCCCACGGCACCCCCTGCCTGGGCCCGGTCACCCAGGCCGGCTGCGGGGCGCTGTGCCCGGCGTACGGGCGCGGCTGCTACGGCTGCTTCGGGCCCATGGAGACACCGAACACCCACGCCCTGCTGCCGCTGCTGCGACGCGACGGCGTGGCGGAAGCGGACGCCGCCCGGCTCTACCGTACCTTCAACGCCGAGGCCCCCGGCTTCGCGGAAGCGGCCCGACAGGCGACGGAGGACACCGGATGACCCACCGCACTGGGCGGCTGCTGACTGTCGGTGCGTTGGCCCGCGTCGAGGGCGAGGGCGCGTTGCACGTCTCGGTCCGCGGTGACGAGGTGGAGAGCGTCCGGCTGGCGATCTACGAGCCCCCGCGCTACTTCGAGGCGCTGCTCCGCGGCCGCCGCTACACCGAGCCGCCCGACCTCACCTCGCGCATCTGCGGAATCTGCCCGGTGGCGTACCAGATGACCGCCTGCCGCGCCGTCGAGGACGCCTGCGGGGTCGAGGTGGGCGGCCAACTCGCCCGGCTGCGGAGGCTGTTGTACTGCGGGGAGTGGATCGAGAGCCACGCCCTGCACATCCATCTGCTGCACGCCCCCGACTTCCTGGGCCTGCCCGACGCGCTCGCACTGGCCCGCAGCGATCCTGCGCTGCTGCAACGCGGCCTGCGGCTGAAGAAGGCCGGCAACGAGATCGTCGAGGTCCTCGGCGGGCGGGCGATCCACCCGGTCAACATCCGGATCGGCGGCTTCCACCGGCTCCCGACGCGGGCCGAACTCGACCGCCTGTCAGCGGTCCTGCGCCAGGCGCGGGTCGACGCCGAGGACGCCCTCGGCTGGGTGGCCGGGTTCGACTTCCCGCCGCTGACGGTCCGGCACGAGCTGCTCGCGCTCAGCGACCCGGACGGCTACGCCATCGACTCCGGGACGCCCACCGGCGCCCTCGCCGGCCCGTTCGGCGTGGCGGAGTTCGAACAGCACGTCCGCGAGCACCAGGTGCGGCACTCCACCGCCCTGCACGCCACGCTCGACGGCCGGCCCCACCTCACCGGGCCGCTCGCCCGCTGGAACCTCGGCAGCGGACGCCTGCCCGCCGGAATCCGCGACCTGGCAGCCGAGGCCGGGCTCGGCCCGCACTGCGACAACCCCTTCCGCAGCATCGTGATCCGCGCGGTCGAGGTGCTGTGGGCCGTCACCGAGGCGCAGCGGATCATCGAGCAGTACGTACCGCCGCCCGCCGCGGCCGTTCCGGTCCCACCCCGGGCGGGCACCGGGTACGGCGCGACGGAGGCGCCCCGCGGGCTGCTCTACCACCGGTACGACATCGACGAGGAGGGGCTCGTCCGGCTGGCCGTCATCGTCCCGCCCACCGCGCAGAACCAGACCGCGATCGAAGCCGACCTCCGGGCGTTCATCCAGCCCCGGCTGCACCTGGACGACACCGAGCTGACCCGGCAGTGCGAGCAGGCGATCCGCAGCTACGACCCGTGCATCTCCTGCGCGGCGCACTTCCTCACCCTCACCGTGGAGCGGAGTTGACGGACATGGACAGCGGGCGGATCGTCGTCATCGGCGTCGGCAACGAGTACCGCCACGACGACGGTGCCGCCGTGGCCGTCCTCGCCGAACTCACGACCGCGGGCCTGGCCGCCGACCGGCTCACCCTGTGCGACGGCGAGCCCACCCGGCTGATGGAGCTGTGGGAGGGCGCCGACCTCGCCGTCGTCGTCGACGCGGTGCACGGCCACCCCGGCGAGCCGGGCAGGATCCACTCGGTGACCGTCGACGCCGACCACCTGCTCGCCGACCCCCTCGTGGACGAGGAGGCGGCGGTGGGCACCCACGGCCTCGGCCTCGGCCACGGCATCGCGCTGGCCGCCGCCCTGGGCCGGCTGCCGCGCGAACTGCGGATCATCGCGGTGGAGGGTGCCGACTTCTCGATCGGCGAGGGTCTGAGCCCGGCCGTCACCGGCGCCCTGCCCGGCGTCGTCGCGGAGGTCCGCCAGGCGGTGGACGCGTTCCGGGGGCACGGGACCCGGCCGTGATCCGGGTGTCCCGCTTCCTGCCGTCAGTGGGCCCGGACGATGACGACCGGGCAGGCCGCGTGCTGCGCACAGCGCGTGCTCACGGAGCCGAGCAGGGAGCGGGTGAAGCCGCCGTGGCCGTGGCTGCCGACCACCAGCAGCTCGGCGCTCCTGGCCGCCTCCAGGAGGACGTCGGAGGGGTCGCCCATGACCATCGTCTGGCGGACCTCCACCTGGCAGCCCTCGCCGAGCACCGTGTGCAGTTCGTCGGCGAAGCGCCGCTCGGCCAGCTCCCGGTCGAAGGTGGTGTCGACCACCGGCGCCGACCAGCCGAAGTGGCTCGGCGGTTCCCATGCGCCGACCGCGTCCACCACCCCGCCGATCAGCGTGGCGTGCCGGGCCGCCCAGCGCAGTGCGGCGTACGACGACGGCGAGCCGTCGACGCCGACCACGACGCGGGGCAGGGAGTCGTTCGCGTTCATCTGCACCGTCCTGTGGATCGTCGCTCCCCGACCACGGTGCTGGCCGCCGGGCGGTGCCGCCACCACGGCCCGGCACCCGGGTGACGGCCGTCCGCCGGGCGCGTGAGGCCCACTTCGCCTCCTCCCACGTGACCGACCTGCTGGCGCGCTTCCCGGAACTCCTGGCGGGCGAACCGCAGGTCGAGTTCTCCGAGGTGGTGACCGCCTTCGCCCGGTGATCCCCGGAGCCTGCGGCCCCCGGCCCCCGGCCCCCGGCCCCCGGGCTCAGTCGGCCGCGCGGCCGGCGGCCGGGGGCGGCAGACTCCGGAGGGCTCGGGCGATCTGGGCCAGCCAGCGGGTCTCGGCCTCCATGCTGCCGGTCTGGGGAAGGGCCGGCTCGGCCGGTGGCGGGGTGGTGGGACGGGGGCCGGCGGGAGGGTCCGTCCGCGTACGGGCGCGGACCAGGGCGGCGGCGATCCGGGCAGCCTCGGCCCGCGCCGCGGCGTCCGTGGTGTGGTCGTCGCCGCGCCAGGCCTGTGACGGTCCTGCCGGGGGCGTTTCGCCCGTGCGGTAGCGGCGCAGGATCAGCAGCCCGTCCCGGATCTCGATCACCCGGCGGTAGAGCGCGAGTTCGGCGTCGGTGAGGGGCATCCGGCCGGCGGAGAGGGCGATCTGCGGGAAGGCCGCGTGCAGGGCCCGCCAGAGCGGCCCGAGCGACCGGTAGTTGCGGTACGCCGCCCGCCAGCGTCGGGCGGCGCGCCCGGCGCGCGCCCACAGCAGCGTGGTGGCGCCCGCCAGCAGCAGGACCGCGCACAGCCGTCCGAGCGCCAGCGAGACCGGGTCCTCGGTGGTCTGTTGACGGCCCGTTCGCAGGGCGCCGAGAACGTCGTCGAATCCCCACGCGGCCCAGAACAGGCCGACGGCGGTGGTGAGAGTGATCAGGACGAGGGCCGTGCGCAGGACCGTGGTGTCGGCCTGGCGGGTCCAGTACGGCGTCTGGCGCAGCAGGGCGACCAGGCAGCAGGCCACGTAGCCGGTGATGACCAGGTCGTATCCGGCCAGCGCCGCGGGGCCGTAGGGGCCGGTGGCCACCGTGTGGCCGTCGGCCTCCCCGATCCGGGCGCACAGGAACAGGACGGTCGCCGAGAGGACCGCGAGGGCGGTGCCGGCGCAGCGGAGCCGCAGGGACCGGGCGTCGGCCGCGGGACGGCGCAGCGAGAGGCGGCCAGGGCGAGGAACCCGGCGGAGCCCGTCTTGAGGTGGTCGGCGAGCATGCCGGACAGGCCCGCCAGACCGGTTCTTGCGGCAGCGCCGCATCATTGCGCCGTGTCGTCGGATCCACCGCAATGCGCGCCTTGCCTATCCGCCGGGGCCGACGTGGCCGGTCAACCGTTGCGTGGTGCCCCCTCGGCTGCACCGCGCCGTGCTCACGGGGAGGGCTTGCCCCTGGCAGCCTCCCGGCGAGCGATAGTCTCGATCACATCGGAGACCGTGTCCAGTGCCTCGGGCGAGAGTTCCACCGCCCGCAGCGCCATGTTCCGGACACCGGCGTCCCGCAGCGCCTCCAGGAGGGCGAGTTCGGCGACGATCTCCTCGGGGCGGTCGTCGAAGAAGTAGGCGGGTGAGACGTGGAAGAACCCGGCCAGCGCCTCCAGGTGCCGCTGGTCGGGTTGTCGCGTTTGCCGGTGCGCAGCTGCCACAGGTAGGTGGCCGAGAAGGTCTCACCGGTGGCCTCGCGACAGGCGCGCGCCACGTCCTCGTTGCTGTACTGCTCCCGGTTGGGGCGCCGGACCGTGCGGAACAGCGCCTCGATCCTCTCGGCGAGCGTACTCGCCCCGGCTTCCGCCATCTCCGCCTCCTGCGCCACCGCTGTCGGTTCCGGCGGCGCTGGAGCACGGGGCCGGCCACCGGGTAACCATCGTAGCTTCGGGCGTCGCGCCGACGTCCGGCAGTGCTGTTCCCGGGGAGCGAACGCGGGCCCGGCCCTCCGGGGGGAGGGCCGGGCCCGACGTCCTGTGCAGGGGTGCCGCGCCTTGACCGTCAGCAGCAGCCGAAGCTGAAGCTGCCGCAGGTGCCGCACCAGCTCTGGTCGGTGCTGCTGCAGATGTCGTTGTTGGTGAAGGCCTCCTCGCCGCCGCTGAGGGCGGTCAGGTCCGGCTCGCCCAGCGGGTGGCCGGGCGCCGTGTGCGCCGTCTCGGGGTCCTTCCAGGACCGGACGAGCTCCTCGTTGCTCATGGCGTTTCTTCCGTCTCGGGAGGAGGGAGGTCCCGGCCGTCAGCAGTGGGTGCCGGTGGCCCAGGTGGGGCAGCAGCCGGCGGTGCCGAGCGCCTCGCTGCCGCCCTCCTCGTCCGCCAGGCCGCCGGTCACCAGGCCGAGGTCGACCTCGCCGGACGGGTGGGTGGGGGCGGTGGCGCGGGCGGCGTCCTCCGGGTCCTTCCAGGCACGGGCGATGCTGTTGTCGGTCATGGCGGTCCTGCCTTTCGGTGGTGGTTCCTCAACCGGCCGGCCGGACGGCCGGCCGGGCTCGTGGGACGGGCGTCGGGCGCCCGTCGGATTCAGCGGCTCGCGGCGGGGCGCACGTCGGTGTCGGCCGCGCCGAACGCGCCGGGGTGGCGCCGGGGGCGGCGTGCCCCCGGCGGGGCTCCGGTCGGCGGCCGTTGCGTCGATGACGAACGATCAGAAGGCCTGCCCGGGAGGCGCATTCCCGCAGGTTGGACGCGTTCATGACGCCTTTGCCGGCAGGGTGGACGACCCTTGACGGCACTGGGCTTCTCTGCCAACCTCTCGGCAGGTCTGGGCCAAGATCGGCCTTTCACCGGGGGAGAGGACCGGCTCCGACCCGGTTGTGCGCAGGGGGGATCTGCGGGCCGGGAGGGTCGAGGCCGGAGCGGCCCGTCGGCCGGCGGGGGCCGGTCGGACGCCACCCGGCGGCCGGGTCGCCAGAGAAGTCCGCGGTGTCGGCCACGTCGGCGCCCGGCCACGGGGAACGCGCCATTCACCGACTGCCGAATCGAGCCGCACATGCCACACTCCCTCCCCCTGCACGCGTCGCCCTACCAGCGGGGCATCTGGTTCACCGAGCGCCTCGGCCAGGTGCACGGGGTGTTCCACATGCCCGTCCTGCTCTCCTTCGACCGGGTCGACGCCGAGGCCCTCGCCCGGGCCGTCTCGACGGTGACGACACGTCACCCCGTCCTGTCCCAGGTGTTCGTGGAACGCGAGGGGAGCCTCGTACTGGAGCCCGGCACCGCTCCGGTCCTCGACGTGGTCGACGCCTCCGAGGACTGCGCGCAGAGCCGGGAGAAGCGGCTGGCCGAGGACGCGGCACGCCCGTTCGACCTCCAGGCGGGCCCGTTGGCGCGGTTCACCCTCTACCGCGGCCGAGGTGAGGCGGCGGAGCTGCTGGCCGTCGTGCACCATGCGGTCTTCGACGGGGAGTCGAAGGACGTCCTGGTGGCGGAACTCGCCGCGGCCTACGCGCACGCTCTGGGCGAGGCCGCTCCGGCCGCCGACCGGAGCCCGTCCGCGCCCCTCGCCCCGCCCGGCCCCGACCTCGTCCGCCGGGCGGCGGACCGGTACGGCCCGCGGTGGGCCGCGGCGACCGAGCCCGTCCTCCCGGGACTGCCGCGTGCCGTCACGGCCCCGGCGTCCGGAGCGTGCGACGGGTGGCGGATGGACGCGCGGGGCCGGGCGGAACTGGCCGAGGCCGCCGAGCGCTGCGGCGTCACCGTTTTCGAGTTCCTCCTCGCCGCACTGCACGCACTGCTGCTGCGCTACGGCGGCGAGGCCGTCCCGGTCTCCGTGCCGCTGTCCGTCCGGACGGCCGAACAGGCCGGGGAGATCGGGCTGTTCGTCAACGAGCTGCCGGTGCACGCGCCGGCCGGGGCGACCGCCCGAACGCCCTTCGCCGCGTACGCCCGGGCCGTCCGGGCCGAGGCCCGTGACGGGTACCCGTTCCGCTCGGTGCCCTTCGGCGAGGCGGTCGCCGGTCTCACGCCGCGCGCCGGGCTGGCCCCCGTGTCGTTCGGCTACCGGCGCGGCCGGGCCGCGGACCCGGTGTTCCCGGGAAGCGCCGTCCGGGTGGACCGTGCGCTGTTCAACGGCGCCGCCCGCAACACCCTGCACCTCCAGGCGGTCGACACCGCCGACGGGCTCGCGTTCTCGCTCCAGTACGCTCCGGCGGTCCTGTCGCCGGACGCCGCGGAGCGCATCGCCGGGCACTACACGGCCCTGCTGGAAGCCGCGACGGCCGCGCCCGAGACCCCGCTGGGCGCCCTGCCGCTGCTGGGCGAGGCCGAGCGGCACCTGGTGACCGAGGAGTGGAACACCACCACCCGCGCCTACCCGCACGAGCGCACCGCCCTGGACCTGGTGCGGGAGCGGGCCGCCGAAACGCCGGACGCCGTGGCCGTCAGCGCGGGCGCCGAGCGGCTGACCTACCGCGCGCTGGTGGAGCGGATCGACGAACTGGCCGCCGTCCTGGGCGGGGCCGGGGTGGGCCGCGGTGACGTCGTCGCCCTGCACCTGGAGCGCTCCGCCGACCTGCCCGCCGTCCTGCTCGCGGTGCACGCCGCCGGGGCCGGCTACCTGCCGCTCGACCCGGGCTACCCCGCCGAGCGGCTCGCCTTCCTGCTCGCCGACTCGGGCGCCGCCCTGCTGGTCGCCGACCGGGAGCCCGCGCCCGAGGCGGTGGCGGCGGCACCGGCCGTCCTGCGCCTCGGGCGCGGCCGTACGGAACCGGGGCCCACGGAGGCCGCTCCGGCCCCGCGCGGCGACCTCGCCTACGTGCTGTACACCTCCGGCTCGACCGGACGGCCCAAGGGCGTGGAGATCGGGCACCGGGCCCTGGTGAACCTCCTGACCTCGTTCGCGGAACGGCTCGGCTCGGGACCGCAGGACGTCTGGCTCGGCCTGACCTCGCTCTCCTTCGACATATCCGGGCTGGAGATCCTGCTGCCGCTGGTCACCGGTGGCCGGCTGGTCCTCGCGCCGGACGGCGCCGCCCTGGACGCGCCCGGCACCGTCGGGCTGATCCGACGGGAGGGCGTGACCCATCTGCAGGCGACTCCCTCGGGCTGGCGGGTGCTGCTCAGCGCCGGGCCCCTGCCGGCCGGGCTGACCGGGATCGTGGGCGGGGAGGCGCTGCCGCTCCCGCTGGCCCGCGAGCTCCGGGCCTCCCTCGGCCGGCTGGTCAACGGCTACGGTCCGACCGAGGCGACCATTTACGCCACCTGCGCCGACGTCCCCGCAGGACCGGACGCCGTGGTGATCGGCCGGCCGGTCGCCAACACCAGGGCGTACGTCCTGGACGCGAACGGCCTCCCGGTGCCGGTCGGGATCCCCGGAGAGCTCCACCTGGGCGGCGACGGCCTCGCGGACGGCTACCGGGGGCGCCCGGAACTGACGGCGGAACGGTTCGTCGAGGACCCGTTCGCCGGCGGCCGGATGTACCGCACCGGCGACCTCGTGGCATGGACGCAGGACGGCGAACTGGAGTTCCACGGCCGGATCGACGACCAGGTGAAGATCCGCGGCCACCGGATCGAACTCGGCGAGATCGAGGCCGCGCTGCTCGACCACCCGGCCGTCACCGCGGCGGCCGTCGCCGTGTGCGAGCAGGCCGAGGGCGAGCCCGCCCTCGTCGGCTACCGGGTGCCCGCGCCCGGCAGCGCACCGCTGTCCGACGCGGACCTGCGGGACCACCTGCTGCGCACCCTGCCCGGAATCATGGTGCCCCGGCAGTTCGTCACCCTCGACCGGCTGCCGCTCACCCCGAGCGGCAAGCTCGACCGGCGCGCGCTGCCCGCCCCGCCACGCGCGGAGGCCGCGGGACCTGCGGAGGCCGACGACGTCACGACGGGCATCCTGGCGATCTGGGAGGAGGTCCTGGGCGTGTCCGGCCTCGGCCCCGAGGACGACCTCTTCGACCACGGCGGACACTCCCTGACGATCATCCAGATCACCGCCCGGATCCGCGCCTCCTTCGGGGTCGAGCTCGCCTTCGACCTGTTCTTCGACGCCTCCACCCCGGCCGCCCTGGCCGCCGTCGTGCGCGAGCGGCGTTGACCGCCGCCGACTGCCCCTCCGCGTCCTCCCCGCTCCACGCCCGAACGGACTGCCGATGACCGACACCCGGGACCTGCCCGCAGACTGGTCCGCCACCAAACGCTCCCTCCTCGCCCAGCGCCTGCGCGGCGCAGCCGCCCCGGTGCGGGTGGTCGAGCCCCGCCCGGAGGGCAGCGCCCCGCCCCTGTCCAGCGGACAGGAACGGCTCTGGTTCATGGACCAGTTCACGCCCGGCGGCACCGCGTACACGCTCGCCCCGGCCCGGAGGCTGCGCGGGCCGCTGGACCGCTCGGCGCTGGACGCCGCCCTGGCCGCCCTGGTGGCACGGCACGAGGGCCTGCGGATGACCTTCCCGGTCACGGAGGACGGCAGGGCCGAGGTCCTGGTCGCCGAACCGGGCTCCTTCGCCGCCGGGTTCGTGGACGCCTCCGGCGATCCCGACCCCGGCCGAAGAGCCGCGGAGGAGATCGGGGCGCTGGTCTCCAGACCCTTCGACCTCGCGACCGGGCCGCTGCTGCGGGCCCTGCTGGTCCGGCTCTCCGACGAGGACCACGTCCTCGCCCTGGTCATGCACCACATCGTCAGCGACGGCTGGTCGATCGACATCCTCAACCGGGAACTGGACCTGCTCTACGCCCGGCACGCCCACGGCGAGCAGAGCGAACTCCCCGCCGTCCCGGTGCAGTTCGGCGACTACGCGCGCTGGCAGCGGGACCGGCTGGACAGCGGCGCCCTGACCGCCTCCCGCGACTACTGGCGCACCGAACTCGCCGACGTCCCCGCGCTGGAACTGCCCGTCGACCGCCCCCGGCCGCCGCTGCTCACCTTTGACGGCGCCGCCGTGGAACTGCACTGGAGCCCGGAACTCGCCCGCGCCGTCGCCGAGTGCGCCCGCGCCCGCGGGGCGTCGACGTACATGGTGCTGATGGCCGGCCTCCAGGTGCTGCTCGGCCGGCACACCGGCCAGCGGGACTTCGTGATCGGCTCGGCCGTGGCCGGCCGGCTCCACCGGGAACTGGAGACGGTGGTCGGGGCCTTCGTCAACATGCTGCCGATCCGCGCCAGGCTGGAGGAGGGACTGACCTTCGGACAGCTGGTCGGCCGGGTACGGGAGACCACGCTGAACGCCTACACCCACCAGGAGGTGCCCTTCGAGCAGATGGTCGCGGACCTGGACATCGAGCGGGACGTCAGCCGCTCGGCGGTGTTCCAGGCGACCTTCGCGTTCCAGAACTACGGCGACCGCACGGCCCCCACCGCACCCGCCGCCACCGCGGAGGGATTCGGGCACGCCGCCACCACGAGCCACTCCGACCTCGCGTTCTACCTGCGGGAGAAGAAGGACGGCGGGCTGTTCGGCCTGATCACCTACCGGACCGACCTCTTCGACGCCGACACCGTGCGCCGCCTCACCGAGCGCTTCGAGGTCCTGATGACGGCGGCCACGGCCGATCCGGACCGGGCCGTCGAGGAACTGCCGGTGACGACCGGCGCCGAGCAGCGCGACCTGGTCGAAGGATGGGCCGCCGGCCCGGCGCTCCCCGAGGACGGACCCGGAACGCTGACCGCGCTGCTCGCGGCGGCGGCCCGGCGGGCGGGCGACCGCCCCGCGCTGGTCTTCGAGGACGCCACCGTCACCCACCGCGAACTCGACGTCCGGGCGACGGCCCTGGCCCGGCGGCTGCGGGCGCTGGGCGTCGGCCGGGACGACCGGGTGGCGGTGTGCCTGGAACAGTCCCCGGACCTGGCGGTCGCCCTGGTCGCCGTGCTGAAGGCCGGCGGCTGCTACCTGCCGCTGGACCCGGAGCAGCCGCCCGCGCGGCTCTCCCACCTGGTGGCCGACGCGGACGTGCGCGTGCTGGTGACGGACTCGGAGCTGCGGGAGCGGTTCCCCGCGTACGGGGGCGCGGAGCTGCTGGTGGACCGCGCCGACCCCTCCTCGGACGAAGCGCAGGACGGGACGTCGCGGGACGTGCCGCTCGCGGAGGCGTCCGGACCGGACGACCTCGCGTACGTCATCTACACCTCCGGCTCCACCGGGCAGCCCAAGGGCGTCGCGGTACAGCACCGCGAGATCCTCAACTACCTGGCCGGCGTGCGGGACCGGCTGCGGATCGAGCCCGGCGCCCGCTACGGGCTGCTGCAGTCCCTGTCCTTCGACTTCAGCATCACGATGCTCTACCTGGCGCTCACCACCGGCGGCCAGGTGCACCTGCTGCCGCGGCGCATCGCCGGCGCCGAACTCGCCGACCACATCGAGGCCTCGGCCCTCGACTACCTCAAGATGACGCCCTCCCACCTGGCCGCGCTGTCCGCCGACGCCCCGCTCGAACGCCTGCTGCCGCGCCGCGCCCTGGTGCTCGGCGGGGAGGCCTCGCCCTGGGCCTGGGCCGCCGACCTGGCCGGCCGGGGCGGCTGCGCGGTGTTCAACCACTACGGCCCGACCGAGGCGACGGTCGGCGTCACCGTCCACGAGGTCCTGCCGGGGGAGCACGGCCCGGGGAGCACCCCGATCGGCACCCCGCTCGCCGGCGCGCGCTGCTACGTCCTGGACGGCGCCCGGCGGCCGGTGCCGCCCGGCGTCACCGGTGAGCTGTACCTCGGCGGGTACCGGCTGGCCCGCGGCTACCTGGGCCGCCCCGAGCTGACCGCGGAACGGTTCGTCGAGGACCCGTTCGCCGACGGCCGGATGTACCGCACCGGCGACCTGGCCCGCTGGCGGCCGGACGGCGTACTGGAGTACCTGGGCCGCGCCGACGACCAGATCAAGGTCCGCGGCTACCGGGTCGAGCCCGGCGAGATCGAGGCCGCGCTCACCGCGCTGCCCGGCGTCACCCAGGCCTTCGTGACCGTCCGGGGCGAGGGCATCCGGCAGAACCTCGTCGCCTACCTCGAACGCGCGGCCGACGCAGCCGTCCCCGCCGCGGCCGAACTGCGGGTGACGCTCGGCGAGGTCCTGCCGGACTACATGGTCCCCGCCCGGTTCGTCGTCCTGGACCGCCTGCCGCTGCTGGCCCACGGCAAGGTCGACCGCAAGGCGCTGCCCGAACCCGAGGACGCCGCCCCGGCCGGCGGACACGTCGAACCCGAGGGCGGGACCGAGACGCTGATCGCCGCGATCTGGGCCGAGGTCCTCGACGTCGCGAAGGTCGGCGCCCTGGACGACTTCTTCGAGATCGGCGGGCACTCGCTGCTCGCCACCCAGGTCGTCGCCCGGCTGCGCCGCGCCTTCCCCGACCTGCCGACGCCGGTCGGCGTGATGGACCTCTTCCGCTTCCCGACCGTCCGGCAGCTCGCCGGGCTCGTCGCCGACCCGGGCGCCGACCGGGGGCCGCGGGGGCTGTTGCACCGGCTCACCCCCGAACGCCGCCGCACCACCGCGAGCGTGGTCTGCGCGCCCTACGGCGGCGGCAGCGCGCTGATCTACAAGCCGCTCGCCGACGCCCTGCCCGAGGACTGGGCGCTGCACTCCATCGCCGTCCCCGGACACGAACTCGGCGAGGAGCCGATGGACGTCGACGAGGTCGCCGACCGGTGCGCGCGCGAGATCGTCGAGGGCGTCGAGGGCCGGATCGTGCTTTACGGGCACTGCGGGGTCGGCGTGCGCCTCGCCGTCGAGATCGCCCGCCGGGTCGAGGCCGCCGGCCGGGAGATCGACGCCGTCCACCTCGGCGGCATCTTCCCCTTCGCCCGCCCCAAGGGGCGCGGCGCCGCGGTCGGGGAACGCTGGGCCGAACTCCTCGACCGGATGCGCAGCGACCAGGACATGATCAACGGCCTGGCCGCCGCCGGGATGGACACCGACGACCTGGACCCGGAGCAGCTGCGGCTGATCGTCCGCAACCGCCGCACCGGCACCAAGGACGTCGAACGCTACTTCACCCGGATGTTCGGGACCGAGGGCGGACGGATCAACGCCCCCGTGATCGCGGTCTGCGGCGACCGCGACCCGGCCACCGAGTTCTACCAGGAGCGCTTCCGCGAGTGGCACCGGATCGCCGACACCACCGCCGTGGTGGTCCTCGACGAGGCCGGCCACTTCTACCTCAAGTACCGGGCCGCCGAACTCGCGGCCATCGTCACCGGCGTCCACCGGTCGATCGCCGCGGGGGAGGAGGACCGCCACCGCCGGACGGACGGCGCCACCTGGTGGCTGGCCGGGCTCTCCCGGGACGCCGAACGGCCGGTCACGGACGACGCGCAGGCGCCCGTCCGCCCGACCATGCGCCGCTTCCTCACCGTCGCCTCCGGGCAGCAGGTGTCGATGATCGGATCGGCGCTCACCGAGTTCGCCCTCCCGGTCTGGATCTACCTGCGCACCGGCTCCCTCGCCCAGTTCGGGCTGCTGGCCGCCTGCGGCCTGGTGCCCGGCATCCTCGCCGCCCCGCTCGCCGGCGCGATCGTCGACCGGGGCGACCGGCGCCGGACCATGCTCCTCGGCGACCTCGCGGCCGGCCTCACCCAGGCCGTCCTGCTCCTGCTCTACGCCACCGGCGGCCTGGAGGTCTGGCACGCCTACGCGCTCGTCGCCGTGCTGTCCGCCGCCCTCTCCTTCCAACGACTCGCCTGGAACGCGGCCGTGCCGCAGCTCGTCCCCAAGCGCTACCTCGGCCGCGCCAACGGCGTGGTCCAGATGGCCTTCGGCCTCGCCCAGTTCCTCGTCCCGCTGTTCGCCGTGGGCCTGCTCGCCGCGATCGGGCTCGGCGGCATCCTCGCCCTCGACGTGGCCGGTTACGGGGTCGCCATCGCCGTCACCCTGGCCGTGCGGTTCCCGGACGTGATGGGCTCCATCCGGCGGGAGAGCATTCCCGCCGAGATCCGCGAAGGCTTCCGACGGGCCCTCGGCAGCAGCCACTTCCGCGCGATGCTGCTGTACTTCGCGGTCCTGAACGTCTTCCTCTCCCCGCTGTTCCTGCTCACCACCCCGCTCGTGCTCTCCTTCGCCCCGCTCTCGGCCGCCGGCTGGGTGTCCACGGCGGCCGGCCTCGGCGCCGTGCTCGGCGGGATCACCCTGGTCGCCTGGGGCGGACCGCGCCGGCAGAAGCTGCGCGGAGTGCTGCTCGCCACCCTGGCGGTCGCCGGGGCCTGTCTGCTCACCGGGCTGCGCCCGTCGATCTGGACGGTCGCCCTCGGTGCGTTCGGCATGACCTTCGCGCTCGCCCTGCTCAACGGCGCCTACGCGACCATCGTGCAGACCAAGGTGCCGCTGCGCTTCCACGGCCGGGTGATCGCGGTCAACACCATGGTCGCCTGGTCGACCCTGCCGGTCGGGTTCGCGGTGGTCGCCCCCTTCGGGCCCGGACTCCTCCAGCCGCTGATGGACCGCGGCGGCGCCCTCGCCTCCACCGTCGGCCGGCTCATCGGCACCGGTGACGGCCGCGGCATCGGACTGCTCTACCTGCTGTTCGGCCTCGCCATGGCCGCCCTCGCGCTGGTCTGCCTGGCCGTCCCGGTGCTGCGCCACTTCGACCGGGACGTCCCCGACGCAGACCCCGACGACCTGGTCGGCCTGAAGACCATCCAGGACCGGGCCGCCGGCGCCGCCGCACCCACCCTCCCCCACCGCTCCGAGACCGAGGTGACCGTCCGGTGACCAGCACCACCCATCCACTGACCGCCGAACAGCGCCGGCTCTGGTTCCTCCAGCAGCTCCACCCGGACGACGCCGGTTTCAACATGTACCTCAACCGGCGCTGGACCGGCCCGATGGACCCGCAGGCCCTGCGCACCGCCCTCGGCCGGCTGGCCGAACGGCACGAGATCCTGCGCACCCGCTTCGTGTACGACGGCCCCGGGGCCGCGGAGCCCGTCCAACTGGTCCAGCCCCCCGCCGGGATCGACCTGGTCACCCTGAGCCTGCCCGAGGGCGCCACCGAGGCGGACTTCACCGACGCCTGCCGCCCGTACGTCAACGCGCCGTTCGACCTCGCCGCCGCGCCGCCCCTGCGCGCTACCCTGATCAGTGCGGGGGAGCGGGAACACGCCGTCAGCGTCGTGGTCCACCACATCGTCGCCGACGGCTGGTCCTTCCGCACGATGTGGCGCGAACTGCTGGCCCTCTACCGCGAGGCGATCGGCGAGACACCCGCCGACCTGCCGGAACTCGCCCTGCAGTACGGCGACTTCGCCCGCGCCGAACAGGCCAGGACCGGCGGGGAGGCGGGCGAGGAGGCGTTCCGGTTCTGGGCGGACCGGCTCGCCGGCACCGGAGCGCTGCGCCTCCCGTTCGACCGGCCGAGACCGACGGAGCCCACCAGACCCGCCGGCTTCGTCACCGTCGACCTCGGCCCCGAACCGACCGCCGCCCTCGACCGGCTGGCCCGGCAGGAGCGGTGCACCCCGTTCATGGTGCTGCTGACCGGCTACCAGTGCGTGCTCGCGCGCTGGACCGGCTGCCGGGACTTCGTGGTCGGCACCCCGCTGGCGGGCCGCACCGAGGCGGCGCACGAGGCGCTGCTCGGCTACTTCAACCGCACCGCGGTGATCAGGTCGGACCTGACGGGGGATCCCGACTTCCGTAGCGTGCTGAAGCGGACCAGGTCCGCCGCGCTCGCCGCCCTGAGCCGCCCCGACGCCCCGGCGGAGCGGCTCGCCGCCCACCTGGGCCTGCCCGCGGACACCGGAGCCGGACCGCTCTACCAGGCCGTCTTCGTCCACCAGAGCCAGAACGAGCTCGCGGTCGGCTCCGGCGGGCCCACGCTCCCCGCAGGCGTCCGCACCACGAGCATGGACTCCGGCTTCGAGCAGGCCAAGACCGACCTGCTGCTCGACAGCTGGCGCACCGCCGACGGCGGCATCACGCTCTCCTTCTGCTACGACCGGGAACTCTTCGACCGGGAGACGGTCGAGGCGCTCGGCGACCGGTGCCGGGAGCTGTACGCGCGGATCGTCGAGGACCCGGAACTCCCCCTGCACGGCGACTGGTTCGTCGGAGCGCGGGAGCGGACGGCGCTGCTCGCCCTGGGGGCGGGGCCGGCGGCCCCCGCCACCGTGCGGACGGTGCTGGAGCGGTTCGCCGACCAGGCCGCCGCGCGACCGGACGCGCCCGCCCTGGACTGCGACGGCCGGACGCTGTCCTACGCCGAACTCGACCGGCGGTCCACCGAACTGGCGCGCCGGCTCGGCCCGGTGGCCGGCCGGGTGGTCGCGGTGTCGATGGCGCCCTCCTTCGACCTGGTCGTCGCCCTGACGGCGATCTGGAAGGCCGGCGCCGCCTACCTCCCGCTCGACCCGGCCCACCCCGAGGACCGCCGCGCGCTGATGGTCCGCCAGGCCGACGCCGTCCTCACCCTCACCGGCGCCGACCTGCCGGGCGCCGGGACCACCGACCTCGCCCCGCCCGACCCGCAGGGCCTGGCCTACGTCCTCTACACCTCCGGGTCCACGGGCACGCCGAAGGCCGTCGCGGTCGACCACGCGGCGGTGGCCGCCCGGGTCGACTGGATGGCGGGCCCGGACGGCTACGCGCTGGGCCCGGCCGACCGGATCGTCCAGTTCGCCTCCCTCGGCTTCGACACCCACGTGGAGGAGCTCTGGCCGGCACTGGCGGCCGGGGCGTGCGTCGTGCTGCTGCCCGGCGGCGGCCGGACCCTGCCCGACCTGCTGGACGGCCCGTACGGCCGGTCCGTCACCGTGCTCGACCTGCCGACCGCCTACTGGGAGGAGCTCGTCGGCCTCGGCGAGCAGACCCGCTGGCCGGAGGCGCTGCGCCTGGTGGTCATCGGCGGCTCCGAGGCGCGCGCCGACACGGTCGCCCGGTGGCGTCGGCGGCACGGGGACGCGGTCCGGCTGGTCAACACCTACGGCCCCACCGAGGCCACCGTGATCGTCACCGCGGCCGAGCTGACGGCCGCCGACACCGAGCGCCGGCCCTCGCTGGGCCGTCCGCTGCCCGGGGTCGGGGTCCACGTGCTGGACGAGCGCGGCGGGCTGCTGCCCCGGGGCGCCGAGGGCGAGCTGTACATCGGCGGCAGCGGCCTGGCCCGGGGCTACCTGGGCCGGCCGGATCTGACCGCGGCCGCCTTCCTGCCCGATCCGTTCCTCGGCGGCGTGATGTACCGCACCGGGGACCGTGCCCGGTGGCGGGCGGACGGCCGGCTGGAGTTCCTGGGGCGCGGCGACGCGCAGCTGAAGCTGCGCGGCTACCGGATCGAGCCCGCGGAGATCGAGTCCGCGCTGACCTCGCACCCGGCCGTCGCGCAGGCCGCCGTGCTGGTCCGGGACGGCCGGAGGCTGCTGGCGTACGCCGTCCCGAGCCCGGGCAGCGAGCCCGGACCGGCCGAGCTGCGCGAGCACCTCGCCCTGCGACTGCCCGCCTACATGGTCCCGGACACCGTGCTCACGCTGGCCCGGCTGCCGCTGACCCCGAACGGCAAACCCGACCTCGCGGCCCTGCCCGACCCCGGGCCGGCCGACGGGGCGGGCTACGTCGCGCCGCGCACCGACGCCGAGCAGCTGGTCACCGAGCTGTGGCAGGAGGTCCTCGGAGTGCCCCGGGTCGGGGTGTTCGACGACTTCCTCGCGCTCGGCGGGGACTCCCTCCTGGTCACCCGGGTCGCCGCGCGGATCCGGTCCGGCCTCGGGCTCGACATCCCCATCCGCGACGTGTTCGAGAGCAGCACACCGGCCGCCCTCGCGGCCCGGATCGAGGCGCTGCTGATCGCCGAGATCGACGCGCTCACCGAGGAGGAGGCGGCCGGGCGCCTCTCCGGCTGAGCGGTCGGGGCCCGGCTCCGCCGTGTGCGGCGGAGCCGGGCCCCGAGGGCGTGCCGGCGGGTGGGCCGATCGGCTCGGTTGGTCGGTTCGGTCGAGCGGGTGGGCCGGGCAGGACGCGATCCGGGGGTGCGGCCGGCGACGGTCCGCACCCCCGCCGTCTGCGCGTCAGAGCCCGGCCGCCCCGGTCAGCGCGGCGGCGAGGTCGCCGGCCAGCGCGGTCACCGTCCCCGCCTCGAAGGCGTGCTCGTTGTACCGCAGCCAGCACCGCAGCGCGCCGTCCGGCTGCTCGGTGACCGCGAGCTCCGGGACGTGCCGGTCGCCGCCCGGCAGCGGGTACGGCACGGTGGCGTTGCGGGGCAGCTCCCACGCGGCGCAGGCCACCCCCGGCAGCTGGGCCGGCGCGCTCCAGCTCTCGTACCTCAGCCAGGCCGCGAACGGCACCAGCGGGCTGAACTCCGCGAACGGGTACAGCTGGTGGTCGAGCGCGGCGGTGGCGGCGGAGCGGACCCGGTCGAGCAGTTCGGCGAACCCCGGCGTGCCCGACACGTCCACCCGCACCAGCAGCGACTGCACGAAGCAGCCGAATGCCCGCTCCGCCTCCGGCCGGGTCCGGCCGGGCACCGGCGTCATGAGGACGAGGTCCGGCCGTCCGCTGCGGGCGGCCAGCAGGCCGCTCCAGACTGCCGCCACCGCGAGGAACGGCGTGGCCCCCAGCTCCGCCGCCCTGGCCCGCAGCGCGTCCGCCGTCTCCGGGGGCACCGTGAACGCGTGGGCGGCGCTCAGCACCACCTCGGTGTGCCGGCGCCCCGGGAAGGGGTCGACCGCGGCGGGCGCGTCCGCGAGGGCCGCCGCGAAGTGCGTGCGGGACGCCGGCCAGTGGGCGTTCGACCACTCCACCAGCTCGCGGTACTCCGGGCCGGGGCGGGCCGCCGGCGGCCGGCGGCCGTGGCTCAGCGCCGAGTAGGCGACTCCCAGGTCGCGCAGGAGCAGGCCCAGCGACCAGCCATCGCTGACGAGGTGGTGGACGGCCAGCAGGACAACGTGGTCCTCCGGTCCGCGGCTCACCACGGCCAGCCTGGTCATCGGCCCCGACGCGACGTCCGTCAGCCGGTCGCGCACGGCGACCAGCCGCGCCGACACCTCGTCGTCGCCCGCGCCGGGCGCCTCCACCAGCACCACGTCCGCGTGCGGTTCGTTGTCCAGGACGGCCCGCAGCACCCCCGGTTCGGCACCGGGCACCGGGACGAACCTGGTCCGCAGCGCGGGGTGGCGGCGGATCGTCTCGTGCAGGGCCTCTGCCAGGACGTCCGTCCGCAGGCCCTCCGTCACCCGGAACATCACCGCCACCGAGCCGACGTTGCGGCCCGGGGCCTCGGCCATCCAGCGCAGGAAGTTCTCCTGCTGGGAAGTGAGCGGCAGGTCGTGCGGCTGCGCGCGCAGCGAGCGGAGGAAGTCGGACACCTCGGCCCCGGGCCGCTCCACCGTGCCGGCCGGAGAGGCTTCGGCCCGCTCCAGCCAGGCCGCCTGGGCGCGGAGCGAGGGGCGCTCGAAGACGAGTGCCGTGCGCGCCGCCACGCCGAACTCGGCGGAGATCGCGGCGGCCAGCTGGACGGCACGGAACGAGTCCCCGCCGAGGGCGAAGAACTCGTCCTCCACCGCCCGGACCGGCCGCCCCAGCACCGTCCGCCACAGGCCCGCCAGGGCGAGTTCCCGCTCCGTCTCGGGGGCCCTTCCGGTCACCGGGGCGGGTTCCTCGAACGCGGTCCGCAGTTCGTGCTTGACCACCTTGCCGCTCGGGTTGCGCGGCAGGGAGTCCAACACCAGGATGCGCACGGGCAGTTCGGGCCTGGCGAGGCGCTCGCTCAGGAAGAGCCGCAGCCCGTCGGGGTCGATTCCGCCCGGCATCGGGACCACCGCGGCGACCGGCACCTGGCCCATCACCGGATGCGGCAGGCCGAGCGCGGCGGCGTCGGCGACCTGCGGGTGCTCGTGCAGCACGGCCTCGATCCGCAGCGTCGAGACCTTCAGCGCACCGGACTTGACGATGTCGCTCTCCCGGTCGACCAGGTGGAGGAAGCCGTCCTCGTCCAGCCTGCCGAGGTCGCCCATGCGCACCCAGCCGTCGCGGAAGACGGTGTCGGAGTCCGCCCCGGCGTATCCGCGCGGCGGGCCGGGCTGGCGCAGCCAGATCTCGCCGGTCCCGCCGGGCGGTACCGGTTCCCCGTCCTCGTCCAGGATCCGCAGGTCGGCGGGGTCGGTCGGGCGGCCCAGCGAGCCCGGGCGGCCGGGGTCCACGATCGCCGAGATCTGGGCGGGCGAGGCCTCGGCCGAGGTGTAGGTGTTGACGACCATCGCCTTCGGCAGCGCGGCGCTCAGCCCGGCGGCGACGGCCGGCGGGAGCGCGGCGGCGGTGGAACCGACCAGCAGGACGCTGCCGAGGTCCCGGCGGTCGGCTGTCCCGGAGTTCAGCAGTTCCACCGCCATCGACGGCACCAGGAAGACCGTGCCCGCGCCGAACTCCTCGACCACCCGCCCGAATTCCTCCGCGTCGAAGCGCGGCAGACAGATCGTCGTGGGCTGCGCGGTCAGCGCGTTCACCAGCACCGCCTGGGCGGCGTTGGTGCCGATCGGGAAGGCGTGCACCGCGTGCCGCGAGTGCGCGTACGGGCGGGGCCGGGGGTTGAGGACCAGGCCGGCGGTCAGGCTCGCGTGCGCGGCCCGGACGCCCTTCGGCGTGCCGGTGGTGCCGGAGGTCCCGATGATCTGGGCCAGGTCCCCGGGGCCGACCCGGTGCGGGGGGTCGTTCCCGTCCGGAGCGTCGAGACCGTCGAGCCCGAAGGTGGGCAGCATGGTGCGCGGGCCGTTCCCGGCGACCGCCCAGCGTGCCCCGGCGGCCTCCACCAGCTGCTCCACGTCGGCCGGGGCCAGGTCCTCGCGGATCACCAGTCCGGCCGCGCCCGCGTAGTGGGCGGCCAGGAACGCCACGGCGTACTCGTCCCACTCCCGGTTGGTGAACAGCAGCGCCACCGTGTCCCCGGGTCGCACACCCGCCCGGGCCAGCCCGTGCGCGGCCCGCACCGCCCGCTCGCGCCACCGGCCGTAGGTGAGGCTCCCACCGCCGGGCACCAGCAGCGCGGTGCGTTCGGGATGGAGCGCGGCCCGGTGGTCCAGGAGCGCCGGAAGCGTGAGCGGAACGGAGACGGGCTGGGCGCTGATGACGACTCCCGGGAGGCTTTCGGAGCGCGGCGGACCGATGCCGGACGAAGATCGGCCGCTGATCGGTCCAGACCGTATCGGAACGGTGAAGGCGGGCGCCAGATCCGTCCACAGATCGTCATGACCCTTGGCACGCACGCCCGGAGGCGTCGCCCCGCTCCGGGGCCGTCGGGAGACCGCCCGCCCGGGGGCCGGCTCATTCGGGGTCAGGAGAGCGGGCCCGAGCGCTCCGGCCGGCCCGCCGTCAGCCGCCCGCGCTCCTGCCACTGCCGCAACCCGGCCCGTCCGGGTCGCGCCGGCCGTCGCCTATCCCTGCCACTCCTCGGCCAGCAGCCCGAGCACGACCTGGTCCACGAACTCCCCGTACGCCCAGGCGGCTTGGCGCAGCCGCCCCTCGACGGTGAAGCCGACACCGGTGGCGGCCCGGAGCATCGGGGCGTTGTCCGCGAGCGTCTCCAGTTGCAGCCGGCGCAGGCCGAGCACCGGGAAGGCGTAGTGGCAGAGCGCCCGCAGGACGTCCGGTGCGAGGCCGCGCCCCCGGTGGCCCGGCAGCAGGGCGAGGCCCACGTGGGCGCTGCGGTTGTGGGCGTCGATGCCCCACAGCAGCGCCTCGCCGGCCAGCTCCCCGGTGGCCGTCTCGACCACGGAGAAGCACGCGGCCTCGTCGGACGGCCCGGAGACCACGTACGGGGAGTGCGCCGAGCCCGGCGGGATGGGCCGCCAGGGGCGGGAGTCGGCCCGCGAGCGGGTCGCCACGTCGTCGTACAGCTCGGCCAGGAGCACCGGGAGGTCGGCGTCGTGGCGGGCCCGGAGGGTGATGTGAGTGCCTTGTAACATGTCACATGTTTACCACTGGCCGGGCTGCTGTGACCAACGGGTTTTCCGGGGCCGCGGCGCCGGGCAACGGTCCCCGGTGGGCGGCGTGCCGCCCACCGGGGACCCACCCGGTGTCACACGAGCGGCACCGCCAACTGCCGCTCCAGGTCCGCCACCAGGGCGTCCAGCCAGCCCCGGATCGTGCCCGGGTCGAACAGGTCGGCGTCGTACTCGACCTGCCCCGCGTAGCCTTCGCCGTCCGGAGCGAGGGAGAACGCGCAGTCCGCGCGGGCGGAGTGGCCGGGGATGTCCTCGATCTCGACGGTCAGGCCGGGCAGATCGAGGGCGATGGCCGGGGTGCTCTGGACGGCGAGCACGATCTGCGGGTACCCGGCGGGCATGGGGACACCGCGCTCCCGCAGCGGTTCGACCAGCAGGCCGAAGGCCATCACGGAGTGGTCGAGGGCGGAGGCGATCGCCTCGGCGGCGTGGTCCACCAGCTCCCCGAACCCGCTGTCGCCCCGGGTGGGCACCAGGACCGGCATGCTGCCGGTGAGCAGACCGACCACGTTCTCGTCGGCCGGACGCGTGCGGTTGGCGTTGGAGAGCAGGATCAGCACCTCCGACGCGCCGCTGAGCGAGCCGAGCAGCCGGGCCAACGCGGCCACCAGGACGGCCGAGGCGGTGGTGGAGTGCGCGGCGGCGAAGCGCCCGACCGCCTCGGCCACGGCCGCCGGAATCCGGAACCCTGCCGTCTCGCCGCGCCCGGAGCGCTGCTCGGGACGCGGCCGGTCGGTGGGCACGTCCACCGAGAGCGAGGCGCCGCCGAGGGCCTCGGCCCAGTGGTCGACGGCCGCCGCGATGGAGGCCCGGGTGACCACCGTCCGCTCCCAGCAGGCGTGGTCGGTCATCCGGCCGGGCTCCTCCGGCAGCGGCCCGCCCGTACGGTAGAGCGCGCCCAGGTCGGCCAGGACGGTGGCCAGCGACCAGCCGTCGACCGCGATGTGGTGGATGGTCAGCAGCAGCACCCACTCCTCCGCCGCCGGGCGCAGCAGCCGGGCGCGCAGCAGCGGGGGTGCGGCCAGGTCGAACGGGCGGCCGACCTCGGCGTCCAGGGCCTCGGCGAGGGCCGCGTCCCGTTCGGCGGGCGCGAGCCCGCGCAGGTCCTCCACCGGGACGTCCAGCGGGGTGTGCGGCAGTACCTGCTGGAGCACCCCGAGCTCGGTGTCCAGGAACCGGGTCCGCAGGCTCTCGTGCCGCTCGGTCACCGCCGTCAGCGCGGCGGCCAGCCGCTCGGGCACCAGCGGCCCGCGCAGGGTGATCCGCTGGGTGATGTTCCACACCGCCGGATCCGCCGACATGCCGTGGACCTTGTGCAGCCGCCGCTGCGCCACCCCGGCGGGTGCGGCGGCCAGGGCGGCCCCGGAGCCGGTCAGGGTGGCCAGCAGCCGGTCGCGGTGGGCCCGGACCAGGCCGGTGAGCTCCTCGTCCATCGCCCCCGCGGGGGCCAGGTACCCGAGCCGCTCGCCGGTGGTGCGCAGCACGATCTCGCGTTCGTCGAGCAGGCGCAGCAGCCGTGCCCAGTCGTCCTCTGCCGTGCTCACAGGGTGCCCTCCTCGTAGGTCGGGGCCGGGGCCTGCTCGACGGCCGGCCGGTGGGCGGCCATCGCGCGGATGGTCGGGCGGCGGAAGAAGTCCAGCACGCCGATCCGCAGGCCGGCCGCCTCGCGGACCCGGTTCAGCAGCCGGGTGGCGGCCAGCGAGTGTCCGCCCAGGTCGAAGAAGGAGGTCTCCACCCCGGCGGGGCGGCCGAGTTCCTCCTCCCAGAGGCGTTGCACGGTCCGCTCCAGCTCGGTGGCCGGTGCGGCCTGGGGCTCGTCCGCGCCGAGCGGGCGCGGCTCCGGCAGCGCGGCGGTGTCCAGCTTGCCGTGCGCGGTGAACGGCAGGGCGTCGACGATGGCCCAGAGCCCGGGCACCATGTAGTCGGGCAGCAGGTCGGCCAGCCGGTCGGCGACCCGGGGCAGCTCGGCGGCCGCGCACCCGACGTACCCGGCGAGTACGGTGCCCGCCGCGGTGCGACGCGCCGTCACGGCGGCGGAGTGCACGCCGGGCACGCCCCGCAGCACGGTCTCGATCTCGCCCGGCTCGACCCGGTAGCCGCGCACCTTGACCTGGCGGTCGGCCCGGCCGAGGTACTCCAGCAGGCCGTCCGGCCGCCACCGGCCGAGGTCGCCGGTACGGTAGCTGCGGCCGTCGGGGGTGTCGGTGAAGCGGGCGGCGGTCTCCTGCTCAAGGCCGATGTAGCCGATGCCGACCTGGACGCCGAGGGCGTGGATCTCGCCGACCGCACCGGGCGGCACCCGGCGTCCGGAGGCGTCCAGCAGCACGACCCGGCTGCCCGGGGTCGGACGGCCGATCGGGGCGTGCTCCGGACCGTCCGGGTCGATCACGCAGGCCGTCATGCCGTGGGTCTCGGTCGGGCCGTAGTGGTTGATCAGCCGGCAGCCGGGGTTGCGGCGCAGGAAGGCCCGCAGCGTGGGGGTGAGCAGCACCTGCTCGCCGCCCGAGATCAGCTCCCGCAGGTGCGGCACCGGCTCCTCGCCGAGCGCGTCGGTCAGGGCCGCCAGCGGGGTGTACGGCAGGTGGACCCGCTCGGCCCGGGTGGCCCGGACCACGGCGGCCAGCGCCGTCACGTCGTAGCGGGTCTCCTCCTCGATCAGCAGCAGGGTGCCGCCGCCGGCCAGCGTGGTCAGGATCTCCTGGACGCTGACGTCGAACCCGCAGGAGGCGTACTGGAGTGTGCGGGCCGCGGGGTGGTCGGCGACGTTCCAGGCCACGAAGTGGGCCAGGGCCAGGGAGTGCATCAGCACGCCCTTGGGGCGGCCGGTGGACCCGGAGGTGTACAGCAGGTAGGCGGGTGCCTGCGGCGAGGGGGCGGGCAGCGGGGGCAGTTCGGCGGGGACGGTGTCGGCCGGGGCGGTGCCGGTGAGCACCGTCGGCACGTTCAGGCCGAGCTGCGCCGGGGCGTCGTCCGTGGTGGTGAGCAGGACGGCCGGCGCGCTGTCCTCGACGATCAGCCGGCAGCGCTCGGGGCCCTGCAGCACGTCGACCGGCACGTGGACGGCGCCGAGGCGCAGGATGGCCAGCAGCGCGGCCACCAGGTCCACCGAGCGGGGCAGCAGCACGCCCACCCGGCTGCCCTCGCGGACGCCGGCCGCCAGCAGCCGGCCGGCGAGGTCCTCCGCTCGGGCCATGAGCGTCCGGTAGTCCGTCTCGGTGCCGTCGGAGGCGACGACCGCGGTCTGCCCGGCCCGCTCGGCCGCGGTGGCGGCGATGGTGGCCAGCGGGTGCTCGGGGTCCTGGGCGGCCGCGGGGCCGCACTCCAGGGCCGCGTCGGCCTCGGCGGCGGGTACGGCGGTGAGCTCGGCGAGCGGGCGCTCCGGGTCGGCGACCGCGGCAGCGAGCAGCCGCTCGAAGGCGCCGAGCAGCCGGTCGATGGTGGCGCGGTCGAACAGGGTCTCGGCGTACTCCACGTGGCAGCGGATGCCGTCGGGCAGGCTGGTCAGGAAGAGGGTGAGGTCGAAGGCGGAGCGGTCCGCCACGTGGTCCAGCGGACGGGCCGTCACGCCGGGCAGGTCCAGTTCGAAGACCATGTGGTTCTCGAACTCGACCATGACCTGGAACAGCGGGTTGCGGCTGGTGTCGCGCTGCGGGTTCAGCTCCTGCACCAGCACCTCGAAGGGCAGTTGCTGGTGCTCGTAGGCGTCCAGCGCGGTGGAGCGGACCCGGCCCAGCGCCTCGGCGAAGGCCGGCTCGCCGGAGAGGTCCAGGCGCAGCGCCAGGGTGTTGACGAAGAACCCGATCAGGTCCTCGGTGCCCTCGGCCCGGTTGGCCACCGGGGTGCCCAGCACGATCTCGTCCTGGCCGGCGTACCGCTGCAGGACGCCGGCGAAGCCGGTCAGCAGCACCATGAACAGGGTCGAGCGCCGAGACCTGGCCAACTCCCGTAGGTTGTCGGAGAGTTCGGCGGGAAGGTGGTGGACGAAGGAGCGGCCGCGGCCGTCCGGTACGGCCGGGCGCGGCCGGTCGGTGGGCAGGGCCAGCACCGGCAGGTCGCCGCCGCCGAACACCTTGCGCCAGTGGGCGAGGCTCTCGTCGTACTCGCCGGCGGCCACCCGGGCCCGCTCCCGGGCGGCCTCGGCGGCCGGGCCGGTGGTGAGCACCGGCAGCCGGGCGGCGCGGTCCTCCTGTGCGGCCAGGTACAGTTCGCCCAGCTCCCGGGTGATCACCACGGTCGACAGGGTGTCGATCACGATGTGGTGCATCGACAGGACCAGGACGTGCCGGTCGGCCGCCTGCTCCAGCAGCAGGGCACGGAACAGCGGGCCCTCGGCCAGGTCGAAGCGGTGCGCACCCTCGGCGGCGACCAGCCGGGCCACCTCGTCCTGCCCGGTCCCGTCGGACGCCACCCGCTCCAGCACCGGCCCGGCGGGCGGTGCCAGCACCTGCTGGAACGGTTCGCCGTCCTGCTCCCGGAAGACGGAGCGCAGCGCGACGTGGCGTTCGACCAGCAGGCGCAGCGCGGTGTCCAGCGCCTGCGGGTCGAGCGGGCCGTCCAGGGCGATCGCCTTGACCTCGTTGTACTGCCCGCCGTCGGGCAGCATCCGGTGCAGGAACCACATCCGCTGCTGGGCGTACGACAGCGGGGCGCCGCGCAGGGTGTCCCGGCGCAGGGCGTCGAGCTGCGGCAGGCCGGCCGCGACCAGGTCGGGGGAGAGCCCGAAGTCGACGAAGGCGGCGATCTCGTCCGCGCCGGCCGCCCGCAGCTCGGACAGCACCCCCTGGACGCTCTCCGGTGTGCCGATCAGCGCGCGGGAGGCGCAGTACCGCTCGTACGCGCGCTCCAGCACGTACTCCAGGTCCTCCTCGCGGGCGTTCTCGTAGTCCAGGGTCAGACCCAGGCTGTTGGCCATCTGCCCGAACAGCGAGAGCGAGGACCGCAGGTAGTGGCAGAACGGCCGGTAGGCCTGCTCGCGCGCGGTGGCCAGGTCGGTGCCCAGGTAGGTGTGGACCAGCACGACCACCCGGCCGGCCTCCGGGTCGAGCCCGTGCTCGGCCCGGGTGCGCCGGTAGACCGCGATGTTCTCGGCCAGCTGCGCGACGTCCTGGGTCATCAGGTTGGTGATGACGCCGAGGTCGTGCCGGGCCGCCTCGCGGAAGCTGTCCGGGTTGCCGACGATCGCGGTGAACATGGGCGGCAGGTCCTGCAGGGGGCGCGGGTGCAGGGTCACCTCGATCGGCTCACCGTTGCCGTTGCGGCCCTGGTACGGCTCGCCGCGCCACAGCGCCCGGACGGTGTCGATCTGCCGGTGCATCAGCTCCTTGTGGCTGCCGTAGCGCTCGGGGAAGAACAGGAAGTCGTTGGGGTGCCAGCCGCTGGCGCAGCCCAGGCCGACCCGGCCGCCGGAGAGGTTGTCGACCACCGACCACTCCTCGGCGACCCGCACCGGGTGGTGCAGCGGCAGGACGGCGCAGCCCGCGTTCAGCCGGATCCGGGTGGTCTCCCGGGCCAGGGCGGCGGCCAGCACCGAGGGGTTGGGGAAGATGCCGCCGAAGGAGTGGAAGTGGCGCTCCGGCAGCCAGACGGAGTGGAAGTCGTGCCGGTCGGCGAAGCGGGCGCTCTCCAGGACGATGCGGTACTTCTCGTCCTCCGGGGAGTCCAGCGGGTAGTCGCCGAAGAAGTAGAGGCTGAAGTCCACCGGCCGCTGCGGGTCGCTGACCGGCTGGTACGCGACGGCCTGGGCGGACGCGCCGCCCACGGTCTCGGCGGGCACCGGGAGTTCGGCGGCCGACCGCGGGGCGGGCAGCCGGACGCCGGGCGAGGCCGGGAAGAAGCCGCCGCGCCGCAGGTCGCGCAGCGACTCGCGGACCGCGTCGATCACGAACTCCAGGTCGCCGTCGGTGTGGGCGGTGGAGAGGAAGAAGTTGCGCCACTCCCACACGTAGACCCCGCGGGTCAGCAGGTGCGGGAAGAGCAGCTCCATGTCGGCCCGCGGCTCGAACCGGAAGAGCGAGCCGAAGTGGGCCAGGCGCAGCGGGAACTCCTCCTCCTCGAAGAAGCCGTTCAGGGTCGCGGCCAGCTCGTCGGTGCGCGCGTTCAGCCGCTCCTGGAGGCCGGGGCCGGCCGCCTTCAGGTGGCGCAGCACCGCGCCCGCGGCGGTCATCGCCAGCGGGTGCTGGATGTAGGTGCCGCCGAAGAAGGTGGTGTCCTTGGGCGGGTAGCTGTCGTCCCCGTAGTCCCAGTGCCCGCCGTCGATGCCGTCCAGGATGTCCGCCCGCCCGGCGATCGCGCCGATCGGGTAGCCGCCGCCCAGCACCTTGCCGTAGGTGGACACGTCCGGGGTGACGCCCCAGAAGCCCTCGGCGCCGCGCAGGTGGGGCCGGAAGCCGGTGAGCATCTGGTCGAAGACCAGCACGATGCCGAGCCGGGCGGTCAGTTCGCGCAGCGAGCGGACGAAGTCGACGGGCTGGCGGCCCGGGTGGCGGCTCTGCACCGGCTCGACCAGGACGGCGGCGATCCGGTCGCCGTGCTCCTCGATGACCTTGAGGCTCTCCGGGTCGCCGTAGCGCAGCACCAGCAGGTCCGCGACCGCGCTGCCCGGGATGCCGATGGACACCGGGACGGTCTCCCGGCCGGCGCCGTGGCCCAGCGTCCGGCCCAGGGTGTGGTCGAAGTGGCCGTGGTACGAACCCTCGAACATGACGATCTTGTCCCGGCCGGTGTACGCGCGGGCCAGCCGGATCGCCCCGGCGTTCGCCTCGGTACCGGAGTTGGCGAAGGCGACCCGCTCGGTGCCGGTCAGCTCGGCCAGCAGCTCGGCGGCCTCACCGGTCTCCGGACCACGCGGGCCCAGCCGCAGCCCCGAGGACAGGTGCTCGCGGACGGCCTCGGAGACGAACTCCGGGTCGTGGCCGAAGAGCAGGACGCCGAAGCCCATGGTGATGTCGACGTACGGGTTGCCGTCGACGTCCTCCAGCCGGGACCCCCGGGCCCGGCGGGCGGCGAGGGGGTAGAGCATCTCCTTGGTGCCGGAGCGGAAGCCGACCACCGCGCGGCTGTCCGCGAGGGTGCGGCGGTGGCGGCGGGTGATCGCTTTGGACGCGGTGGTGCGGGCGGTGAAGCGGGCGACCAGCTCGTCCACGTGGGCGCGCTGCTGCTCGGTCAGGCCGCCGGAGGCCATGCCGGACTCGCGGGAGACCGTCACCCGGGGGCCGTGCACCTGGGGGGCGGCCGGGGCCTGCGCAGCGGCGGGGGTCTCGGCGGCGGGCGCGGCGGCGGGCTGTGCGGCGGCCGGGGGCAGGGCCGCGGGGGTGGGCGCCGCGGGGAGAGCGGGCGCGGGCGCGCCGCCGGCCAGCAGGCCGAGCTGGTCGCGCATCAGGTCGGAGAACTGGCCGAGCAGCGCGAGCTGGCGCTCGATCAGGCCGGTGCCGTCGCTCACCGGGGCGAGCGCGGCGGGGGCCTGCGGAGCGGTGGGCGCGGTCGGTACGGCGGGTACGGCGGGTACGGCGGGTACGGCCTGGGGCGCCGGGGCCTGGACAACAGGTGCGGTCGGCACGGGAGCCGGAGCCTCCACCGCGACGGGCTCCGGTACCGCCACCGGCTCCGGCTCGGCGGCCGGCAGCAGCGTGGCCAGCACCGCCGGCTCCAGCCGGGAGGCGATCAGCCCGGCCAGCCGGGCCGGGGTGTCCGCCGCCTCGAACAGCTCGCGCATCGACACCCGCACCCGGAACGCGCGCTCCAGGTCCCGGATCATGTTGATCATCGAGAGCGAGTCGGCTCCCAGGTCGAAGAAGGGCTCGTCGACGCCGACCGAGGCCTCGTCGTAGCCGAGCTGGCGGGCCGTCCGCTCGACGACCTGCCGCAGGACGGCCTGCTCGGCGAGCTCCTCGGGGCTCGGCGTCGGTGCGGCTTCCGGCACGGCGGCCGGCGCGGCCTGCTGGGGTGGGTCCTGGCGCATGGCGGGGTCCTCGGTGGTGGGCCGGGCAGGGGCGGTGAACCAGTGGCGGCGGCGTTGGAAGACGGTGGTGGGCAGCGGGACGCGGCGGGCCGGTCCGTCCGGCCAGTCCCGGGCGGCGGCGAAACGGGCCCAGTCGAGCGGGACGCCGTGCGACCACAGCGCGGCCGCGGCGGCGTCGAACTGCTGCTCCGGCGAGGCGCCGCGCCGGCCGCCGGCGACGAAGTGGCGCTGCGGCAGCTCCCGGCGGCCCATGCCGGTCAGTGTCGGGTGCGGGCCGAGCTCCAGGAAGAGCTCGTGGCCCTGCTCGTCGAGGGCGGCGAGGACCTGGTCGAACCGGACGGTGTGCCGGGTCTGCCGGAGGAAGTACTCGGGTGTCGGGACGGTTCCGGCCGCCAGCACCTCGCCGCCGAGGTTGCTGACCAGTGGGACCGTCAGCGGCTGCAGGCGCAGCCGGGCCAGCTGGTCGCGGAAGGGGTCGAGCATCGGGTCGAGCAGGCGGGAGTGGAACGCCCGGTCGGTGGCCAGCCGTTCGGTGCTCACCCCGTCGGCGGCCAGGACGGCCTCGGCGGCGGCGATCTCGCGCGGCGGACCGGCCAGCACGCACTGGCCCTTGCCGTTGACCACGGCCAGCTCCACGCCGGGCAGCCAGTCGTCGAGCCCGGCGAGCCGGTCCGGGCCGGCCGAGACGACCGTCATGGCGCCCGGTTCGGTCAGCCGGTGCATCAGTCGGCCGCGCAGCGCGGTCAGGAACATCCCGTCGGCCAGGTCGAGTGCGCCGGCCGCGTGGAAGGCCGCGTACTCCCCGGCGCTGTGCCCGGCGACGGCCGTGGGACGGACCCCGAGCTCCTGCCAGAGCCGCAGGTAGGCCGCCTGGAGGGCGAACAGAGCGGGCTGGGCCGCCTCGGTTCTCCAGGTGTCCTCGGTGCCCTGCGGGGCGGGGTCGAGCAGCAGCGGCAGCAGCGGCTCGTCCCAGTTCTCGCGGTGCAGCCGGTCGCACTCGTCCAGGACGGCGCGGAAGGCCGGGAAGGCCCGGTACAGCTCGGCGGCCATGCCCCGGTACTGGGCGCCCTGGCCGGTGAAGAGCAGCACCGGCGCCGCCGCGCCGCGCCCGGTCTCCCGGTGGACGGCCCCGGCGGTGGCCCGGCCCGCCAGGAAGGCGTCCAGGCCCTTGCGCAGGGCGGCCGGATCGGGGCCGGTGACGGCCAGCCGGTGGCGCAGGGCGCGCCGGCCGGCGCCGAGGGTGAGCGGGAGGTCGCCGGGCGCGAGGGCGGGTTCGGCGTCCAGCCGGTCGCGGAGCAGGCCGGCCAGCTCGGTCAGGCCCTGGGCGGTGCGGGCCGACAGCGGCAGTACGGTCGGGGCCGGCCTGGGCGCGGGCACCGCCGCGGTCTCCGGGGCCTGCTCCAGCACCAGGTGGGCGTTGGTGCCGCCGACGCCCAGCGCGCTGACCCCGGCCCGGCGCGGGGTGGGGCCCTCCGGCCACTCCCGGCGCCCGGCGGCCAGCCGGAACGGGCTGCCGGCCAGCTCCAGCGCGGGGTTGGGGCTGGTGAAGTTCACCAGCGGCGGGATGGTGCCGTGCCGCAGCACCAGGAGGGCCTTGATCAGGCCCGCCAGGCCCGCGCAGGTGTCCAGGTGGCCGATGTTGGGCTTCACCGAGCCGAGCGAGCAGAACTCGGCGGCCCCGGTCCGGGCCCGGAACGCCTGGTCCAGCGCCCGGAACTCGATCGGGTCGCCGAGCGGGGTGCCGGTGCCGTGGGCCTCGATGTAGCCGATGCTCTCGGCCGGCACGCCCGCCAGGTCCAGGGCCCGGCCGATCACGGCCGCCTGCCCGTCCACGCTGGGCGCGGTGTAGCCGACCTTGCGGCCGCCGTCGTTGTTGACGGCCGAGCCGAGGATCACCCCGTGGATGGTGTCGCCGTCGGCGAGGGCCCGGTCGAGGCGCTTGAGCAGGACGGCGGCGACGCCGTTGCCGCCGACGGTGCCGCCCGCCTCGGCGTCGAAGGCCCGGCAGGCGCCGTCGGGGGAGAGGATCGACCCCTCCTCGTAGCGGTAGCCGGCGGCCTGCGGGATGTGCAGGGCGGCGGCCCCGGCCAGGGCCAGCTCGCAGTCGCCCGCCAGCAGCGACTGCACCGCGAGGTGCACCGCGACCAGCGAGGTGGAGCAGGCCGTCTGCACGCCGATCGCCGGGCCGGTGAGGCCCAGCCGGTAGGCGACCCGGGTGGCGGCGAAGTCCGCCTGGTTGCCGATCGCGGTCTGCAGGGCGGCCACCGGCTCGGCCGGGTCGGCGGTGGTGGCGAGGGTGTGCTGGTAGTAGGTGCGCAGCGCGTAGAGGGTCATCCCGGTGCCGGCGAAGACCCCGACCCGGCGCTCCGGGTCCGGCGCGTCGTAGCCGCCGTCCTCCAGGGCCTGGCGGCAGATCTCCAGCAGCAGGCGCTGCTGCGGGTCCATCAGGGCGGCCTCGGCGCCGCTGATGCCGAAGGCCTCGGCGTCGAAGTGGTCGATGTCGGTGAGCGCGCCGGTGACCGGGACGAAGTCGGGGTGGCGGTACTCCTCCGGGCGCAGCCCGGCCGCCGCCAGTTCCTCCTCGGTGAACCGGGTGGTGCTGCGGACGCCCTCGACGATGTTCCGCCAGTACTGCTCGGGGGTGTCGGCGCCCGGGAGACGCAGCGCCAGGCCGACGATCGCCACCCGGCGGTCGTCGCCGGGCCCGGTCGTCGAGGCGGTGGTGGCGGTGGTGGGCGCGAGCGGGCCCGTGGCCGGCTCGGTGGCCAGGTGCGCGATCAGGGCGTCCACGGTGGGGTGGCGGAACAGCTCGGTGGGCGCCGGGGGCGTGGGCAGCGCGGTGCTGAGCGCGCCGTGCACCCGCATCAACTGGAGGGATCCGATGCCGAGTTCGGCCAGTGGACGGCCCGGGTCCAGCGGGGTGTCGAGGACCGACTCGAAGGCGTCCAGGACCAGCCGGCGCAGGCCGGACGGTGCGGTGCGCTCGGGGACGGGGACGGGGGCGGACCGGTCGGCGGGCCGGGTTCCGGGTGCCACGGTGGGCGGCGCCGGCGCGGCGGCGGCCACCGGGCGGGGCGCGGTGGCGAGCAGACGGCGCCGGGCGGCGGGGGAGCTCGGGTCCGGACCGGCGTACCGGTGGCCCGGGGCGCCGGCCAGCAGCAGGGAGGCCAGCCGGCGGCCGTGTGCGGCGCTCAGCACGGCGATGCCCCGGCCGGCGGCGGCCTGCTCGTTCTCGGTGTCGCGGTTCATGCCGATACCGCTCCACAGGCCCCAGGAGATCGTCCAGGCCGGGGTGCCGGCCTCCCGGCGCAGCCGTTCGACGGTGCTCTCCAGGTAGCGGTTGGCGGCGGCGTACCCGGTGGAGCCGACGGCCTCCTGGAGGCCGATCATCGAGGAGAAGGCGACGAACTGCGCGCCGGGCCGCTGCCGGACCAGCTCGATGAGGTGGTCGGTGCCCTCGGTCTTGGTCCGGACGGCCTCGCGCCAGCCCTCGGTGCCGGTGTCGGACAGCAGCGCGAGCCGGTAGCCGCCGGCCAGGTGGAGCACGCCGTCCAGCGGTGCCTGCCACTCCCGCTCGGCCTCGGCGAGCACCTTCGCGAGTTGCCGACGGTTCGTCACGTCAGCTTGACGGTAGGTGACCTGACCGCCCTGGGTGGCCAGTCGGCGCAGCGCGGAGCGGCGCTCGGCCGCCTCGGCGGTCGGGGCGTCCAGGTCGCTCCGGCCGACGATCAGCAGCCGGGAGCCGTACTCGCGCAGCAGCCCGGGCAGCAGCTCGGCGGCGATCCCGCCGAGGCCACCGGTGACCAGGTAGCGGGCGCCGGGGGTGAGCAGCGAGCAGCCCGCCGCGGCCGGACCGGATGCGGTCTCCGCCGGTCCCAGCCGGGGGACCCAGGAGTGGCCGGCGCGCCAGGCGGATTCGGGCTCCGGCCGGGGATCGGCCAGCAGGGCGAGCAGCGCGGCCGCCTGTTCCGCGACTGGTGCGTCGCCCGGCAGGTCGAGGTGCCGGGCGGCCGGAACCAGCTGCTCGGCCCGCGCCCCGGCGGTCAGCGCCGCGGTCAACGCGGCCCGCGGCCGGGGGAGTTCACCGGGGAGTACGGCGTGCAGCCCGGCGCTGACCGAGACCAGTTCGCGGACCGGCGTCCGCGCCGGGAGCGCCCGCAGCAGGGCGAGCAGCGCCTCGTCCGGCGGCTGCGCCGTTTCGTCGGCCGTCGCACTCCACAGGTAGACCAGCCGGTCGGCGGCCTGGTCCCCGAGGGCCCGCAGCCAGTCCTCGGGGTCGGTGGTCGGCGGCCGGTCCACCACCAGGGTGTTCGGCAGGGCGGATGCCAGTGCTTCGGTCAGGGTTCCGGGGCCGGACGGGCCGAGCAGCAGGATCGTTTCGTCATCCGATGGGGCCGCCGGGACCCCCGGAACCGGGCGGGGCTCCCAGCCGAGCTGCCGCACGCAGTCCGGCAGCGTCCGGGAGTTGGCCTCGGCCAGGTCCAACGCCACGATGTGGTCGTCGAGTTCGCCGTCCAGCAGACGGTGGCGCAGCGCGGTGCGCTGGATCTTGCCGCTGGTGGTGCGCGGGAACTCGGCTGCCGGTACCGGCAGCACCAGGACGGGGGCCGGCTGCCGGCGGGCCGCCAGCAGCTGCCGCACCTCCGCGGCGACGGGCGACGCGGGGGCGTCCGGGTCGTTCGGGACGTAGGCGATCACCAGCTGCTCGGTGCCGGTGCGTTCGTCCGGCACCCCGAAGGCCGCGACGTGCCCGGAGCGCACCCCCGCCACGGAGGCCACCACGTCCTCCAGCTCGTGGCAGAAGTAGTGCACGCCGTTGACGATGATGATCTCCTTGCGGCGGCCGGTGAGCACCACCTCGCCGTCGGCCAGGAAGGCCAGGTCCCCGGTGTCGAACCAGCCGTCGCCGACGAAGGCCTCCTGGTTGGCCGGCGGGTTGTTCAGGTACCCGGGCGTCACCCGGCCGGAGTGGACCTGGAGCCGGCCGACCCAGTGCTCGGGCAGCACCCGCCCGTCGTCGCCGGTCACCCGTATCCGGGTGCCGGGCGCGGGCCGTCCCATGCTGAGGAAGCCGGTGCCGCGCTCCGCGGAGGCCGGGTCGACGGGCTCCAGCCGGCCGGACAGCGAGTCGGTGCGCACCAGCCGGCGGGCGCCGTCCTCGTGGTAGCGCTTGTAGGTGATCGCCGTGCAGGTCTCGGCCATGCCCCAGCCCAGCAGCAGGTGCTCGGGCCGGACGCCGAACGGGGCGGTGGCGGCCAGGAACTCGTCCATCACCGCCTCGGTGCACTGCTCTCCGGCGTTGATCAGCGACTTGACCGTGGACAGGTCCCAGTGGCGGCCGGGGCCTGCCGCCCGGACGGCCTCGGCGACCAGCCGGAAGCCGAAGTTGGGCGACCAGGAGTGCGCCGCCCGGTAGCGCTCCAGTGCGTCCAGCCAGACCAGCGGGTCGGCGAGCACGAGTTCGGTGGGCACCTGCACCTGGTCGGCGGCCAGCACCACGTCGCGCAGGTGGAACATCAGCAGTCCGGCGACGTGGTCCAGGGGCAGCCAGTTGACCGTGGTGTCGGCCGGGTCGCAGCCGTGGGAGACGGCGCCCGCCACGTACTCCAGGATGCCGCGGTGGGTGATCTGCACCGCCTTGGACCGCCCGGTGCTGCCGGAGGACAGCTGGAGCATCGCGATGTCGCCCGGGGCGGGGGCGTGCGCGGGGGCGGCGGGCCGGTCGCCCCCGGCGGGCCGGTCGACGGCGATCACCCGCAGGTCCGGCGCCGGGTACAGCTCGCCGAGCCGCTCCAGGCCCGCCACGGCCGGCCCGCAGGCGAGCACCGGCGGCTCCTCCAGGGTCTGCCAGGCGTGCCAGAGCTTCTCCAGGACGGGGTTGCGCTCGTGGTAGTCCGGCGGGCGGGCGACCGTCACCGGCTGCATCCCGCCCAGCAGGCAGGCCCACAGGGTCGGGAAGTAGAGCTCCGGGTCCGGGACCTGGAGGATCACCCGGTCCCCGGCCCGCAGCCCGGCGGAGGCCAGCGTGGCAAGGATCTCGCGGGACCTGGTGAGAAGTTGACGGTACGTCATCCTGGTCGTCTCGCCGCCGGCCCGGACCAGGTGCAGTCCGCGGTCGGGGTGCAGTTCGGCGGCGCGCAGCAGCGCCTCGGGCAGCGTCCGGGGCGCGTCCGGCGCGGCATCGGGCAGCGGAGCGCCGACGGCCTCCGTCCCGGGTTCCTCGGGTGCGGCCGTCGGCTCCGCCGTGGCGGTGCCGGCCGTCGCCGAGGCCTCGCCGAACGGCCGCCAGCGGTCGGTGAGTTCGCGCAGGTGGCGCAGAGCGGGGCCGGGCCCGGCGGGTGGCCGGGTGAGCGCCGCGGCCAGGGCGGCGGCGTCGGGCTCGCCCTCGGGGGTGCGGACGATGCCGTCCAGGAGGTGCACTTCGGCGCTCGGGTCGGCGTCCAGCAGCGCTGCGGCGGCCCGGCGGCGCAGGGCCTCGGGGTCGTCGTCGACGGCGGGCACCAGGTAGGCGAGCAGACCGGGGCGGCCGTTCTCGTGCTCGACGGGCAGCAGCGCGCAGTCGGCGATCTCGGGGCGCAGCAGCAGCCGGGCTTCCAGGGTGCGCAGCCGGCCGTGGTCGGGACCGGTGGGACTCATGACGTTCGGCACCTTTCGGATCGGTGCCGGGGCGCGGGTGTGGGCCGCCCCGGGGCAGGGAGGGGGGAGCGGAGAGGGTGTCGCGTACGGCGCGGGGGCGCCGGAGTGCGGACGTGCGGGGGTGCGGAGTCGGAACGGTGCGGAGGTACGGAGGCTCGGACGTACGGAGGCGTGGAGACGCGGGGGTGCGCGGGCGCGGGGGTGCGTTCGGGTCAGCGGCGGCGGGTGCGGGCGACCATCACCAGGAAGCCGAGCGCCAGCACGATCGGGACGGAGTGGGAGACGCCGACCACGGTCAGCGGGCTGAGCAGCGCCAGCAGGGAGCCGCTCAGCAGCATCCCGGTGCCCATGCCGACGTTCTCGGCGGAGGCGAGGATGCCGAAGGCCTCGCCGCGCCGCTCGTCGGCGAGGGCCTGGATCCGGGTGGTGTAGGAGATCTCGGTGAAGCCGTCGCCGAGGCCGGCGCCGATCGCGACCAGCAGGAAGAGCGGGGTCGGGAGGTCGGTGAAGACCAGGATGAAGCAGACGGACATCAGGCAGGTGCCCAGGGCGAAGCCGCGCTCGCCGGGTTCGATGCCGCGCCGCAGCATGAACCGCGAGACCAGCTGCTGGGCGCCGAGGTTGCCGATCGCCCAGGTGGCCCAGAAGGTGCCGAGCAGTGCGGCCGGGTTGTCGGGGGAGGACTGGTTGGCGAAGACCGGCAGGCTGATGTTGTGGGCGGCTGAGCCGAAGGCGTCCAGCAGCCGGATGCCCGCCATGGCGCCCACCACCGGGGCGGCCCGCAGGACGATCAGTGCCCGCCACCGGGGGCCGCGCCGCTTGGACTCCGCGGTGGCCGCGTCGGGTGCGGCCGCGTCCGCTTCGGCCGAGGGCTCGTCGGGCTGTGCGGCGCGGGTGGGCAGGGGCAGCCGGATCACCAGCGCCCCGAACAGGACGAAGCTGGCCGCGTCGATGAGCAGGGCGGCCCGGAATCCCGCCCAGGCCACCACCACGCCCGCGGAGGCGAAGCCGAGCACCATCTCGGTGGAACGGCAGCTCGCCATCAGGCTGTTGGCCCGGGCCCGGCGCTCGGGACCGACCATCTCGGGGATGCTGGTCCGCAGGGCGACGGCGGCCACCGCGGCGGCTCCGCCGAGGACCACGGCGAGCGGGTAGAGGACGGGGATGCGCATCGAGGCCGGGACGAGGGCGACGACGACCAGCGCGAGCGCCTGGGCCACGGCGCAGCCCGCCATCAGCCGCCGCCGTTCCAGCCGGGCCACCAGCCGCCCGGCGACCAGCCCGCCGGCGATGCCGCCGCCGAGCCGCAGGACCAGGTACCCGGCCGTGCCGAGGGCGTTGCCGGCCGCCTCGTAGGCGAACAGGCTCAGGGCGACCAGGTCGAGCTGGCTCCCGTACATGTTCAGGGCATCGCCCGCGGCCAGCCGGTAGAAGACCCGGGGCAGCTTGTTCGCGGACTGGTGCGGTGCTTTGAGTGCGGTGTCCGGCACCGTATCCCCCCAGGGCGCGCCACATGGCCGTTCAGTGTGATATTGCACCGCAACTTAGAGGGGAACGGGCTCTGGATCAATACTTAGATCATTCCATGTCCAAAAGATCGTGAGGTCGGCCGACTTACTGTCATCTTTCGCGCCACCCTGGCCGGTTGTTGGCGTACGGACGGGAGTGGGGGCGGGTCAGCCGCGACCGAACAGCCTGCCGAACCAGCCCTTGCCCGTGCGGCCCTGCGCGGCGCAGTCGCACCGGGCGGACTTCGGCACCCCGGCCAGGACCTGTTCCACGTGCATCCCGCACCCGGCGAAGGTCGGCTTCCCGCAGGTGCGGCAGGCGACTCGTCGGCACATGTCGTTCTCCGTTCTCCGGGCCCCCAGGCGCGGGGCCGTCCCGCCAATATACCCCACCCCGTATTCGTAATGTCGGATTCGTCCGGCCGCCGGGGTCGGAGCGGCGGCAGGGCGAGTTCCCGGGGTGGGCCCGATGGGGCGAGTCCGGCGGGGAGGGGCCGTCAGGCCGTCTCGGGTCGGGCCGGCGGGATCGCGTAGGTCAGCGTGGCGCTGGCGACCAGGACGTCGTCGGCGTCCAGCAGCTCGGCCAGCACCACGCACAGCCGACGCCCGAACTTGGCCGTCCGGGCGTGCACGCGCAGCGCCCCGGGTCGGGGCCGGTTGAGGAAGCTGATCTGCAACGAGCTGGTCAGTGCCATCAGGGTGGGCCCGAGCCGGGCGTTGATCAGGAGGAACGCGGCCAGGTCGCACAGGCCGGCCTGCTCCGGCCCCGAGACGGTGCCGCCCGGGCGGGTGCGCAGCCGGTCGCCGTCCACCGCCATGGTCAGGGTGCGGCCGTCCACCTCGGTCACCCGGCAGGCGGCGTAGTCGGGGAACTGGGCGGCGATCAGGTCATCGAGCTGATCGGGGCCCAGGAGGACGTCGACGGTGGCGACCGCCGTGTTCGAGTCGGTGGTCATGGGGCTCAGCGTAACCGTCGGCCCGGTGGTACGCCCGGAGTGGTCCAGGCCTGCTTCCGGCCAGCTTCGTCTGCCGTGGTCATCCATCAAGATCCTTGACGGGAAAGGGAATTGCGCATGTCGTGCCGGTGTCGGCATGGCCGGAACCGGTCGCTCCGGCGGTGCCGGGTGGCCGAATCTGCCCGGCACGATTCGTAAGGGACCTTGTTCGGCCCAAAATGCAGGACCTACGCTCCGAGGAAGTTCAGCGGAGCCGGTGCGGAGCTCCGCCGGCCGCTGGGGGGCGGCGTCTTTTCCTGGTGGTCGTCATCGAGGGCCTCGGTGGAAGCGGGCCCCCGGCCGCTCACACCCGGCCATGTCCGGCTTCAGACTCCTTCAGAACGGGGTGTTGTGCCATGGGGATTTCCATTCCGGACGACGAGGCGGTGGTGGTCCGCACTCCCGACGAGTTCCTGGCGATGCCGGAGGAGTACCGGGAGATCGCGATCCGCGGCATGGTGGTCAACACCGAAGGGGAGCTCTCCGGCGGCGACGACTACGTGCAGGTCTTCCTGCCGCTGGCCCCCGACGCCGAGGAGCGGCAGGTCTGCGCCGAGCGCGCCGCCGAGGAGTACGACCACTACAAGATCGGCAAGCGGGTCCTCGCGGAGATCGGTGTGGACACCACCTACATGGAGTCGCAGACCCTGGCCGAGCGGAACCTCTTCCGCGCCCAGGAGTTCCACAACTGCACCACCTGGGCCGAGCGCGGGATCTTCTCCTACATCGGGGAGGAGACCGCGATGGTGATGATCTCCGAGTTCGCGCAGAGCAGCTACCGGCCCTGGGCGGACGCCGTGCGCACGATCATCCTCGACGAGAAGGTGCACATCGCCCACGGCGCCCGGGTGTGCCGCAACCTCGCCGCCACCGAGGACGGCCGCGAGCAGCTCCAGCAGGCCCTGGACCGGCTCTGGCCGACCTTCGTCCGGATCTTCGGCAGCCCGCGCTCCGAGCGCGCCGAGCTGGCCGTCCGCTTCGGCCTGCGGCAGACCACCAACGGCCAGGCCTGCGACCTGTGGCGCGAGAAGGTCACCCCGCGGATCAAGAACCTGGGTCTGCGCCTCCCGGAGTAGCAGGTGCAGCAGCACGCCGGTCCCGCGACTCCCGAGGAGCCCACCACCATGGCAACACCCGTCACCATCGAACAGCGCCCGCTGAGCCGGCGCGAGGCGAAGGCGCGCACTGCCGAACTCATCGCCGACCGGCCCGACCTGGCCGAACGCCTGCACCGGCTGCGCCGGTTGGGGCGCGAGGTCCGCTCCTGCGAGGTCCACCTCACCAACGCCTGCAACATCCGCTGCAAGGGCTGCTGGTACTTCGAGGGCGGCTTCGACACGGCCGTCAGGGAGCTGTCGGACCTGGACCGCATCCGGGCCTTCGCCCGCAAGCTGGCCGACGACGGCGTCAACCAGGCCACCCTGATCGGCGGCGAGCCCACCCTGGTCCCGCGCCGGGTGGAGGCATTCGTCGAACAGCTGCCGTACATCACCATCTCCACCAACGGCCTGCGCCCGATGCCCAAGCAGGGCTTCGAGAGGATCGCCATCGCGGTCAGCGTCTTCGGCGGCGGCCCGCTCGACGACGACCTGCGCGCGATCCGGGTCAACGGCTCGAAGTTCACCGGCCTGTTCGACACCGCGCTCTCGCACTACCGCGACGACCAGCGGGTGCTGTTCATCTACGCGCTCTCCGAGGCCGGCGTCGAGCACATCGAGCCCACCGTGCGGAAGATCGCCGAGAACGGCAACATCGTCACCTTCAACTTCTACAGCGAGCACGGCACCGAGACCCCGCTGAAGATCGCCAACGAGCAGCGGGTGCTGGACGAGGCGCAGCGGGTCAAGGAGCTGTACCCGCAGGCCGTGGTGAGCCACCCGTACTTCATCCGGACCCTGGTGACCGGCCGGACGCACTGGGGCGGCCGGTTCGGCTACGACGTCTGCCCCAGCCTCAGCGTCGACGCCCCCGAGCACGAGGAGCGGGTCGCCAACGGCAACCCGGTCATCCCCGGCTTCAACGTCTGGGGCGCCGACTACGAGTCGCTCCAGTTCTGCTGCACCTCCGGCGACTGCGGCGGCTGCCGGGACAGCCAGGCCGTCTACAGCTGGCTGGTGGTCAGCGCGAACCGCTTCCTGGACGACGCCGCCCGGCTGGAGCAGTGGCTGGACATCGCCGAGAGCTACTGGCGGCAGTGGCACTGGGCCCCCTACCACGCCACCAAGGCCGGCACCGCGGCCTGAGCCCGCCGCCGCCCACCGCCCGTACGTTCCCCGCCACCGCCGCCCCGCGCGGACGAGGAGAGTCATGCCCGACACACTGGACCGCACCGCCATCGAGAAGTTCGTCGTCGACGCCCTGGTCGACCTCGGGGTCGAACGCGAGGACATCGTCGACGACGCCGCCCTGGACGAGCTGGAGATCGACTCGCTCGACATGGTCGAGCTCAGCCAGTCCATCCGCAAGAAGCTGGGCATCCCGGTGAAGCCGAAGGACTTCGACCAGCTGTACACCGTCGGCGAGGTGCTCGCCCTGTGCCGCAGGAAGGCCGGGTTGGAGTGAGGCCCCGGGCCGTCGTCACGGGCCTGGGCGCGGTCACCCCGCTGGGCGTGGGCGCCGACGAGCTGCACCGGCGCGCCGTCGCCGGCGAGAGCGGGCTCGCCGACGGGCTCGGACTGTGCCGGGACTTCCGGCCCGCCGACCACCTGTCGCGCCAGCAGATCCGCCGCACCGACCGCTTCACCCAGCTCGCGCTCGTCGCCGCCGCCGAGGCCCTGGCCCAGGCGGGATGGACGGACGGCCCGCCGCCCTACCCCGCCGAGCGGATCGCCTGCGTGGTGGGCTGCGCGCTCGGCGGGACGGCGAGCTTCGAGAGCCAGGCCGAGGTGCTCCGGCAGCAGGGCGGGGAGTTCGTCTCCCCGCTCATGGTGCCCGCCATGATGGCCAACGCCGCGGCCTCGCAGATCGCCCAGCGCCACGGCTTCCGGGGCGAGGCGCTCTGCCTGGCCTCGGCGTGCAGCAGCGCGACCCAGGCGATCGGCACCGCCCTGCTGCTGCTCGCGGCCGGCGCCGCCGACGCGGTGGTGGTCGGCGGCGCCGAGGCCTCCACCTCCGGCCTGGTGCAGGCCGCCTTCCGGACCGCCGGGGCGCTGTCCGAGAGCGGCCGGTCGGTGCCCTTCGACCGCGACCGGGACGGCCTGCTGATCGGCGAGGGCGCCGGGATCCTGGTGCTGGAGACCGAGGCCGGTGCCGCCGCCCGGGGCGCCACCGTGCTCGGCGAGGTGCTCGGCTACGGCGCCACCTGCGACGCCCACCACCTCACCGCCCCGGACCCGACCGGCGAGCCCGCGGCCCGCGCCGTCACCCTGGCGCTCGACGCGGCCGGCGTCACCCCCGGGCAGCTCGGCTACCTCAACGCGCACGGCACCGGGACGCTCCTCAACGACCGGTCGGAGTGCGAGGCGCTGCGGCTGGCACTCGGACCGGCCGTGGAAGCGGTCCCGCTGTCCTCCACCAAGTCCTGCACCGGCCACCTCTTCGGCGCGGCCGGCGCGGTGGAGGCCATCGCCACCCTGCTGGCGCTGCGCCACGCCACCGCCCCGCCCACCGTCGGGCTGCGCGAGCCGGACGAGAAGCTCGGCCCGCTGAACCTGATCCGCCGCGCCACCCCGCTCGCCGCCCCCGCCCTGCCCGGCGGCCGCCGGGCAGGGCTCTCCACCTCCTTCGGGTTCGGCGGACACAACGCGGCCCTGGTGCTGGCGGCGGCCGAGGCTTTCGGTACGACGAAAGGCCAGGAGTGATGCTCGGATTCCACGGACGCCGCTATCTGATCACCGGGGTGCTCAACGAGGACTCCATCGCCTGGCACACCGCCAGGGCGCTCCAGGAGGCGGGCGCGGAGGTCCTGCTCACCGGCTTCGGCCGGGCCCGGCGGATCACCGAGAAGGCGGCGAGCGGCCTGCCCCGCCCGGCCGACGTGCTGGAGCTGGACGTCACCAGGCCCGAGGACTTCGCCCGGCTGGTCAAGGAACTGGAGCAGCGCTGGGGCGGGGTCGACGGCGTGCTGCACGCCGTCGCGGCCGCCCAGCAGACGGCGCTGAGCGGCAACTTCCTCACCACCCCGCCGGAGGCCGCCGGCCTCGCGCTGCGCACCGCCGCCGTCTCGCTGCACTCGCTGGCCACCGCACTCGCCCCGCTGCTCAGCGCGGACGGACGGCGCGGCAGCGTCGTCGGACTGGACTTCGACGCGACCGGCGCCTGGGCCGGCTACGACTGGATGGGGGTCGGCAAAGCGGCCCTCGGCGCGGTCTGCCGGTACCTGGCGATGTACCTCGGCCCGTCCGGCATCCGGGTCAACCTGGTGGCGGCCGGCCCGGTGGAGACCGTCGCCGGGCAGGCGATCAGCACCTTCGACCGGATCGCCGACCGCTGGCAGGCCGAGGCCCCGCTCGGCTGGGACCGCACCGACCCCGCCGTGGTGGTCGGGCCGGTACTGTTCCTGCTCTCCGACCTCGCCGCGACCGTCAGCGGGGAGATCCTGCACGCGGACGGCGGGATGCACGCCGTCCGGATGGGCACCGGCCCGGCCTTCGCCGAAGGAGGCGCGGCATGACGGCCGCCATCGTCGGCGTGGGCGCCGCACTGCCCGAACGCGTCGTCCCCAACGCGCACTTCGAGCGGATCGGTGCCTCCCCGGAGTGGATCGTCAAGCGGACCGGCATCGAGGAACGCCGCTTCCTCGCGCCGGAGGGACGGCTCGCCGACCTCGCGGTGGCCGCCGCCGAGCAGGCGCTGCGCAGCTCCGGGCGCGCCGCCGGGAGCATCCGGCACGTCGTGGTCGCCACCATCACCCCGGACCGGGTCACCCCCGGGGTGTCGGTGGAGGTCGCCGCCCGGCTCGGCATGCCGCAGGCCACGGCCTTCGACCTGCACGCGGCCTGCGCCGGCTTCGTCTACGGCCTGGACCACGCCGCCGCACTGATCGAGACCGGCCGGGCCGAGGCGGTGCTGGTCTGCGGCGCCGACGCGCTGACCCGGATCACCGACCACGAGGACCGCGGCACCGCGGTGCTGCTGGCCGACGGCGCCGGCGCCGCGGTGGTCGCCGACGTGCCCGGCGCGCCCGACCCGTGCTTCTCGCTCGGCAGCGACGGCGAGCAGATCCCGCTGCTGTACGCCGACCGGGACGACCGCAAGCTGCGGATGGACGGCCGGGAGGTGTTCGACCACGCGGTGGAGAAGATGTCCGCCGCCACCCGGGAGGTGCTCGCCCGGCGCGGCCTGACCTGCGAGGACCTCGACCTGTTCGTCGCCCACCAGGCCAACGCCCGGATCGTGCGCGCGGTCGGCAAGGAGGTGGGGCTGCCCCCGGAGCGGCTCTACCTGAACGTCCACCGGGTCGCCAACACCTCGGCTGCCTCGATCCCGCTGGGCCTGACCCACGCCCGCGAGGAGGGCCTGCTGGACGGCCCGAAGCTGCTCGGCCTCGCCGCGTTCGGCGCGGGCATCACCTGGGGCGCCGGGGTGATCGGCTGGCGGCCGGGCGCCGGTGCCGACGCCGACGCCGACGGGGAGGCACGGAGGTGAAGACCCCCCGGTTCCCCGTGATCGCCGAGATCGCCGCGCCGGACGGGGCCCGGCTCACCGTCCGGGCGCTGGCCCGGCCGGAACCGGCCGCCCCGGTGGTGATCGTCCTGCCGGCGATGGGGACGGCCGCCCGGCACTACACCCCGCTGGTCCGTGCGCTGCACGCGGCCGGCCTCAGCGTGGCCACCTGCGACCTGCGCGGCCACGGCGAGAGCCGCCCGGTGCCGCGGCGCGGTGTCGCCTTCGGCTTCCGCGAGCTGGTGGAGCACGACTTCGGGGCGGTGCTCGACGCGGTGGCCGGGGCGTTCCCGGGCGCGCCGCGCCTCCTGCTCGGGCACAGCCTGGGCGGGCAGCTCGGCCTGGTGCACTGCGGCGTGTTCCGGCCCCGGCTCGCCGGCGCGGTGCTGGTGGCCAGCGGATCGGCGTGGTACCGGACCTTCGGCGTACGGGCGGGCCTGAAGCGGCTGGCACTGAGCCAGTTCTCGATCGTCGCCTCGGCGGCGGTCGGCCACTGGCCGGGCGAGCGCTTCGGCTTCGGCGGCCGCGAGTCGGCCCGGCTGATGCGGGACTGGGCGCGGCAGATGCGCACCGGCCGCTACCGGGTGCGCGGCGCGGTCACCGACTACGAACGGGCGCTGGCCCGGGTCGACCTGCCGGTGCTGGCGGTGGACGTGCAGGGTGACGAGCTCGCGCCGCCGCGGGCCGTCGACCACCTGTGCGCCAAGCTTCGCTCGGCCCGGGTGGAGCGCTGGAGCTACACCGCCGAGCAGGCGGACGGCCGCGCGCTGGACCACTTCCGCTGGATCCGGCACAACCGCGGGCTGGTGGAGCGGATCGCCCCCTGGATGCTCGCCACGGCCGCCGGGGCCGGGGAGACCGTTGCTCCGCATGGCGGTGTCCGCCCGACCGTATGAGGATCCGAACCGAGCCCCACCGCCCCGAGGAGCGCCCGCATGTCCGCCGTCCCCGCCCCGTCCGACAGAAGCGCCGACCTGCCGCACGACCCCGCGGACCTGCCGCACGGCATTCCGGACCTGCTCACCGCGACCGCCGCGCGCCGTCCGGAGCACCCCGTCCTGAGACTCGACGAGGAGGTGCTGAGCTTCGCCGACCTGGACGCGCGCAGCGCCCGGGCCGCGCACTGGCTGGCCGCGCTCGGCGTCGCGCCCGGCGACCGGGTGGCCGTGCTGCTGCCCAACGTGCCGGACTTCGCGGTGCTGTACTACGGCATCCTGCGCGCCGGGGCGGTGGTCGTACCGATGAACCCGCTGCTGAAGGCCCGGGAGATCGAGCACTGCCTCGCCGACGCCGGAGCCGCCCTGCTGCTCGCCTGGCACGCGGGTGCCGAGCAGGCGGTCGCCGGTGCGCAGCGCACCGGCACCCGGCTGGTCGCCGTCGAGCCGGCCGCCCTCGCCGCGACGCTCGCGGAACACCCGGCCGGCCTGCCCGGGACCGCGGGACGCGGGGGAGAGGACACCGCGGTCATCCTCTACACCTCCGGCACCACCGGGGCCCCCAAGGGCGCCGAGCTGACCCACCGCAACATCGTGTGCAACATCCGGGCCGGCGTCCGGGTGCTGGGGCTGGCCGAGGGAGACGTGATCTTCGGCGGGCTGCCGCTGTTCCACTCCTTCGGCCAGGTGATCGGCCTGAACTGCGCGGTGGCCGTCGGGGCGTGCCTGACCCTCGTGCCGCGCTTCGACCCGGCGGCCGCGCTCTCGGTGATCCGACGCGACCGGGTGAGCGTCTTCCTCGGCGTCCCGACCATGTACACCCTGATGCTGACCCACCCGCAGCGTGCCGGGCACGACGTCTCCTCGCTGCGGGTGTGCCTGTGCGGCGGCGCGCCGATGCCGCCGGAGGTGCTGCGCGGCTTCGAGGCGGACTTCGGCTGCGTGGTGCTGGAGGGCTACGGGCTGTCCGAGTCCTCGCCGCTGGCCTGCGCCAACCGGAGCGACCGGGAGCGGATCGCGGGCACGATCGGCATCCCGATCGAGGGGGTGCGGATGCGGATCGTCGACGAGTCCGGCACGGAGGTGCCGGACGGCACCGTCGGCGAGGTGGTGATCCGGGGGCACAACGTGATGAAGGGCTACTGGCGCCGGCCGGACACCACCGCGCAGACCGTCCGGGACGGCTGGCTGCACACCGGGGACCTCGGCACCCGCGACGAGCGGGGCGACTTCCGCATCGTCGACCGCCGCAAGGACGTCATCATCCGCGGCGGGTTCAACGTCTACCCGAGGGAGGTGGAGGACGTGCTGTACGAACACCCGGCGGTGGCCGAGGCCACGGTGATCGGCGTCCCCCACCCCACCCACGGCCAGGAGGTGGCCGCCGCCGTGGTCCTGCGCGAGGGCGCGTCGGCGACCGCGGGCGAGATCCGCGGCTTCGTCCGGGAGCGGGTGGCCCCGTACAAGTACCCGCGGCTGGTCTGGACGGTCGACGCGCTGCCCAAGGGGCCGACCGGAAAGATCCTCAAGCGTGAGGTGGTCGTGCCCGAACGGGACTGACCGGTGCCGGCGGGAGGGCGGCCCGGTCGGGCCGCCCCCGGGGTGTCAGAGCACCTGGCGCATCCAGCCGTGGACGTCCTCGGCGCGCCCGTACTGGATGTCCAGCATGTGCTCGCGGATCGCGAGGGTCTGCTTGCCGGGCGCGCCGTTGCCGAGGGTGAACTCGTAGCCCTCGCCCTTGAACCCGACGATCGGGGTGATCACCGCGGCGGTCCCGGCGGCGAACACCTCGGTGATCGTGCCGTCGGCGGCACCGGCCCGCAGCTCGGAGAGGGTGATCGAACGCTGCACCGGGGTCAGCCCGAACTCGCCCGCCAGGGCCAGGATCGAGTCCCGGGTCACCCCGTCGAGGATGTTGCCGAGCGCGGGGGTGACCAGTTCGCCGGCCGAGGTGACCAGGCACAGGTTCATCGTGCCGGACTCCTCCAGGTCGCCCTCGCCGCCGGTGTCGTCCAGGAACAGCACCTGGTCGCAGCCGTTCTTCCGGGACTCGATCTGCGCGGCCAGGCTGGAGGCGTAGTTGCCGCCGCACTTGGCGGCGCCGGTGCCGCCCCGCCCGGCGCGGGTGTAGTTGCTGCTGACCCAGAGCGTGATGCCGGTGACGCCGCCGGCGAAGTACGGGCCGGCCGGGCTGGCGATGACCGAGTAGGCGATCCGCTCGGCGGGCCGGACGCCGAGGAAGGCCTCCGAGGCGAACATGAACGGCCGCAGGTAGAGGCTCTTCTCGTCGGCGGAGCCCGGCACCCACGCCTCGTCCGCGCGCACCAGCTCCTCGACGCTGGTGAGGAAGTCCTCCTCCGGGAGCTCCGGCAGGGCGAGCCGCTCGGCGGAGCGGGCGAAGCGGCGGGCGTTGAACTCCGGGCGGAACAGCCAGACGCTGCCGTCGGCGTGGCGGTACGCCTTCAGCCCCTCGAAGATCTCCTGGGCGTAGTGCAGCACGGCGGCGCTCGGGTGCAGCGAGTACGGCACCAGCGCGGAGACCTTGCGGTCGTGCCAGCCCTCGGCGGGCGTCCAGGTGGCCGAGGCCATGTGGTCGGTGAAGAACTTGCCGAACCCCGGTGCGGCGAGGATGGTGCGTCGCTCCTCCTCGGGGACGGGATCGGGCGTCCGGAACAGAGAGAAAGCGCGACTCATCGTCAACTCCTCGAAACCGCGGTGGAATCCGTGCGAACTGACGCCAACGACCGGCGCCATACCCGTCATGCTAACGGTCGTCAGCCGGACGTGATACGGCGCGACCCGGCCGAGCCCGGAGCCGTCGGCTCCCGAGGGGCCGACGGCTCCGAGGCGGCGTCCTGCCGGTGGCCGGAGTGGGGGCCGGCCTGAGCGCCGTCCGGCCGTCGTCGGGTCGGGCCCGGTCCGCCGCCAAACCCCGTGCCGCCGCACAGGGACTCGAACGGCGGTACGCATTCACCCGGATGCGCAGCGTGATATGCCGTCCGGGCGGGGGCGTGAGCAGGGTGGTTTCAGCCCCTTTACCTCCTTGGAAGGGCAGGAACCATGGGCATATCGCTGTCCCGCCACTCGATCTCCTCCGCTGCCACGGTGGCGTTCGCGACCTGTCTGGTCGCCGCCACGGTGTCACCCGCGCTGGCCGCCGAAACCGGTGGAGGGCCGGGCGGCGGGGTGAAGCCGACGGTGGTCCTGGTCCACGGCGCGTTCGCCGACGCCTCCGGCTGGAGCGACGTCGTCGAACGTCTCCTGGACGACGGGTTCCAGGTCGTCGCCCCGCCCAACGAACTGCGTGGCCTGGCCAACGACGCCGCCTACGTGGCCAGTGTGCTCAAGAACATCAGCGGCCCGATCGTGCTGGCCGGCCACTCCTACGGCGGAGCCGTCATCAGCCAGGCCGCCGCCGGGAACCCGAACGTGAAGGCCCTCGTGTACGTGTCGGCGCTCATGCCCGACGTGGGCGAGTCACCGGCCGAGCTGTCGGCGAAGTTCACGGGCAGCGACCTCGCCGCCGCGCTCAACCCCGTTCCCTACACGGGCCCCGGCGGCAGCGGGACCGACCTCTACCTCAAGGGCGAGAAGTTCCGCTCCGTCTTCGCCGCCGACCTGCCCGAGTCCCGGACCCGGCTGATGGCCGCGGAGCAGCGCCCGCTCGCCGAGGCCGGGTTCGCGGAGAAGGCCACCGCCGCCGCCTGGCGCGACATCCCGTCCTGGGCCGTCGTCTCCCGGCAGGACAGGGCCATCGACCCCGACCTGGAGCGCTTCGGGGCCGAGCGCGCCAAGTCGCGCACCGTCGAGGTCGACTCCTCGCACGTGTCGATGATCTCCCACCCCGACGTGGTGTTCCGCCAGATCCGCGAGGCCGCGGGCGCCGTCGGTGACGGCACGGCCCCGGCCGAGCTCGCGGCGACCGGTTCCCACGGTCAGGCCGTCGCCGCGGTCGGCGCCGTCGCCGCCGCCACGCTCGTGTCCGGCTCGGTGCTCACCCGCATCGCCCGCCGGCGCGGCACCCGCTGAGCAACCGGCCCGGCCGGGCGGCCGGCGGCCCCGGGACTTCCGTCCCCCGGCCGTCGGAGCCCGGCCGGGCCTTCTCTCCGACGCCTCTACGCCGCGCACGTGCCCGCCGACGGCCCCGGGTAGCGGCCGCCGGCGACCGCGCCGGGAATCCGTCCCGGTCAGACGTGCGGGACGAGGGCGACCGGGCAGCGCACGTGGTGGATCGCGGCGTGTGCGACCGGGCCGAGGTGGGCGCCGGGCAGGGTGCGGCGGATGCGGCGGCCGACCACGAGCAGCCGGGCCTCGGACGCCGCGTCCACCAGGGCGACGGAGGGGCTGCCCTGGATCAGGTCGGCCGTCACCGACACCTCGGGGCGGCGCTCCCGCCAGGGGTCCAGCCGTTCGGCGAAGAGGGTCCGCTCGACCACGGAGAGCTCGCCCTTCAGCCCGCCGGTGGCCTGGAGCGCCATGTACTCGTTGGTGACCGGTGGCGACCAGACGTGCACCACCCGAAGCGGCGCCCCGCGCCGGGCGGCCGCGTCGAAGGCGAAGGCCAGCACGTCGTCCGTCGGATGGGCCAGATCGAGGCCCACGAGCACCGGGCCCTCGGGGTCGACCGGCTCCGCCCGGACCAGCACCACCGGGCAGTCGGCCCGGCGCAGCACCTCCTGGCTCACCGAGCCGACCAGGAACCCGCGCACCGGGCCCAGGCCGCGCGAGCCCAGGACGAGCAGCGAGGCCGAGTTCGCGGCCGCGTGCAGCGCCTCGGCCGGATCGGTCGGGACGATCGCCGAGGTGACCGGCCCGGCACCGGCCGAGGCGCGCAACTCCTCCGCCCGGAGCGTCAGTCGGTCCATCGCGTTCCGGTAGGTCTCCTCGCTGCCGACCACGTCCCGGTGCGGCCACGGCCAGGCCTGCAGGAGGTCGAGCGGGCAGGCGCGGCGCTGCGCCTCGCGGGCGGCCCACTCGGTGGCGGCGAGGCTCTCGGGCGAGCCGTCGAATCCGACGACGACGGGTCCGGTCATGGTCTGCTCCTCATGCGCGCAGCGTGTCCAGAGCGGCCGTCAGCCGCTGCGCGGCCTCGTCCGCGACCTCGCCCAGCCCGCCCCCGGGCCCCGCCAGGGTGACCATCGTCTGCGGGTCGACGGCCTCCACCACCGTGGCGTCGCCGTCCGTCCGGACCACCACGTTGCAGGGCAGCAGCAGCCCGATGCGGCGGTCGGCCCGGAGCACGCGACGGGCGAGGGCGGGGCTGCAGGCGCCGAGGATCAGGTAGTCCTCGACCTCCACCCCGATCTTCTCGCGCAGGGTCGCCCGGACGTCGATGGTGGTCAGGACGCCGAAGCCCTGCTCCTCGAGTGCGGCGGTGACCGCCTCCACCGCCTGCGCGAACGGCCGGTCGAGCCGTACGCCGAGACCGTAGTCCATGGTTCCTCCGCAAGAGTCCGGGCGGCCCCAGTATCGACGGGCGCCGGGCCCGCCGCCTCCCGGAGCGGACCGCGGCGGGAGAGGCCGACCGGCCGTCGGACCGTGCGCCGTACGGACGGCGGATGAACCTGCCGTGGTGGGCGCCGGGGTGGTACCGGGGTACTACGGGCGCGCCGATGATCGGCCCCCGGTACCACGGATCGGAGCCGATCCCGCACGTAGCGTGGAGGGCGAGGGTGGCCGGGACGGACCGGCCCCGGAGCACAGGGGTGAGCGATGATCGAGGCGCACCGGCTGACGAAGCGGTACGGGGAGAAGACCGCCGTGGACGGGCTGGACTTCACGGTCCGGCCGGGGACGGTGACGGGCTTCCTCGGGCCGAACGGCGCGGGCAAGTCCACCACGATGCGGATGATCGTCGGGCTGGACGCGCCCACCAGCGGTTCGGTGCGGGTGAACGGCCGCCGGTACGCCGAGCACGCGGCGCCGCTCCAGGAGGTCGGCGCGCTGCTGGAGGCGAAGTCGATCCACCCGGGCCGCTCGGCCTTCAACCACCTGATGGCCCAGGCCCACACCCACGGCATCCCGCGCCGCCGGGTCGAGGAGGTCATCGAGCTGACCGGGCTGTCCTCGGTGGCCCGCAAGCGGGCCGGGGCGTTCTCGCTCGGCATGGGCCAGCGGCTCGGCATCGCCTCGGCCCTGCTGGGCGACCCGGCCACGGTGATGCTGGACGAGCCGGTGAACGGCCTCGACCCCGAGGGCGTCCGGTGGATCCGCAACCTGCTCACCTCGCTCGCCGCCGAGGGCCGCACCGTCTTCGTGTCCTCGCACCTGATGAGCGAGATGGCCCTGGTCGCCGACCACCTGATCATCGTCGGGCGGGGCCGGCTGCTGGCCGACACCACCGTGCAGGAGCTCGTCCACCGGGCCGGCGGCGACGTGGTCAAGGTGGTCAGCGCCGACCCGCCCCGGCTGCGCACCGCGCTGGCCGGCCCCGGTGTGGAGATCACCGGCCGGGCGGGCTCGGAGGAACTGCTGGTCACCGGGCGCACGGCCCGCGAGATCGGCCTGACCGCCGCCGAGCAGGGCATCGCCCTCTTCGAGCTCACCCCCCGGACGGTCTCCCTGGAGGAGGCGTTCATGGAGCTGACCCGCGACGCCGTCGAGTACCACGGCACCACCGCCACGGCGCCCGCCGGCACCACCGGCACCGAGACCTCAAGGAGCGCGGCATGAGCGCCATCGCACCGAGCCCGACGTCCGCTTCCGCCGATCCGCGGCCCGCGCGTCCCGTGTACAAGGTGACCGCGGCCCGGGTGCTGCGCTCCGAGTGGGCGAAGTTCTGGTCGCTGCGCTCCAGCTGGATCACCCTCGGCCTGGCCCTGTTCTTCCTGGTCGCCTTCGGCCTGATCGCCGCCTACCAGTTCAAGTCGCGGATGACCTCGGGCCGCCCGATGGACCGGGACTTCGCGGGCGCGAGCACACTGAGCCTGTCCCTGTTCGGCACCAACTTCGCCCAGCTGGCGCTCGGAGTCCTCGGCGTGCTGGTCGCCGCCGGGGAGTACTCGACGGGCATGATCCGCTCCACCCTGGCCGCCGTGCCGCGCCGGCTGCCGGTGCTCTGGTCCAAGGCCGCCGTGTACTGGCTGATCGCGCTGGTCCTCGGCACCGTCGGGGTGTTCGCGGTCTTCGTGGCCGACAGCGGGGTCCTCTCCGGCACCCGCGTGGCGATGACCCTCTCCGACGCCGGGGTGGTGCGCGGCCTGCTGGGCGCCGGGCTCTACCTGGCCCTGGTCGGCGTGATCGGCGTGGCGCTCGGCGCGCTGCTGCGCTCGGTGGCCGGCGGCATCGCGGTCCTGGTGGCCACGCTGATGCTGATCCCCGGGCTGACCTCGCTGCTGCCCAGCTCCTGGCAGAGCCACCTCAGCCCCTATCTGCCCAGCCACGCGGGGGAGGCGATGTTCGCCCTGCACCACGACTCGACCACGCTCTCGCCGGCGGTCGGCCTGGCGGTCTTCCTCGGTTGGACGGTCCTCGCCCTCGGTGCGGCGGCCGTGCGATTGGTGCGCACCGACGCCTGAGAGACTCGATGGGAGGACATCTGTTGCGGCGCCGGGAAGAAACCGGCGCCGCAACGCGCGACCACGACAGCCCGGCCGACAGGGAGGTGCCACCGGTGAGCGAGCACATCACCGCGACGAGCCCGTTCGCGGCCGCCGGCGCACCCACCGCAGGTACACCGTCCGTCGGTACACCGTCCGTCGGCACGTCGCCCGCCGAGACCCTGTCCGGCCACCCCCTGTTCGCCCGCCTGGCTCGGCTCGGGCAGCGGCTGCGCCAGGCGGACCGCGACCACCCCTGGGTGCTCGACGCCGCGGTGGTGGCCGCCGTCTTCCTGGTGTTCTGCCTGCCCGACCTCGTGCCGGGCCACGTCGAGGGCGGCCCGCGCGAGCACCGGTTCGTGCTCGCCCGCCTGCCGCTGCCGCAGACGGCGGCCCTGCAAGCCGGCCTGGTGCTGCCGCTGCTGTGGCGCCGCCGTCGGCCCACGGCGGCCTTCGCCGCGATCATGGCGGTGTTCGTCCTGCAGTGGTCGCTGGACGTCGGCCTGCGCGCCGATGCCGCGCTGCTGGTCGCCCTCTACAGCCTCGCGTTGCACGGCCGGCTACGACACCTGGCATGGTCCTGCGCGGCCATGGCGGTGGCCGTCGCCGTGGTCGCCGTGGCCGTCTCCGGTGGTGGGCTGCCGGTCGGGGACGCGCTGTTCTTCCTGTTCAGCGCCGCGACGGCGGCCGTGGCACTGGGCATCGCCGTGCGCGTCCGGCGCGCCCAGCTCGCCGGGCTGCGCGAACGCGCCGCCCGGCTGGAGATCGAGCGCGACCAGCGCAGCCGGCTCGCGGCCGCCACCGAACGCACCCGGGTGGCCCGGGAGATGCACGACATCATCGGCCACAACCTGTCCGTCATCGTCACCCTGGCCGACGGCGGCGCGTACGCGGCGCAGGCCGCCCCCGAGCGCGGCCGGGAGGCACTGCTGCTGATCGGCGACACCAGCCGGCAGGCGCTCGGCGAGCTGCGGCGGATGCTCGGCGTGCTGCGCGACCAGGGCGACCAGTCCGCCGAGTTCACCCCGCAGCCCGGTATCGCCGACCTCGACGGGCTGTGCGCCCGGATCCGTGCCGCCGGTCCGCAGGTCGTCTACACGGCCGCCGGCGCCCTGGACCGGCCGGACCGCGGCGTCCAGCTGATGGCCTACCGCATCGTCCAGGAGGCGCTCACCAACACCCTCAAGCACGCCGGCCCCGAGACCCGCGCCCACGTGACCCTGACCGTCGGCCCCGACCGGCTGCGGGTGCGCGTCGAGGACACCGGCCCGCCCGGCGGCTCCCGCTGGCACGGGCGCACGCACGGCCACGGCCACGGCCACGGTCACGGTCACGGCCTCGCCGGGATACGCGAACGCGCGGCCCTGTACCAGGGGACGGTCACGGCGGGCCCCGGCCCCGGTGCGGGATGGACCGTGGAGGCCGTGCTGCACCTCACCCCCGACCCGGACCTCACTCCCGGCCTCGACCCCAGCCCCGGCCCGGACCTCACCCCCGACCCGACAGGCGGCCCGACGTGACCACCGTCCTCATCGTGGACGACCAGCCCTTGCAGCGCTACGGCTTCCGCATGCTGCTGGAGAGCCAGCCCGACACGGAGGTCGTCGGCGAAGCGGCCCACGGCGGCGAGGCCGTCCGGCTGGCCGCCGACCTGCGGCCCGACGTCGTCCTGATGGACATCCGGATGCCCGGCATGGACGGCATCGAGGCCACCCGCCGGATCGTCGCCACCGGCGGACGCTCCCGCATCCTGGTGCTGACCACCTTCGACCTCGACGAGTACGCGCACGCCGCTCTGCGCGCCGGCGCCAGCGGCTTCCTGCTCAAGGACGCCCGTCCGGAGGAGCTGCTGGCCGGCATCCGCGCGGTCTCCGTGGGTGATGCCGTGGTCGCCCCCGCCATCACCCGGCGGCTGCTCGACGCCTACGCCCACCGCCTGCCGGTGCGCCCGCCCGGCAGCGCGCCCGCCGCCGACCCGCGGCTGGACGCCCTGACCGACCGCGAGCGGGAGATCCTGGTCGCCATCGCCCAGGGCTGGACCAACAGCGAGATCGCCCAGCGCCTGGTGCTGGCGGAGTCGACCGTCAAGACGCACGTCAGCCGGGTGCTGGGGAAGATCGGTGCCAGGGACCGCGTCCAGGCCGTGATCTTCGCCTACGACCGCGGCCTGACCCGCCCCAACCCGCCGGTCTGACGCCTCAACCTGCCGGTCCGACGCCCCAACCTGCCGGTCCGACGCTGCCGGACGACCGGGGGCGACCGACCTCACCGGGAACGGGTTCGTTCACTAACATCGACCGTGGGATCCAACTGATTTCCGTGACAGAGGAAACGCTTCAGCATGCGCGCGGCCGGCCCGGGATTTCCCGGACAACCCCGGGCGAATGCGTGGAGTGCGGGGATCGAGGAAAGGCGACTGAAGAAGGTGCGCAACCATGACCGCTGAGACGGATGCCGGGCACGGGCCGGTGACGGGCGCCCCGCTGCGGCGGCGCGGTGAGGCGCTGGAGAGCGCCATCCACGAGGCGGTCCTCCAGCAGCTCATCACCGACGGCTACGCCCGGCTGACCATGGAGGGGGTCGCCGCCGCCGCGCAGACCGGCAAGGCCGCGCTCTACCGCCGCTGGTCCTCCAAGGAGGAACTGGTCAAGGACGCCCTGCGGGCCAGCCTGCCGCCGTCCGGCCCGGCCCCCGACACCGGCAGCCTGCGCGGGGACCTGCTGGAGGTGGTCACCAGGCTGCGCGCCGCGATGTTCAGCGAGCTGGGCGCCGCCGTGCGGGCCATCATGAGCGAGCTCGACCACCAGAGGGCGCACGCCTTCGTGGAGATCGTGCTGGAACGGGTGGTCGAGCCGACGACGGCGCTGATCGCCGAGGTGCTGGAGCGCGGCACCGTGCGCGGGGAGGTCCGCCCCGGGGCGGTCACCCCGTTGGTCACCGACCTGGTGCCGGCGCTGATGCTGTACCGGATCAAGATGTGCGGCGGGGAGGACCTGGTGCAACTCGATCCGGCGGCGATCGTGGACGAGGTGCTGCTGCCGATCGTCCGTCCCTGACGGCGCTGCCCCGGGGAGCGGCAGGGCGTTCGGCAGCGGCCCGCGGACTTCCCGGTGGTCATCGGCCGAAATCCCGCGGGTGTGTTCCGGGGGGAATTCCCGCGGGATTCGGCAGCGGTACCCCGCGCTCGGGGCCCGCTGTGACTCGGGGCCCGCTGTGACCTCGGCTCCGCTGTGACCTCGGGCTCCGCTGCGTCTCAGGCCCCGCTGTGGCGGAGCATGTCCTCGCGCTCGACGACCTTGACCCGCTCACGCTGCTCGGCCTCGCCGAGCGCGCGCTCGTGGGCGTCCAGCAGCTGCCAGCCCGCCCAGGTGGTGAAGCGGACGCCCTGCGCGCGCAGGTGCTCCTCGACGGCCGCCGGGTCCGGCTCGACGGCGCCGGGCAGGCGGTCGGCCGCGTGGTCCTCCAGCAGGCAGGCGACGGTCTCGTTGGCGTCGCCCTTGGTGTGGCCGATCAGACCGACCGGGCCGCGCTTGATCCAGCCGGTGACGTACGTCGCGGTGCGGTGCGAGCCGTCGCCGTCCAGCACCCGCCCGGCCTGGTGCGGGACGGTGCCCGAGGTCGGGTCGAAGGGCAGCTTGGACAGCTCGTCGGAGTAGTAGCCGACCGCGCGGTAGACCGACTGCACGTCCCAGTCGGTGAAGCGGTCGGTGCCGCGCACGTTGCCGGTGCCGTCCAGCTCGGTGCGCTCGGTGCGCAGGCCGACCACCCGGCCGTCCTCGCCGAGCACCTCCACCGGGGACTCGAAGAAGTGCAGGTACACCCGGTGCGGGCGGTCGCCGACGTCGCGGATCGCCCAGTTCTCCAGCGTCGAGGCGACCAGGTCGACGTGCTTCACCGCGCGGCGCTCGGCGATCGAGCCCTCGTCGTACTCGATGTCCTCGGGGGCGACGATCACCTCGATGGTGGGGGAATGGCCCAGCTCGCGCAGTTCCATCGGGCTGAACTTGGCCTGGGCGGGGCCGCGACGGCCGAAGACGTGCACCTCGACGGCCCGGTTGCGCTTGAGGCCCTCGTACACGTTCGGCGGGATCTCGGTGGGCAGCAGCTCGTCGGCGGTCTTGGCGAGGACCCGGGCGACGTCCAGGGCGACGTTGCCGACGCCGAGCACGGCGACCTTCTCGGCCTCCAGCGGCCAGGTCCGGGGCACGTCCGGGTGGCCGTCGTACCAGGAGACGAAGTCGGCCGCACCGTAGGAACCGTCGAGGTGGATGCCGGGTATGTCCAGGGCGCGGTCGGCCATTGCGCCGGTGGAGAAGACCACCGCGTCGTAGAAGCGGTGCAGGTCGTCCAGGGCGAGGTCGGTGGGGTAGTCGACGTTGCCGAAGAGCCGGACCCGGGGCTTGTCGAGCACCTGGTGCAGGGCCGTGACGATGCCCTTGATGCGGGGGTGGTCGGGCGCGACCCCGTATCGGATCAGACCGAACGGGGCGGGCATCCGTTCGAACAGGTCGATCGAGATACCGGGCGTCTGGGCGGCGTCGGACTTCAGCAGGGCATCCGCGGCGTAGATGCCGGCGGGGCCGGCTCCGACGATCGCGACTCGGATCGGGCGGGGCATGACGGTTGGTGTCCTCCGGTCGGGCGAGGCCAAGAATGATCTGAATCTTTGTACCAAACCCTACGGATGACCTGGGGAGTAGGCGGCGATGATTTTTTAGGTCATAGGGATGATCTATGGGTCAGGGGTCGTCGGAGCAGGAGCACCACGGCGACGACCACGACAGCTGCCACGATTCCGACCTCCCCGTCGCGGCGCAGCCGCCCCGGGACCGGAGCGGCCCGGTCACGCGGTGCGAGCCCTGCCGGCGGACCGTGCGGGCCGGTAGCGTCGCGGGGTGACCGCTACGACCGACTCCCCGGCGGCGGGCTCCGGCTGCGCCCGGCCGCCGCTGGTGACCCGGGCGCTGTTGCTGCGCTTCGTCTCCCTGCTCGGCTCCTCCGTCGGCTTCAACCTGCTGCTCTCCGCCGTGCCGCTGTACGCCCGGGAGTCCGGTGGCGAGCACGCGGCGGGTCCGGCGACCGGCGCGCTGATGCTCGCCACGGTGGTCGGCGAGCTGGCCGCCCCGTCGCTGACCTCCCGGTTCGGCTACCGCCCGGTACTGGCGGCCGGGTTGGTGCTGCTGGGCGCGCCCGCGCTGGTCCTGGTCCGGACCGGCGGCATGGCGGCGGTGGTGGCAGTCTGCCTGCTGCGCGGACTCGGCTTCGCGGTCACGCTGGTGGCGGGCGGGGCGCTGACCGCCGGGCTGATCCCGGCCGAGCGGCGCGGGGAGGGGCTCGCGCTGGTCGGCCTGGTCTCCGGGGTGCCCGCCGTGTTCGGTCTGCCGCTCGGTGTCTGGCTGGCCGAACACCTGGGCTGGGCCTGGGTGTTCGCGATCGGGGCGGCGGCGCCGCTGGCCGCCGTCGCCTCCGTTCCGGCGCTGCCCGACCGCACCCGGGCCGCCGGGCCGACGGTGGGCCTGCGGGACGGGCTGCGCAGCGGCGCGCTGCTGCGCCCCGCCGCGGTGTTCGGCGCCACGGCGCTGGCGGCCGGGATCCTGGTCACCTTCCTGCCGCTCGCCGTGCCGTCCGCCGCCGCGGTGGCGTTGCTGGTCCAGACCGGGGCCGCGACGGTGGCCCGCTGGCTGGCCGGGCGGTACGGGGACCGGCGGGGCGCGGCGGGGCTGGTGCTGCCCGCCCTGCTCGTCTCGGCGGGCGGGGTGCTGCTGCTCGGCTGGACGGGCAGTGCGGTCGCGGTGGTGGCCGGGGCCGCGGTGTTCGGCGCGGGCTTCGGCGTCGCGCAGAACGCGACACTGGCGCTGATGTACGCGCGGGTGCCGCCCGCCGGGTACGGCACCGTGACGGCGCTGTGGAACGTCGCGTACGACGGCGGGATGGGTGTCGGCGCGGTCGCGTTCGGGGCGGTCGCGGGCGGGACGGGCTACCCGTGGGCGTTCGTGCTCACGGCGGCGGTGATGCTCGCCGCGCTCGCCCCGGCCCGGCGGGACCGCCGCCGGGGCCGGGGGAGTGCGAGAGGCGCCTGAGGTGGGCCCGGTGCCGCCGTCAGGCGCGGAAGGCGTCCGCGTGCTCGGCGGCGAACTCGGCGAAGGGGCGCGGGCGGCGGCCGGTCAGCTTCTCCACGTCCGAGGTCACTGCCGAGGCGAGCCCGGCCGCGTACAGCCCGTACAGTTCGACCATGCCCTCGGCCCGCCAGGCCTCCCAGCCCATGGCGAGCAGGCCGTCCAGGGCCTGCTCCGGCGTGAGCGCGGTGTAGACGACCGGGCGGCCCGCGACGGCGGCCAGCTGCTCGGCCAGTTCCGCGTGGGTGAGCGCGGCCGGGCCGGTCAGGGTGTAGACCGCGCCCTCGTGGCCGTCGGTGGCCAGCACCGCCACGGCGGCCGCGGCGACGTCCCGGGCGTCGACGTACGACACCGCGCCGTCGCCGCCCGGCAGGGCCAGCGAGCCGGCCATGACGGTCGGGGCGGTGCCGAGGAAGTTCTGGTGGAAGCCGTTCGGCGCGATCACCGTCCACGGCAGGCCGGAGGCCTTCAGGTGGTCCAGGCCGCTGAGGTGCGAGCCGATGAAGCGCACGCCCTCCGGGCGCTGCTCGACGCCGGCGGCCGCGTGCAGCACGATCCGCGGGCGGCGGCCGGTGCGGACGGCGGCGTCGATCACGTTCCGCTCGTGCGTGACCATCTCGGGGTGCACGGCGACCAGCAGGTAGACGGTGTCGGCCCCGGCGAGGGCCGCCTCCAGCGAGCCGGGGTCGGTGAAGTCGGCGGCCACCCGTTCGACCCCGGCGTCCCACTCCGCCGGCGCCGGCGCACCGCTGTCGCGCACCAGCGCGCGCACCGTCTCACCGCGCTCCCGCAGCCCCACGACCACCTTGGACCCGACCGTGCCGGTGGCACCCGTCACGACGATCACGGATGGCACTCCTCCCCGTTGCGGACGCGGACCTGATTTCACGTCAGGCCGATGATCGCAGCCGGGCACTGGGCGATCAAGGCCGGGGTCCGGGTCCGCGGACGGTTCGTACGGAGTCGGAGAGCCGGGTGGCCGGCGTCACGGACCGACACGCACGGGACCGTGCTGTTGCTCGACTTGCCGCAGGCCGGGCGCTTGGATGGATCCGGCCTGGTCAATGCCCGGACGCGGCCCGACGGCCCCCGGCAAGCCGAGGAGTCACCACCGTGAACGACACCCCCGACCCCGCCGTCGTGGCCCGTCGGATCGCCGAGCGGCGCGAGCAGCTGGGCCTCAGCGAGGAGGCGCTGGCCAAGCGGGCCGCGATGGCCCCCCGCTATCTGCGGTGCCTGCTGGACGCCGGGCCCGCCTTCGACCCGGCGGGGTTCGTCCGGATCGCCGCCGCCCTCGACAGCACCCGCAGCGAGCTGCTGTCCGGCCGCGCCGACGCCCCGCCCGGCCAGGGCGGCGCCGGCCCGCGCCCCCGGCTGCTCGACCTCACCGAGCCGGAGTGCTGGCAGCTGGTCGGCAGTCACGGCATCGGCCGGATCGGCCTGCCGGTCGAGCCGGGGCCGGTGGTGCTGCCGGTCAACTACGTGGTGGACCAGGGCTCCTTCGCCTACCGCACCGGCGAGCACGACGCCGCCGCGCCGGAGGACGGGGCCGCGGTCTCCTTCCAGGTCGACCACATCGACGAGTACCTCGGGCGCGGCTGGAGCGTGCTCGCCCTCGGCCCGGCCCACTACGTGGACGACCCGGCCGAGCTCGACCGCCTGGCGGGCCTGCCCGGTGCCACCCCCTGGGCGGGCGGGGCGCGGCCGCGCTGGGTGCGGATCCGTCCGGAGGAGATCAACGGCCGGCGGCTGGTCGCGGGGTGAGGCACCCGCCCCCGCGCCGCGCCCGGGCCCGGCGCACCGCCGGAAAGTGACGGGCCGGGGCGAGCAGGGCCGGCAGGTGCTGTACCGCCGCAGGGCGTTGGGCGCCGGCTGCCGGCGGGCGGGCCCGGGGACCGTGACCGGGGCGGCGGGCACCGGCACGGCCCGTGGACGGGCGCCCCGATGACTGGTAAGCAGGCTGGGGGCGGCCGCCGTCCTGGTCGCCGTCCGGGACGAACTACCAGGAGAGCAGGGGCGATGCGAAGAATTCTGATCGTCGGCGCCGGGCAGGCCGGACTCCAACTGGCCCTGGGGCTACAGGCCCACGGATACGACGTGACGGTGCTGACCGACCGCGGCCCGGAGGAGGTGCGCGGCGGGCGGGTGATGTCCTCCCAGTGCATGTTCGACTCCGCGCTGCGCACCGAGCGTGCCCTCGGCCTGGACCTGTGGGCCGACCGGGCGCCCCGGATCGAAGGCCTCGGGGTGTCGGTCGCCGGGCCGGGGTCGGAGCGGGCGATCGACTGGGTCGGGCGGCTGGGCGCCTACGCGCAGTCCGTCGACCAGAGGCTGAAGATGTCCACGTGGCTGGAGCTGTTCGCGGAGCGCGGCGGCCGGGTCGAGCTGCGTCAGGTGACCGCGAGCGACCTGCAGAACCTGGTCGGCTCGTACGACCTGGTGCTGGTCGCGTCCGGAAAGGGCGCGCTGGCCTCGCTGTTCGAGCGCGACCACGAGCGCTCCCCGTACGAGCGGCCGCAGCGCGCACTGGCCGCCAGCTACGTGCACGGGCTCGGGCCGCGCCCCGAGCACGACTTCCCGGCGGTCCGCTGCAACCTGGTGCCGGGCGTCGGCGAGCTCTTCCTGGTGCCGGCGCTGACCGAGGCCGGGCCCTGTGACGCCCTGGTCTGGGAGGCCCGGCCCGGCGGTCCGGCGGACGCCTTCGACGGGATCCGCGATCCGGCCGAACACCTGCGGGTGACACTGGAGTTGATGAAGACATTCACTCCCTGGGAGTACGAACGCACCCGGTCCGGCGTCGAACTCACCGACGCCGGTGCCACACTGGCCGGTCGCTTCACCCCGGGGGTGCGTCGCCCGATCGGCGAACTGCCCGGCGGTGGCACGGTGCTGGGCGTCGCGGACGTGGTCGTCCTCAACGACCCGATCGCCGGTCAGGGCTCCAACAACGCCGCCAAGTGCGCCGCCGGCTACCTGGAAGCGATCCTCGCCCACGGTGACGAGCCTTTCGACCGCGCCTTCCAGCAGGCGGCCTTCGACGGGTTCTGGCGGACCGCCACCCCCGCCACCGCCTGGAGCAACGCACTGCTCGCCGCGCCACCCCCGCACGTCCTCGAAATCCTCGCCGCCGGGGGTGCACTGCCCGCCGTGGCCCACCGGTTCGCCAACGCCTTCGACGACCCGGCGGACCTGGAGGAGTGGTACTTCGACCCGGCCAAGGCGGCCGCCTACCTCGCTTCGGTCACGGCGGACAACTGAACGGTCAAGCTCTTCCCAAGTCCCGTACAAGCGCGCATCGTTGATGGTGGGTTCTTCTCGCCCCCGGACGAGGGGGACGCCGGGCCCGGAACGCGGGCCGGGCGAACGGCGCGGACGGACGGGAGAAGAGCAGTGGCGGTCGACGGGGGCAACATGGCCCAGGCTGTGATCGACACGGCGTTCAACGAGCGCAAACGGCTGCACACCGGCCGCAGCCGGACCGTCGCCGTGGCCGTGTTCGGCCTGTTGATCGCACTCGGCTTCTTCCTGGCGCTCGTGGTCGGCAAGTCGGATCCGGACACCCCGCCGACCTGCGACGGCAAGACCATGACCCGGCACAGCGAGTGCCGGATCTGGTCCAGCCGCGGCGGCGGGGGCACCTACTCCTACGACGAGATGATCGACCGTCGGGAGTCCTCGAACGGGGTGTGGCGAGCGGTCGGCTTCGGCGGCGCGGGCGTGGCCGCCGTCCTGATGGTCGTCTCGATCGCCAAGCTCAACCCGAACCGCCCCTGGGGCAAACCGGTCAGCGCCGCCTGCCCGCGCTGCCGGGAGCTCAACCTGCGGGAGAAGTACACCATGCACAGCGTCACCCGGGGCCGCACCACCTACCGCTACAGCGGCATCGTCACCCTCTGCACCCCGGCCTGCGGCTTCTCCGCGATCCGCCAACGCTGACGCGCGGCGCGGCGGCCAGGGCCCGAATAGGTCCTCCCGCTCCCACCGGCTACGCTCGGTCCCCGTCGAACGAACGATGGGGTGGACCGAGTGGGCAGGTGGGAGCGGGCGCTGGACGCGGCCGGCGTACGGGAGGCCGGCCTGCGGGCCGACTACGGCCGGCAGCGGCAGCAGATGGCCCGGTACCGGCGGGAGGCCGCGCTCGCCACCGAACTGCTGCTGCCCGCCCGGATGGTCCCGCACGTGATCGCGGCCGCCGCCTTCATGCACCGCACCGACACCCTGCTCGACAGCGGCCCGCTCGCCGAACGCCGGGCGGCGTCCGCCCGCTGGCAGCAGCAGGTCGCCGACAGCCTCGCCGCCGGCCGTACCGACGACCCCGAGCTGCGTCCCCTGCTGCACAGCGTCGACGCCCACCCCGTCCTGCGGGACCGGGTGCTGGAATTCCTCGCCGCGGCCGGAGCCGACCTGGACTTCACCGGGTTCGCCACCGAGGAGGACCACCAGGCCTACGTCGACGGGTACTCGCTGCCCGGCTTCATGGTGGTCGCCGCCCTGATCGGCCCGGACGGCGACCAGAGCGACTACCGCGCCGCCTGCCGCACCTTCATCGACGGCAGCCAACGGCTCGACTTCGTCAACGACCTCGCCGAGGACCTCGCGGACGGTCGGCTGACCATCCCCGAGCAGGCCCTCAAGGAGCACGGCGTCACCCGCACCGACCTGGAGCAGGCCCGAGACCTGCCCGCCGTCCGGGCCCTGCTCGGCGCCCTGCTCGACCGGGCCGACCGCAGCCTCGCCGAGGGCAGGGCCGTCATCGACCGGGTGCCGCCCGCTCACCGGCCGATGGTCCGCTCCATCGTCGGCGTGGAGGAGCTCACCAGCGCTGCCGCCCGCGCCGACCTCGGCGCCCTGCTGCGCCGCTCGGCGAGCCCGGCCAAGCCCGCCGCGCTGCGCCTGCTGGCCCGCGAGTACCTCCGGGCCCGCCGCCTGCGCGGCTGACCCGCCCGAGGTGTGTCGATCCGGTGCGTGCCGCCCGGGTCAGGGCGGGCGGAGCCGGCGTCCACAAACGGAACCTCCCTTTGTCGTAGCCGATCCGGCGGCTCTGTCAGCTCCCTGTCCCGGGTCGGGCGGTCTGGCTAGCATGAGCCCGCTCAGCGCGTAGGACCCAAGGACCCGAATCATTGGGAGGACCCCATGAGTGCACTGGTGACCGACATCCGCGACGCCGGCCCGCTGGAGATCGACGAGGACGCCATCGTCTTCGAGGACGAGTTCGACGCCGACCTCGCGCCCGCCGCCTGCCTCGCCGACCCGTGGGTGACGTACGTCCCGACCCGCTTCCCCTGTGAGTTCAACTCCTGATCCACCCGGATCCGAACGGACGGCGGACCACGGCGGACCGGGGAAGGACGGAACCATGAGCGCACCGCCCGACCCCGGCTCCGCCGAGGCCCGCCGATCGGAGGCGCTGCGCGAACAACTCCGGCGCCGGGTCGAGGAACTGGCGTCCCGGGCGCCGGGCCCGCACCGCCCGCTGCGCACCGACGGCCAGTGGTGGTACCTCCGGGACCCCCGGATGCCGGACCTCGCCCACGGCTGGAAGCTGCACCTGTCCGCCCGCCCGGAGGGCTTCGAAGCGCTGCTGGACACGGCGCTCCCGATCCTGCTCGGCCGGGTCTGCGACGTGAAGTTCGCGGTGAGCGCGGCGGCGCTGTGGGAGCTCAACAGCGGCCGGCACGGTGCCGCCGCCGTGGGCAAGGCCGTCACGGTCTACCCCCGGCAGAAGGAAGTCCGCACCCTGGGACTGGAGTTGGCGCAGGCGCTGGCCGGCTGGGAAGGCCCCACCGTGGTGAGCGACCGGCCCGTCCGACCGGACGCCCCGGTGCACTACCGCTACGGGCCGTTCCGGGTCACCGACGACGAGGCGCAGGCCGGCATGACCGGCCCGGACGGCTCTCTGTTCCCCGGCCTGGCCGAGGCCCGCTACCGCCGGCCGCCCTGGGCGGGCGACCCGTTCGAGGCACCCGGCGCCCCCGCCGGCCCGGCGACCACCCGGGTCGGTTCCGGCCGCTACCGGATCACCGCCGGTATCACCCGCGCGCCGAGCGGCCACGTCTACCGCGCGGTCGAACTCGACACCGGGCGCGAGGTGGTGGTCAAGCAGGCCCGGGCCTTCGTCGCCGAGGACGGTGCGGGAACCGACGCGCGCGGCCGGCTGCGGCACGAGCACCGGGTGCTCGACGCGCTGGCCGGGGTGCCCGGCGTGCCCGCGCCGGTCGACTACTTCCGGCACGGCACCGACGAGTACCTGGTCAGCACCGCCTGCGGGCGGATCGACCTGCGCCGCGAGGTCCTCACCTGCGGCCCGTACGGCGCCGACGCCGGCGCCGCGGGCGGGCGGGACTGGTGGACGCTGGCCCGCCGGCTGCTGCGGGTGCTGGACGCGGTGCACGCGCGCGACGTGGTGCTCTGCGACCTCAAGCCCGCGAACGTGGTGCTCGACCGGGACGGCCGGCCCGCCCTGGTCGACTTCGGCGTGAGCGCCCTGGCCGGCGACCGCCCGCCGGGCGCCACCGCCGGGTACGGCCTGCCCGGCGCCACCGGGGAGGATCCCACCGAGGACCACTACGCGCTGGGCGCCACCCTGCACCACGCCCTCACCGGCCTCGACCCGGTGGTGATCGACCCGGACCCGGCGACCAACCGCGACCGCACCCTGGCCTGCCTGCGCGCCGCCCTCCCGGAGCCCGGGCACCCGGCGGAGGAGCTGGTCGCGGGCCTGCTGAGCTTCGACCCCGCCCGGCGCGCAGCCGCCGCGGCGGGGCTGCGGGAGGGGGCCGTGCCGGGCCGACGGGACGCCCCCGCCCGAAGGGGCACGGGCCGGCCGGCCCAGGCGCTCGACCACACCGTCACCACCTGCGTCCGGATGGCCCGCGAGCTGGTCGCCGCGGGCCCGGGCGCGGAGCGGCCTCGCACACTGCTCTCGCTGTACGACGGCGCGGCCGGCCTCGGTCTGGAACTGCTCCAGCACCCGGACCGCCCGGACGCCCGGGCCGCCGCCGCCGAACTCGCCGCTTGGACGGCCGCCCACCCGGCCCTCGGCCACCTGGACGGCTCGCTGTACCAGGGCGGTGCGGGCGTCGACCTGTTCCTCGCCGAGGCGGCCGCCGCGCTGGGCACCGAGCCCCCGGAGCACCGCCGGTACGAAGGGACCGGTGTGGACCAGATCGCCGGCACGGCCGGGATCGGCACCGGGCACCTGCTGCTCGCCGCCGTCGGCCCGGCGGCCGGAGCGCACCGTGCGGCGGCGGCCGACTGCGCCGCCCGGCTGGCCGGCCGGCCGCTGGACGACCTCGGGGAGGAGCCCAACGCCGGCACCGCGGCCCTGGCCGAGGGCTTCGCGCACGGCCGCGCGGGCGTCGCACACTTCCTGCTCGCGATGCCCGACGAGGACTCCCGGCTCGCCGCCCGCCGGATCGTGGACGGCCTCGCGTCCGACCTCCCGGGCATCGTGGCCGCCGCCCGCGCGCCCGGGGCGACCCGCCGCTACCTCTCCTGGTGCCGGGGGCTGGCCGGGATCGGCACTCTGCTGGTCCAGGCCGGCCGGCAGTACGGCGACGACGCGCTGCTCGCCATGGCCGTCGAGGCGGCCGACACCTGCCGGACGCTCGCCCCGAGGACCGCGCAGGTCTTCCGCTGCTGCGGCCTCGCGGGCGTCGGGGACCTCCTGGTCGACCTCGCGGTGGCCACCGGCGAGGCCCGGCACTGGGCGGCCGCCGAGGAGCTGGCCGCGCTGATCCTCACCCGGGCCGGCGGCCCGCCGGCCCGGCCGCTGCTGCCCGGCCGCCGACCGGACGCGCAGGCCCGGGCCTGGGCGGTCGGCACCCCCGGCGTCGCTACCTTCCTGCGCCGCCTCGCCCGGCGCGGCGGCCCGGTGCCGGGGCTGCTGCCGCTGCCCTGAGCGGCCCCGGGCGGGCGGCGGTTCCGTCCGGCCCGTGCCGTACGGCACCGTCGGCCGAACGCGTGGGCCCCGGCGGCGACGCCCCGTCGGGCCGTGCCGCTCGGCCGAACGCGTGGGCCCCGGCGGCGACGCCCCGTCGGGCCGTGCATCCCGTTGAACCTTCACTGCTCGACGCGCGATCGGGCGCTGGTCAAGAAGTCCCTGGAGGACTTCATGAACCAGGTTGCCCACGGCAAGGAGCGGGGAGGCCGGGAGGACGCGTGAGGCCGGTGCCGGTCGCGGCCGGATCGGGCCGTGGTCGGGGGTCCGTGGGGGGCCGCTGGAGCGTCGCTTGAGCCCGACCGGTCTTGAGCCGACGGGGTACGGGCTCCCGGCCAAGGTGCCGGCCGCCCGTACCGGCGGCCGCCGCCCGCTGCCTAGAGTCGTCCTCGGGCGGCGCGAAGCCCGGGTCCGAGCGGCCCGCGGACGGCGCACCCACGGGGGGCCCGGCACATCCCGCATCACCCGCTTCGCAGGCACACCTTCCCGGTCCGACCGGTACGCCTGCCAACTCCAGGGAGAACGCCATGTCCGACACCACCACGTCCCGCACCGCTGCCACCGAGGGCCTCGAATTTCAGGACCTCGACCTCAGCGAGCTGACCGTCACCTCGCTGCGCGACACCGTCGCCCTGCCGGAGAACGGCGCGTCCTGGGGCTCCTGCTCCTGCCAGGGCTCGTCCTCCTGCGCGCAGCCGGACACCATGGTCGCGCCGATCGTCTGACGCACCGTCACCGAGGTTCGGCCGCACGCCGAACCTGCCGGCCGGGCCTTCCGGGGCCGGCGCCGCCGCACCGGGACGGAACCCGACGCGTCCGCCTGGACGCGCCGGGTTCCGTCCCGCGCACCCGGGGCTTGACGTGCGGTTCCCCGCCCGGGCCGCGACGCCGCGGCCCGATCCGAGCAGTCCCACGTGACCCGCCCCAGGCCCCGCCGGAGGGAACCGCCATGCCCGACCGCGCCGCCCTGCCCCGGGACGTCCTGGCGCCCTCGCCCGTACCGGCCCCGGCCGCGTACACCGCGCGCCACGCCCTGGTGCGCTCCACCGTGCTCGCCCGGCCCGCCCAGTCCGCCGCCGCGGTCGGCGCCCGGGCGCTGCTGGGTGCACTCGCCGCCGCCGAGGCCGCGGCCGAGGCCCTGCGGCCGGCCCTCTGCGACGACCTCTACGCCAGCCGGGCCGGACACGACGAGGAGTTCCACCGCCGGGTCGTGCTGCCGCTCCGTCGCGACCTGCACAACGGGCGCCCGCCGCGGGCGGCCCTGCTCGACCGGCTGGCCGACCTGCCGCGCCGCGTCCCACGACTCGCCGAGTGGCTGGACCTGCGACGGCTGCGGGCCCGGCTGCTGGCCGCCCTCGCCGACGCCGTCCCGCCCGCCCTGACCGCCGAACGGGCCGCCCTGGCCGGCGTCTGCCGCGAGCCGGCCTTCACCCGGGCCGTCGCGCTCACCAGCGCCGACCTGCTGCGCGCGGTGGCCAACACGGCGGGCGCGACCGGGCAGGCGCGCGGCCGGGCCCGCAAGGAGGAGGCGGCCGTTCTGCGGCACGCCCTGCGGGCCACCGCCAAGACCAGCCCGCTGTCCTGGTTCACCGCCGTCGGCTGGGTCTGCGAAGGGTGGGCGGGCGAGCCGGCGGGCGAGCCGCGCGCGGTCGTCCGGGAGAACCGGGCGCTGGTCGCCGCGCTCGTCCAGGCCCTGCTCGACGACCCCCGCCGCAGCCGGACGCTGCCGCACCGGATGACCAGCTCCGCCCGGGTCGCCGACGGGCGGGCCCGCTACGCCCGCGCCGAGGTGCTGTTCGCGGGCGGGCGCTACCTGGTCACCCGGGAGGAGGAGGTCGAGCTCGCCGCCCGGCCCGAACTGGCCCTGCTCGCCTCGCTCGCGGCCGTCCCGGCCCCACCGGAGCGGCTCGCCGCCCGGCTCGCCGAGGCCCTCGGACGTCCGGGCGACGACCCGGCCGTGCACCGCTTCGTGGACCGGCTCCTGACGGCCCGGCTGCTGGTGCCCGCCGAGCCGGTCGACCCGCAGGACCCGCAGCCGCTCCGGAGCCTGGCCGACTGGCTGCGGCAATGGCCGGAGGACGCCGAACTGGCCCGACGGATCGATCGACTCGGCCTGGCAACCGGCGAGTTGGCCAGGACTCCGGGCGAACGCCGCCCCGCGCTGCTGGCCGCCCTCGGTGCGAACTGGCGGCGGCTGCTGGCCGACGCCGGACGGCCGGTCCCGGACGAGGCCGCACCGCTCAGCGTCCTCAGCGAGGACGTCCACGCGCCGGTGCCGCCGCACCTGCGACCGGACGCGGCCGACCGTACGGCGCTCGCCGAACTCACTGCACTGGCCGAGCTGTTCGACCACGGCCATCTGATGCGCCGGGCGGCCCGGGACCGCTTCGTCGCCCGCTACGGCGTCGGCGGGGTGTGCGACGCGCCCTGGGACTTCGGCGCCGAGGCGGCGGATGCCTGGGCGCAGCCGGCGCTGCCGGACGAACTGGCCGAGCTGCGCGAGGAGTTCGCCCACCTGCCGGAGCTGGACGGCGAACTCGTGCTCCCCGCCGGGCAGGTCCGCGCCCTGGCCGACCGGCTGCCCCACTGGACCGCGGCCCGGCCGCTCAGCTACTCCTGGTTCGTCCAACACGAGCCCGTGGACGGCCTGTTGTGCGTCAACCACGTCTACGGCGGCTGGGGGCGCTTCACCAGCCGCTTCCTCGACGGTCTGGACCCGCGGGCCGCCGCCGAGGTCGCCCGGCAGCTGCGGTCCGGCCTCGGGGGCGGCGCCCGCGCCGCCCAGGTCCGGCCGGTCGGCGGCTTCAATGCCAACCTGCACCCGCGGCTGCTTGCCGACGAGATCGGCCCCGACCGGCGGTGGACCAGCCTCACCGAGGCCGACCTCGACCTCGTGCACGACCCGGCCGGCGACCAGCTCCGGCTGCGGCTGAGGAGCAGCGGCGAGCTGCTCGACGTCCTCTACCTGGGCTTCCTCGCGCCGGTCATGCTGCCCCGGCGGCTCGGCCCGCTGCTCGCCGACCACCCCAACGGGGTCGTCGACTTCCGGCCGCTGCTGCCGCGCACCACCCTCGCCGCGCCCGGCGGCAAGGTGCTGCGCACCCCGCGCCTGCGCCACCGGCACGTCGTCCTCGCCCGCCGCCGCTGGCACCTGCCGGCCGGGGTGCTCGACGCCCTGCGGGCCGAACTCGCCACGGACCAGGGCCCCGACGGGGTCCCGGCCGCGGCCGTCGCCCGCTGGCGGGCCCGGCTCGGCCTGCCCGAGCAGCTCTTCCTCCACCCCGTACCGGCCGCCGCCGACCCCGAGGGAACCCCCGCCGACGCCTTCGTGGCCCACCTGCGCGCCCCCAAGCCACAGCCCGTCGACCTCGGCAACCCGCTGCACCTGCGCCACCTGGCCAAGTGGCTCACCCGGCACCAGCGCGGCGTGGTGCTGGAGGAGGCCCTCCCGGGCATCGCGGGACAGGCGGAGCCGACGCGGGCCGTGGAACTCGTGGTGGAGACGTACCGGCCGGGCCGGGGCAGCGCGGAGGGCGCCGGTGCCTTCGATTCCGTCCGTACCGCCATCGCCGAGGAGGCGCCCGATGAGTGACCCGGCCGACGGCCAGGAGGCCGCGACCGCCTGGGAGGTGGTCCTGTACCACTACCAGCCCGACAAGGCGCGCGCGCTGCGCGAAGCCGTCCTGCCGCTGGCCCGGCAGGCGGCCGCCGACGGGCTGGCCGCCCATGTCGAGCGGCATTGGCGGTACGGGCCACACCTGCGGCTGCGGCTGCGCGGCCCGGAGGCGCGGGCGGCCGGGGCGGCGCAGCGGGCCGCCGAGGCGTTGCGGGAGTGGGCGATCGTGCACCCGTCCGTCGCCGACCGGTCGGACGATCAGCTGCTCGCCGAGGCCGCCGTCGCCGGACGGGCGGAGCTGGTCGCGCCGCCGTACGCGCCGCTGGTGCCGGACAACACCGTGGTGGCGGCGCCCGTCGACCGGTCCGCCGAACACTCCCTGCGGGCACTGATCGGCGCCGAATCCGCCGAGCTGCGCGAGGAGTTGCTGCGGATCGGCCTGCCCGCCCTCGACTCGGCCTGCCACTTCCTCGGCGCGCACGGCGACACGCCGCAGGCGCGGGTGCAGCTGGTGCTGACGGCGCTGGCGGCGCACGCCACCGCGCACCCCGACGGGCTGGTCGGTGCGCACTACTCGGTGCTCTCACACCTGGAGGACTTCCTGGTCCACGAGGACCCGGACGGCAGCCTGCGGGCCGGCTTCGAGCGCCGCTGGGAGCGCACCGGCCGGGCGGTCACCGCACTGGTGGGCCGGATCACCAGCGGCGGCGGGCGCGGCTGGGAGCGGGACTGGGCGCACTGGTCGGCGGCCGCCTGGAGCCTGGCCGAGCGGCGGCTGGCGGCCGGGGCCGACCTCGGCGGCCGCCACGCCGAGTACCGGCAGCGTGCGGAGGCCCTCGGTGACCGGGCCACGGCCGAGCGCTGGAACGCCGAACTGCGCACCCGCTACAGCGAGTTCCATCGCCTGCTGCACCGCGCCGACCCCGACGGCGCGATGTGGCAGCGCCCGGACTACCTGATCAACCGGGCCGGCACCAACGGCCTGTACCGGCTGCTCGCGATCTGCGACGTCCGCCCGGTGGAGCGCTACCTCGCCGCCCACCTGCTGGTGCGCAGCGTGCCCGAGCTGACCGGCCACCGGTGGCAGGCGGTCCTCGGCGCCGTGGAGGAGAAGGGCGCGGAGGAGCCCGGGATGGAGAAGACGGGCATGGAGGGGGCGGCGGCATGACGACCGAACCGGAAGCCGTCCGGCCCCGGCTGCGCCCCGGCGTGGCGGTGACGCCGCTGCGCGAGGGGCTGCACCTGCGCGGCCGCGACGCCAGCCTCACCCTGGAGGGCAGCCGGTCGCTCCCGGCGCTGTGGCAGGTGCTCGCCGCCCGGCTCGGGCCGGACGCGGACGCGGACGCGGACGCCGAGCGGCAACCCGACGCCGGGCCGGACGCCGACGCCGGGCCGGACCCGGAGCCCGCCGACGCCGCTGGTGAGCCGGAACTGGCGGCCGCGCTGGCCACCGTCACCGCCCGGCTGCGTGAGCACGGCCTCCTCGTGGACCACCCGGACGGGGCCCGACTGCCGCCCTGGCCGGGCTCGGTGGCGGACGATCCCGGCGGCGCAGCGGCGGCCCTGGCGGCGGCGCACCCGGTGGTGGCCGCCGCTGACCCGGACGGCCCGCTCGCCCGCGCGGTGGTGCGCGCCCTGGCCCGGGGCGGGACAAGGGCTCCGGCGGTGGTCGCCGAGCCCGGACTGCCCGCCGGCCGGGTGGTGGCCACGGCGGACGACCCGGCGGCCCGCGCGGTGGCGGTCGCGGTGCAGCTCGGCGCGGACGGCGGCTTCGTCACCGAGCCGGCCGACCCGGCCCGGGCCCGGACGGACGCCACGGCAGTCGCCGCCCGGTTGGGCCTCGACCCGGGTGCGGAACCGCCCGCCGCGCTCCTCGCACTGCTCGCCGCCGCCGGCGCCCAGCGGCTGCTCTGCGCCGTCGCGGGACTGCCGGACCCGGCCGAGCCGGCCGACGACCCGCGGCTGCTCGCCGGGCGCCCCGCCGTCCTGATCGCCGAGGCCCGCCCGCCGCGAGCCGAGCACCATCCGTGGGCGGCGGGCCCCGGAGCCGTGGCCGCGCCACCCGGGGACCTGGCCGAGGCACTTCGCCGGGTGAACGCCCTCGGCGACCCCCGACTCGGCGTGCTGGACGCGCCCTCCCCGGGCGACCTCCCACAGCTGCCCGTGGCCCTGGTCTTCTGCGACAGCCCGTCCGGTCTGCTGGTGGCCGGGGCGGCGCGGACGGACCTCGCCCGGCTGGCCGCCGCGTGCCGGTCCGCCGAGCTGCATCTGGCGGCGCTGGGCGGCGGAACCGTGCCGGTGGTCGGGGCCGACCCGGGCCACGCCCTCGGCCGGGCCCTGCGCCGGGCCGTCCTCGGTAGGCCGGTCCGGGGCGAGCGCGTGGTGCCGCAGTCCGCTTGGCGGGACCACCCACAGGCCGGGCACTGGTGCGGCGTCCTGGCCCGCCGGCTCGACCGCAAACCAGATCTGACGATCAGTCAACTATCCTCCGAGCGGGTGTACCTGGCACAGGTCGAGGGGGTCCGGGCGGTCGAGGCCACCCCCGCCGACGCGGTGGCCCACGCAGCCCTGGCCGTCCTCACCCGCCTGCTGGCCCGGGACGGCGGCCTCGTCGCCGCCCACCACGCAGCCCTCTCCGGCGCCGCCGCCCCGCTCGCCGCCGCCGGGCGCACCCCGGCGGCCTGGGCGGACCCGGGCTGGGCCGACCGCTGGCTCGCCGAAGTCGCCGCCCGGGAAGCGGACCTGCACGCCGTCCTGGTCCGGCTCACCGGCCTGCGCACCACCCGCTGGCAGCCCGCCACCCCCGAGGCCCGCCCGTACGCCGACGCCCTGGACGGCTGCGGCTTCACCGCCCTCGTCACCGAGGAAGGCCGCCCATGAGCGAGCTACCGGTCCTCACCCCGGCCCAGGCGCTGGCCACCACCAGCGGCACCGCCGTCGTCCACCTCGCCGAGTGGACCCTCGGCCTGGCCGCCCGGCTCAGCCGGCACGCCCTGGCATACCCCGTACGCCTGGTGCCGGTGCGCGAGGACGGCGCGCTGACCGTGGTCGGGCCGGTGCTCGCCCCCGGCGCACCGGCCTGCCTCGCCTGCGTCGAGTACCAGCGGCTCGCCACCGCCGGCGGCCGGGTGCCCTGGCAGAGCCCGGACCTGGCGCTCGGGGGCACCGGCACCCCGGCCTTCGCCGACGCGGTGACCGCGCTCGCCGCCGACCTGGCCACCGCCCCGCCGGCCGCGGAGCCCGCCGTCCCCCCGGCGGCCGGGGCGGCGACCGTCCACGTGGTGCACGGCGGCCGGGCCACCTGGTCCACCCACCGGGTCCGCCCGGTCGGCGGCTGCGAGGTCTGCCACCCGCTGCCCGCCGACACGCCCGGGGCCGCCCGGCTGCCCGCCACCCCCCGCCCGCTGCCCGACCCGGCCGTCCTACGCGGGCCCAACGAGCGTACGGAACCGGGGCAGTTGCGGGCCGAGCTGTACGACGAGCGGTTCGGCCCGGTCCGCCGGCTGTTCCGCACCGAGGACTCGGCCTTCGCCCTCACCACCGCCTGGGTGACCGACGGCCGGGCGCTCGATGACGGCGGGTACGGGCGGGCCGCGGACTTCCGTTCCAGCGAACGGGTCGCGCTGTTCGAGGCGGTGGAGCGGTACGCGGGCATGCGGCCGCTCGGACGCCGAACCGTGCTGCGGGCCTCCTACGCCGAGCTGGCGGGCGAGGTCGGCCCGGGGGCCGTCCTCGACCCGGTCCGGCTCGGCCTGCCCGACGATGCCGACCCGGGACACCCCGCCGTGGCCACCGTCCCGTACACCCCGGAACTGGTACTCGACTGGGTGCACGGCTGGTCGCTCACCCACCGCCGCCCGGTCGCCGTCCCGGAGCACGTCGCCTACTGGGACGTACCCGGCCGCGACCGTCCCCGGGTGGTCTACGAGTCCTCGAACGGCTGCGGACTCGGCAACAGCCCCCAGGAGGCCGCGCTCTACGGACTGTTCGAGGTCGCCGAGCGCGACGCCTTCCTGATGGCCTGGTACGCCCGCACCCCGCTGCCCGGCGTCACCGTCCCCACCGAGGACCCGCAGATCGCCGAACTCGCCGACCGCGCCCGGCTGCTCGGCTACCGGCTCACCCTGCTCGACGCCACCAACGACCTCGGCGTGCCCGCCGTGATCGCCCTCTGCCGCCACCGCGGCGGCCGCCCCGACGCCCCGCACACCTTCCTGGCCGCCGGAGCCCACCACGACCCCCGGACGGCGATCCGCTCCGCCGTCGCCGAGGTGGTCACCAACGTCCAGGAGGCGCCGCACCGCGCCACCGCCCCGGGCGGTCCGCGCGACCCGCAGCGGCTGCGCCCGATGCTGGACCGCCCCGAGCTGGTCGTCGGCCTGGACGACCACGTCGGCCTCAACGCCCTGCCCGAGGCCCAGCCCCGGCTCGACTTCCTCTTCGCGGGCCCGCCGCCGGTACCCTGGACCGAGCGCTGGCCCGGCGCCCCCGAACCGGTCACCGACCTCACCGAACTGCTGGAGCGGACGATCGCCCGGCTGGCGGGGGAGGGCCTGGAGGTCCTCGCGGTCACCCAGGACGAGCCCGGGATCCGCGAGCGGCTGGGCCTGCACTGCGCCAAGGTCGTCGTCCCCGGCACGCTGCCCATGACCTTCGGCCACGCCAACCGCCGCACCCGCGGCCTGCCCCGCCTGCTGGAGGTCCCGTACCGCCTCGGCCGCACCCCGGCGCCGCTGCGCCACGACGAACTCCCCTTCCACCCGCACCCGTTCCCCTAGCCTTCCGGAGAGCCCGCGATGACCACCCACGCGCTGCCGGTCGCCACCTGGCACAGCCTGCACCTCGCGCTGCCGCTGTCCGCCCGCGAGGCCGACGCCTTCCTCACCGAGGACCTCGCCCCGCTGATGGACGGGCTCGCCGACACCGAATGGTTCTTCATCCGCTACGGCGAGGGCGGCCCCCACCTGCGCATCCGCTACCGCGGCCCGGGCCCGGCGCCCGACTCCCTCGCCGCCGAGCTCACCCGACTCGCCGCCCGCCGCACCCCGCCCGACGGCCCGTTCGCGGGCGGGCACGGCGAGGTCACGGCGGTCCCGTACGAGCCCGAGACCGAGCGCTACGGCGGCGCGGCCCTGCTGCCGGTCGCCGAGGAGGTGTTCACCCACTCCACCCGCACCGCCGTCCGGGCCCTGCGCGCCCTCGGCGCGGCCCCCGAGGACCGGTTGCCGCTCGCGCTCGACCTCGCCCACGCCACCGCGCACGCCCTCGGCCTCGACGAACTCGCCGCCTCCCGCTGGCTGCGCCGCCATGCCGCGTCCTGGCGGTGGGTCACCGAGTTCCGGCCGCTGCCCGGGGCCGCCGTCCACGTCCGGGTCAACACCGTGTTCGCCCGGCAGCGGGAGGCACTGGCCCACCGGGCCCGGGTGTTGCGCGCGGCGCTGGACGCCGGTACGGCCGAGCCCTGGCTGGGGGACTGGGCGGCGCGGGTCGCGGACACCGCGGCCCGGATGCGGGCCGTGGCGGCCCCGGACTCCGCGGAGCGCCTCTCCTGGATCTGGGCCTCCCAGCTGCACATGCTGTTCAACCGGCTCGGCGTCGGCCCCGACGAGGAGCGGGCGGTCTGCCGCCTCGCCGCCCGCACCCTGCTGGAGACCGGGCGGCCGTTCACCTTCTTCCCTGCCGACCACCACGCCCCGGACCACCAGTACCTGGAGCGCAGCAAGTTCCAGATCGGCCGCAGCGAGGACACCGCCCTGCGCGACCTGCCGCACCGTCCGGTGCCGCGCCCCCGCCCCGGTGACCTCCCGCTGCCCGCCGACCCGCTGCCGCCCGTCACCCTCGCCGACGCCCTGCGCACCCGCCACTCCACCCGGGGCCCGCTGACCGGCCCGCTCACCGCCGGCGCCCTCGGCGGACTGCTCTGGTCCGCCTACGCCCCGAACCCGGGCACGGGCCACCGCCCGTACCCCAGTGCGGGCGCCCTGCACACCGTCCGGCTGCGGGTGCTCGCCCTCGCCGTGGACGGCCTGCCCGCCGGCACCTACCAGTGCCTCCCCGAACACCGCAGCCTGCGCCCGATCGGCCCGGCCCCCGCCCTCGACGACCTCAAGGCGCTCTCCTCCTACCTGGCCCGCCCGGCCGGCGACCCGGACGCCATCGGCATCGACCACGCCCCCGCCGTCCTCGCCGTCCACCTCGACCTGGCCCACCTGCGCCGCCGCTACGGCCTGCGCGCCCTGCGCCTCGGCCTCCTGGAAGCCGGCCACCTGACCCAGAACCTCCTGCTGACCTCCGCGGCCTTCGGCCTCGGCACAACCCCTCTCGGCGGCCTCCAGGACGACCTGGCCCACGAACTCCTCGGCCTGGACGACCTCGGCGAGCCCATCCAGTACCTGCTCCCGCTGGGCAGGCCGGGGGCGGCGTGAGGCCGGGTGCCGAACCGCCGGCGGAGAGGCGGGTTCACGGAGCCGCCTGCACCCGACCGCCGAAGAAGACCTGCACCTCCCGGATCAGCCCGTCCCGGACGGTGATCGCCTCGACGTTGCGGTAACGGTCGCCGGTGGTCAGCTCGTACTCGTAGTGCACGAAGACGAGTTCCCCGTCGGCGGGCGTCACCCGCAGCAGCCGTTGCTCCGTGAACCGGTCGGCGGTGGGGAAGCAGCGCTCGAAGAACGCGGCCCTGTCGATGCGGTCGTCCTGGGGGCTGGTGAAGGTGAAGTCCTCGGCGTACAGCGGCAGGGCCGCCTCCCGGTCCTGCGACCGGTAGTGGCGGAACGCCGCCTCGACGATGCCTGCGGGGGTGCCGTTCATGCGATCTCCCTGGTTCGGACTCAGTCCGCGAGCCCCAGTGGGTCCGGGGCGGCGGCCAGCAGTTCGGGGCCGTTGTTGCGGACGCTGTTGACGGTGGTGGGGACGGCGCGGACGCGCAGGGCGCCGTCGGCGGGGCGGCGCAGCAGGTGGTGGAGTTCGGCGGGGTCGGTGTGGGCGGGGGAGAGCCAGGTGGAGAGGTCGTCGGGGGCGATGGTGAGGGGCATCCGGTCGTGGACGCGGCCGGCGGCGTCGGTGGCGTCGGTGGTGAGGACGGTGGTGGTGGCCAGCCAGGCGAGCGGGTCGTCCTCGGGGCGGGTGCGGTCGCGCCAGAACTCGTAGAGTCCGGCCATCAGCATGACGCCGCCGGTGCTGAGGAAGTACGGCTGCTTGTACTTCTTGTGGCCGGCGCCGGCGGGGACCTCGCGCCACTCGAAGTAGCCGTCGGCGGGGATCACGCAGCGGCGGGCGGTGAAGGCCTTGCGGAAGGCGGGCTTGGTGTCGACGCTCTCCGAGCGGGCGTTGATCATGCGGGCGCCGCCGGACGGGTCCTTGGACCAGGACGGGACCAGGCCCCAGCGCAGCGGGCGCAGTTGGCGCAGCAGTTCGCCGGTCTCCCGGTCGACGCGCTCCAGGACGGCCGGGACCGGGTCGGTCGGGGCGACGTTCCAGCTCGGCGCGAAAGTCTCGGCCGGGTCCCAGCGGAGCTCTCCGAGCAGCGAGACGAGGTCCTGGGGCGTGGTGGTGGAGACGAAGCGGCCGCACATGCCCCCAAGCCTCCCACGCCGCACGGACAACGGCGTTCAGCGTGGCGCGTGCCCGCCCGGGGTGTGCCCGAAGGTGCGGCGGAACACGTCGATGAAGGCGCTGGCCGAGGCCCAGCCGCAGCGGTGCGCCACGGTGGTGACCGGCAGGCCCTCGGCGAGCAGCACCAGGGCGTGGTGCAGCCGCAGCTGGGTGCGCCACTGGGGGAAGGTCATGCCGAGGTCGGCGCGGAACAGCCGGGAGAGGGTGCGGTCGCTGGCGCCGACGGCGCGGCCGAGTTCGGCGAGCGTGCGGCCGTCGGCCGGGTCGGCCTCCAGCAGCGCGCACAGTGACCGCAGCAGGGGCGTGGCGGGGGTGGGCAGGTGGAGGGGCTGCTGGGGGGAGGCGCGCAGCTGGTCGAGCAGGACGGCGCGCAGCCGGGTGCGCTCGGGGCTGTCCTGCTCCGCGGTTCGGGTGTAGGCGACGATCAGTTCGCGCAGCAGCGGGCCGACGGCGAGGACGGTCGGGCGGCCGAGGCCGAGCGGGTTGTCGGCGGCGGGCAGGCCGACCAGGTGGAGTTCGAGTTCGCCGTGGGCCTGGTGGGCGTGGACGGTGCCGGCCGGGATCCACAGGGCGCGGTTGCCGGGGGCGACCCAGGAGCCGGCGTCGGTGGTGATGCTCAGCACGCCGCGGGCCGCGTAGGCGATCTGGTGGTCGTCGTGCCGGTGCGCGTCGATGGCTCCGCCGGAGGGCAGCAGCCGGGCCTCGGTCGACGCGACGGGAGCGTGGCGGATTCTCGGCATCGGATGGCAGGTTATCGGAAGTTCGACAGCACGTGCAGGCCCGAGGCTGACGGCATGCCGAAGAACTCCGACCGCCGGTCGATCCTGCTGCTCTCCGTCGGGCACTCCTGTGTGGACGTCTACCAGGGCGCGGTGGCGGCCCTGGTGCCCTTCTTCGTCACCGAACGCCACTACGGCTACGCCGCCGTGTCCGGGGTGGTGCTCGCCGCCTCGCTGCTCTCCTCGGTGGCGCAGCCGCTGTTCGGCGCGCTCACCGACCGCCGGCCGCTGCCCTGGCTGCTGCCGGCCAGCACCCTGCTGGGCGGTGCGGGCATCGCGCTCAGCGGGGTGAGCGGCTCGTACGGGCTGACGCTGGCCTTCGTGGCGCTGTCCGGGGTCGGGGTGGCGGCCTACCACCCGGAGTCGGCCCGGGTGGCCCGGCTGGCGGCGCAGCGGGTCCACGGGGCAGCGGGGTCGCAGGGCGGGCCGGGCACGCACCGGGGGATGGCCTGGTTCTCGCTGGGCGGCAACCTGGGCTTCGCGGCCGCCCCGCTGCTGGTCGCCGCCGTGGTCGGGGCGGGCGGACTGCGGCTGACCCCGCTGCTCGCCCTGCCCGCGCTCGCGGGCGCCGTGCTCTGCCTGCCGGTGCTGCGCGAGCTGGAGCGGCGGCGGGCGGCCGGGGCGGCGCAGGCACCGGTGCCGGCCGCCGACGACAGGGCCGCATTCCTGAAGCTGTCGCTGGCGGTGGTCTGCCGCTCGATCGCCTTCGTCGGCCTGAGCACCTTCCTCTCGCTGTTCGCCACCCAGCGTCTCGGCGGCGGTCCGGCGGCGGGCACCGCGGCGCTGGTGGTGCTGTACGCGGGCGGCGCGGTGGGCTCGGTGCTGGGCGGCGCGCTGGCGGACCGCTGGGGGCGGGTCGCGGTGGCCCGCTGGTCGTACCTGGTGGCGGCGGTCGCGGTGGCCGGGATGCTGCTGGTGCCGGGCCCGGTGCTGTACCTGTTCGTGGCGCTGACCTCGGCGGGGCTGTATGTGCCGTTCTCGCTGCAGGTGACGCTGGGGCAGGACTACCTGCCGTCGCGGATCGGCACGGCGAGTGGGATCACCCTCGGGCTGACGGTGAGCATCGGCGGCCTGGCGAGCCCGGTGATCGGCAGCCTCGCGGACGCGACCTCGCTGCGCACGGCGCTGCTCCCGCTGGTGCTGATGCCGTTGCTGAGCTGGGCACTGTTCCGGACGCTGCCGGAGCCGGTGGTGCCGTCCGCCGGTCCCGAGCCCGCGGGTGCCGGGGTGACACCGGTCGGCCGGTGACCGCCGTGACGATCACCCTGGTGCGTTCATCGAACGCCACCCGTTCGGCCGGGGTCATCGTCTCCAGGACGACCAGGAAGGCCATGTCCACCGACTCGTCCAGCGTGACCCGGTCCGCGGGATCGGCGGGTCCGCCGCCGGCCGACCCGCCGATCCACTCGCTGCGGTCGGGCAGCGGCTCGGGGATCCACTCGCCCACGTAGTGCTCCCGCCGGACCCGGGCCGATCCGAGCAGGTCCAGGCAGACCCGGGTGACCACCGTGGTCAGCCAGGCGCCGGGCGAGGCGATGGCCTCCTGCCGCGGTCGCGACAGCGCGTACCAGCGGGCGTACGCCTCCTGCACCGCGTCCTCCGCCTCGGCCAGCGAACCGAGCAGCCGGTAGGCGAGGTTGATGAGCTGCCGCCGCTCGCCGACGATCACGCTCAGGTCAGGTACGGACCGCTCCCGCCCGGGCTCGGCTGTGGTGCTCATGGTCGGGGCCACTCCCTGTTGCGTCTCGTCCGCTCCCGCTCCCGCTCCCGCTCTCGCCGGTCCGGCCCGACAGGGCGCCGGAGTGCGATGTTCGCCCCGGGACGCAACCCCGCCTCACATTTCGCCGGCCTGTGTCGTCGGATCACCGGGACACTATCGACCAACCGCCGCGAGGCAGAAGAGGGGAACGCGACATGGCCATCCACAGCACGGCGGGTGCAACGGCGCAAACGGCGTCAGGAACGGCGGTGGAACAGCGCACCCGGGCCTTCTTGCGGGTCTCCGTCGCGCTCCAGACCGCGACCGTCTTCCTCCAGGCGGTCTCGGCCGGCCTGCTGCTCTCCACCTCCTACGGCGAAGCGCTGCACAGCGTCGGTGCGCGGGTGATGTACGGGGCCTCGATGCTGTACGTGCTCGCCGCCGTCCTGGCCTGGCGGCCGGGCGGCGGCTCGCCCCGCCCGGTCCTGTACGCGTCGGGCTTCCTGGTGCTGGCCTCGGCGCAGGTCGTCCTCGGCATCGCGCACGTGCCGGCGGTCCACGTCCCGCTGGGCGTGCTCGTCTTCGGCCTGAGCGTGGCGGTGCTGGTCCGGATGCCGGCCGCCCGCTCTGCGCAGCGGACGGCTGGCACCCGGGAGTGAGGGTCCTCAGGAACCGAGGGTCCAGGCCTGGCCGGCGGCCGGGCGGGTGGTGACGGGGGTTCCGGCGGTGCCGGCGCCCGCGTCGAGGACGAGGCCGGTGGCGACGTTGGTGACGGTGACGGCGCCGGCCGGGTCCTGCGTCAGCTTCCACTCCTGCCAGGGGTTGCCGGGCGACAGGTCGAGCAGGTAGGCGCTGTATCCGGCCGAGCTTCCGGCGGAGAGCACGGTGTGCCGGTGGGTGGCGGTGTCGCAGTTGTCGGTGATCCGGACGGTGCCGTCGGAGTTGGTGGTGAAGGTCCACTGCTGGGCGGCATCACCGGGGCGCTGCGCCTCCAGGTCGGTGATCGAGCCGATCGGCGCGGTGCAGGAGCCGAGCAGCGACAGCGCGAGGCCGCCGCTGGTCAGCGCGTGGTACTTGCCGTCGTCGACGACGCCCGACGGCCCGCCCGTCGACTTCGGGGTGAGCCGGTAGAGGGCCGCGCCGTGCGCCGGGAGCGAGGCGCCGAGCGGTCCGGTGACGGTCGAACTCGCGCCCGTCCACAGCTCCTTGGCCTGGTAGCCGGAGCCGCCGAGGCCGAGTTCGGTGAGGCTGGTGGCGACGGTGCGGCCGGCCGACGGGTCCTGGTTGACCAGCAGCACGGCGGTGTCGCCGTTGGCGAGCTGCCGCTTGAGGACCACCGGCGCGTGCCCGTCGGCCGGCTTGGCGCCGACCAGGGTGGCGGGCTTGGCCAGGCTGTCCTGGTCGACGGCGATCACCTCGCGGTTCTTCAGGATCGCCAGGCTCGCGTCGTTGATCCCGGTGGACCAGGTGTAGCCGCGGTCGCTGTGCTGGGACTGCGCGGCGGTGCGCAGGTCGGCACCGGAGATCAGCGGAGCGGCGAGCATGGCGAGGACCGAGGCCTCGGTGCGGGACTCGTCGTCGGTGAAGGGCTTGTGGCAGACGCAGGTGTCGGTGGTGCCCCACAGGCCGTAGACGTCCTGCCAGCCCGTGAACATCATGTCCAGGTCGTTCCAGCTGCCCGGGCGGACGTTGCCCGGGTACTCCAGTGCGGTGCGCAACTGCCCGTTCCAGAGCACCCCGTCGAGCTCGCTGTCCCGGTCGCCGCCGATCCGGCAGAGATTGGCGACCTGACCGCACCAGACGCCGGTGGGCGCATAGCCGGGGGCGCTGAACGGGGCCGTCCCGGCGGCCTGGACCACCGGGTCGGTGCGGGCCGGGTCGTCGGCGGCGAGCAGGTACGGGACGCCGGTGTGGGCGGGCTGGGCGGACACGCTGAGGGTGACCTTGGGCTTGCCCTGGGCGGCGGAGGCGGCGTCCAGGGCGTGCTGGAAGGTCTGCACCCGGGCGTAGACGGAGCGGGTCAGCTCCTTGCCCTCGCCCTGGGTGTAGTAGTTGTGCCCGTCCGGGCCGACGATCTGAGGGCCGTACGGGCAGTCGTCGTACTTGACGAAGTCGACGCCCCAGGAGACGAAGTCGGCCGCGTCGGTGGACTCGTGGCCGAGGCTGCCGGGGTGCATCTGGCAGGTGAGGTAGGTGTCGGTGGCGTAGAGGCCGAACTTCATGCCCTTGCTGTGCGCGTACTGGGCGAGGTACGCGATGCCGTTGACGGTGCGCCCGCCGGCGGTCCGGTCGGGGAAGTGGTCGGGGCGGGGGATCAGGTGGCCGGAGGTGGGGTCGTTGCCGTTCCCGTCGGTGCCGCTGACCGGGTTCCCGGCGTTGTCGTACAACTGCATGCCGCCGTCGGCGTTGCGGACGAGGTCGGTGGTCTGGCCGTCGCGGTGCCAGAGCGACCAGCCGTCGTCGATGGTGACGGTGTCGTAGCCGGCCGCCACCAGGCCGTTGGCGGCCATGAAGTCGATGGTCTGGACGACCTGCTCCTGGGTGACCTCGGTGCCGAGGGAGTTCCAGGAGTTCCAGCCCATCGGCGGGGTCAGGGCGTTGCCGTTGCCGAGCGCGGCGGCGGGGGCGGCCGTGCCGAGGCCGACGGCTCCGAGGCCGGCGGTGGCGAGGGCGAGGGAGAGCAGGGATGCCGCGACATGGCGGCGGGTTCGGCGCATGTGCGCCCTCCTGAGGGGGTGGTGGGGGAATGGCTGTCCGTCAGGGAGTCTCGGGGAGAGCGCGGCCGGCCGGGTGGGGCCGGCCGGCCGCGGTGGTGCGGTGTGGGGGTCAGTCGGTGACGGTCACGGTCGCGGGGCGGCCGGGGGTGAGGGTCACGGTGGTGGTGGTGAAGGTCGCGCCGTCGACGGTCGTGGTGCGGGCCTCGCGCTGCTCGCCGTCGACGGTGATGCGGGCGTGCTGCCCGGGGAAGCGGGCCTCCCAGGTCAGCGACTCGGTACCGGTGTTGGTGACGGTGCTGCGCTGCGCGCCGTCGTGGCGGACGGTCACCGTGCCGGCGCCGACCGGGATGCCCGCGACCTGGAGCCAGCCCATCGAGGCGGGCAGCTGCGGGACGGTGGTGAGTGCGTGGCCGGCGGCGTCCGGGGTGACGCCGAGCAGGCCCTGGACGGTCTGGGCGAGCAGGGTGAACGGGACCTCGGGGTAGTCGCCGTTCAGCATCGCGCCGCTCACGTGCGGCTCGCCGGTGCTCTCGTAGATGTGCCGCATCCACTTCCAGGCGGTGGTGCCGTCGTGGCCGGCGAAGAACGCGTCCGGCAGGTAGGTGTAGGCCTCCAGGTTGGCCGAGCGTTCCGGCCCGGAGTCGGCGGCGTCGATGGCGGCCAGGTAGCCGTCCCGGCGCGGGCCCGGGTCGAGCAGCCGCTTGACGGGCATCAGCACGCTCGCCTCGTAGCCCCAGCCGGTGACCGGCTTGCCGGTGGTGTCGTAGCCGTGCACCACCTCGCCGGGCTGCGAACCGTCCACGCTCCAGGTGGAGTTGACGTACGTGCGCAGCTGGTCGGCGGCTTTGCGGTAGCCGGCGGCGGACGTGGCGTCGCCCCGGGCCTCGGCCAGCGCGGCCGCGGCGAGGTAGGCCTGGTACTGGGCGCCGACCGCGTCGCCGGCCTCGGCGTAGGTGCGGGTGGCGTTCTCGGCGTAGCTGGCGGTACCGGCGAAGATGCTGCGGCTGGTGGCCTGCGGGATCGGCACCCCGCCGTTGTCGACCGGGCCGGGGCGGGCGGCGATGAACGGGCCGAGGGTGTTGCGCACGTACCGGCCGAGGCCCGGATCCTCGGCGTAGTCGCGGTCGCCGGTCCAGCGGAAGGCCTCGCCGGCCTGCTGGACGAGTTCGAACGGCGCCGGCAGCTCGCGGACGAAGCGGTCGGGGTTCCGGTAGTCGATGGCGAGGTAGCTGCGGGCGTCGAAGTTGAGCGCCCAGACCGGGTAGAGCTTGTTGACGTCCGTGGCGGAGGCGGCGAAGCCGCGCAGCATGGTCTTGTTCTCGGCGTCCAGGCCGAGCAGGTGGGCGCCGACCAGCTGGTGGGCGAAGTCACGGCTGTAGAAGGCGGAGCGGAACGGGTAACCGGCCCAGTAGCTGGCGTCGTAGGTGGTGGTGCCGGTGCCGCCGGGGTGGTTCTCGTCCTGGTCGAGCACGCCGGTGGCGCCGGCCTGCTGCACCCAGCTGTTGGCCTTGGTCTTGGCCCAGTCGAAGAGGGCGACGGCCTCGGGGTCGGAGGAGCTGATCACCGGGTCGTTGGGGGCGGCCGGGGCGACGGCGGCGTCGTCCACGTTGACCCAGCCCGTCGGGGAGGAACCGATGGTGAGGGTCAGCCGGTCGCCGGGGGCGACCGCGACCCGGGGGAGGGTGTACTTCGTGTAGAGGGGCTGCTCGGGCAGCGGGAGGGAGCGCACCACGGTGCCGTTGACGCTCACCGAGAAGGTGCCGCCCGCGCCGCCCGTCGCGATCCAGGCGGACAGGTCGTAGGCGCCCGCGGAGACGGCGGTCACCTGCTGGCTGACCGCGTAACCGGGGCCGGCGTCGAGGTAGGCGAGGCGGCTGCCGCCGTGCGGGTTGTTGGTGGCGGTGCCGGTGTGGCCGGTGAAGGTCCAGCTGCCGGAGCCCTGCTCGAAGCCGGGGTCGGCGAGGACCAGCGGCTCGGTGCGGGTGAGCGTCCAGCGGTGGGAGGGGCGGGCGTCGCAGTGGTGGTTCACCGGGGCCGGGTCGGCGGTCAGACAGGCGCCGGTGCCGCGCACGGTGAGGGTGTAGGTGCCCTGCGGCGCGCGGGAGAGGGCGAAGCGCTCGGCCTCGGGGGAGCTGCCGCAGTCGGCGGTGGCGGGTCGGCGGTCCGGGCCGCCGAGGGTGAGGCAGCGGCCGCTGGCGGCGTTGACCAGGAGGTAGTCGCCGCCGGAGCGGCGCAGCTGCCAGCGCTGGCTGAGCAGCCGGCCGCAGGCCGCGCCGACCACCGGGGTGCCGGGGGCGGGCTGGGAGTACTGGGGGCCCAGGCAGCTGCCGTCCAGGGCGGAGCCGAGCACGTAGCTGCCGCCGTCGACGAGCGGCGTTCCGACGGCCGCCGGGGCCGGGGCGGCGCCGAGGGCCTGGGCGGCGAGGACGGTCAGGAGGGCGAGACCGGTCGGTAAGGCGCGGGGGCGGGGCGGCACGGCTGAGCTACCTCCGGTCGGGTGGGCGGGCGGTGGCGACGGTGGCGGATGAGCTTGAACGTTCAAATTGCGCAGCGGTGTGACGCATCGCATGTGATGGGTGACATTTCACATGGCTGGCTCGATCACGTCAACGGGCTGTACCGTGACGACTTCCGGAAGGTGACCGGAAGAAGCGGTGAAGGCCCTGCCCGACGGGGGTGGGCAGGGCCTTCACGCCGGTGGGAGCGCGGTCCGGGGCCCCGTGACGGTCGGGGCCCCGGACCGGGCTCAGCGGCCGAGGGCGGCGAGCGTCTGGTCCAGGCTCGGCGTACCGGGGCGGGGCCGGTTGTACGGGAGCCTGGAGAGCAGCGAGCCCATCGCGCAGGTGTTGCTCAGCGCGGAGAAGGCCAGCCCACCGCCGACGGCCGCGGAGACCCAGCGGGCGCCCGGCAGGGCGAGGTCGAGGAGCACGCCGGCCAGGACCAGCGAGCCGGCCACCAGGCGGACCTGGCGGTCCAGTGCCCACACCCGGCGGGCGCCGGCCACCTGGTCCAGCGGCCGGCCGGCGTTCGCCCAGGCGTTGGTGCCGCCGGTGAGGGTGAGGGTCGGGATACCGGCCTCGGCCAGCCGGTGGCAGGCGTTGTCGGCGCGCGGCCCGGCGGCGCAGACCACGGCGATCTCGCCCTGCCCGGCGGCTTCGCGCAGCGCGGGCAGGGCGCGGTCGAGCTGGTCCAGCGGGACGTTCAGGGCGCCGGGGATGTGGCCCGCGGCGTACTCGCCGGGGGAGCGGACGTCGATGAGGGTGAGCTGTTCGAGGCGGGGCTGGAGCTGCTCGACGGTCAGCGGCGTGGTCATCGGGGTGGGGTCCTCTCGGGAAGGGTGGTACCGGTACTGGTGGTGGGGGTGGGATCGGGGGCGTCGGCCCGCCGCTGTGATCAGCTCAGCGTGGTGATCAGCATCAGCGCGGCAACGGCGAGCAGGGCGATGGCGAAGGCCTTCTGGAGGGTGCGCCCGCTGAGCTTGTCGGCCAGCCGCTTGCCGTCCCAGGCACCGAGGATCGCGGCCCCGGTGAAGGGGGCGGCCACGGCCCAGTCGATCGCTCCGGTCGCGCCGAGGCGGGGGAGCAGGGCGGCGAGCGAGTTGGCGGTGATGACCAGCAGGCTGGTGCCGACCGCCTCGGCCATGGTGAAGGCGAGCACCGACACCAGGGCCGGTACGGCGAGGAAGCCGCCGCCGACGCCGAGCAGCCCGGTGACGGCGCCGAGTCCGGCGCCCGCCGCGGTGGAGCGGCCGAGTCCTGCGGCGGAACGTTCCTGCGCCTCCGCCTTGGGCGGCATCAGCATCCGCCAGGCCGCGAGCGCCGCCAGCACGGCGAAGGCGCCGGTCAGCAGCGCGCCCGGTAGATGGGCGGACAGCGCCCCGGCGGCCATGGCGGCGGGCAGTCCGGCGGCGGCGAAGAGCGCGCCGGTGCGCCAGCGGACCCGGCCGGCCCGGGCGTGGGCGAGCAACCCGGTCAGCGAGGTCGCGGCGACGATCACCAGGCTGGCGGTGGTGGCCAGCGCCGGGCTGAAGCCCAGCAGGTAGACCAGCGCGGGCACGGCGAGCATGCTGCCGCCGCCGCCCAGCCCGCCCAGCGCGAGCCCGACCACCGCACCGGCGGCGAGCGCCAGAAGCAGCGTGGTCATATCACGTGGCCGGCGCCGCCGCCGGGCGTGGTGACCGGCAGCCCGGCCAGCGCCCAGGCGTTCATGCCCCCGGCCACGTTCAGTACCTCGACGCCGCGCTGCGCGAGCAGCTCCGCCGCGCGCTGGGAGCGGTTGCCGGAGCGGCAGATCGCCAGCACGGTCCGCCCGGCTGCCTCGGGTGGCAGCGGGACGCCGGCGGCCAGCCCGATCAGGGGCTGGTGCAGCGAGCCGGGGGCGTGCCCCGCGGTGAACTCGGCGGCCTCCCGGACGTCGAGCAGGACGGCGGCGCCGGTGTGGGCGAGCTCGTGGGCCTCGGCGGGGGTGGCCTGCCCGGGGGCGCTGTGTCCGTGGTCGTGGGGCCCGTGGGCGTGCGGGAGCAAAGGCATGTGATGTCTCCAGTGGTGCAGACCCGGACCGCAGTGGTCCGGAGTGACGGGGGTGTCGCGGGTCCCGCGGGCGTCCGTGCGGGCCCGGTGGCCTGGCGCTGTGGCGTGACCGCGCATCCTCGGCCCCGCCCGTACCTGGATCGGTGGCGGCGGCCGGCCCCCTCGATGTCCACCATAGTACCCCCTGGGGTATTGTCGAAATCGTTCATCCATACCCCCGCCGGTATCGGCCGCCAAGGCCGTATGCTGGCAAATATACCGAGGGGGGTATCAAGGCGGCCCTGTGGTCGGCGGCCACAGGGCCGGCCGCGCCGACCTCGAATCCTTCGGAGTAAATACCCCCGGGGGTACACTTGAGCGTGTAGCCAGCCCGTCAGACCCCGACGAGGAGACAACCCCGTGATCTTCAGCCAGTACTACCTCGACTGCCTCTCCCAGGCCTCCTACCTGATCGCCGACGAGACCACCGGCCAGGCCGTGATCGTCGACCCCCGGCGGGACGTCGACGAATACCTCGCCGACGCCGTGGCACGCGGCCTGACCGTCGTCGGCGTCATCAACACCCACTTCCACGCCGACTTCCTCGCCGGCCACCTCGAACTCGCCGCCCGCACCGGCGCCTGGATCGGCTACGGCCACCGTGCCGAGACCGAGTACCCCATCCGCCACCTCACCGACGGCGAACGCATCTCCCTCGGTGACGTCACCCTCCAGATCATGGAGACCCCCGGACACACCCCCGAGTCGATCAGCATCCTCGTCCACGAGCACGCCACCGACGAAGCCCCTTACGGTGTACTCACCGGCGACGCCCTGTTCATCGGTGACGTCGGCCGCCCCGACCTGCTCGCCTCCTCCGGCGTCACCGCCGAGGATCTCGGCGCCATGCTCTACGACAGCGTCCACCACAAGCTCATGGCCCTGCCCGACCAGGTCCGCGTCTTCCCCGCTCACGGCGCCGGCTCCGCCTGCGGCAAGAACCTCTCCACCGAGAAGCAGTCCACCATCGGCACGCAGCGCCTGACCAACTACGCCTGCCAGCCCATGGATCAGGACACCTTCGTCCGCATCGTCACCGCCGGCCAGTCCGCCGCCCCCGCCTACTTCGGCTACGACGCCGCCCTCAACCGGCAGGACCACCCGCTGCTCGACCGCACGAACGCCGCCCGCCCCCTGTGCCCCGAAAGCTTCAAGGAGGTCCGTGCCGCAGGCGCCGTCGTCCTCGACGCCCGCAGCCCCCAGGACTTCGGCGCGGGACACATCCGCGGCGCCATCAACGTCCCCGTCGACGGCCGCTTCGTCGAACAGGCCGGCACCGTCCTCACCCCCGACAGCGACATCGCGATCGTCGCCCCGCAGGACCGCGAGGACGAGGTCATCACCCGCCTCGCCCGCATCGGCTTCGATCACATCGCCGGCTACCTGCGCAACCCCGGCAACGCCCTGCCCGCCCTCGCCGAGGAGATCACCCCCGCCAGCCGCCTCACCGCCGACCAGCTCCGCACCGCACTCGCCGGCGAGCAGCCCCCCACCGTCCTGGACGTGCGCACCTGCGGCGAACGCGAAGCGGGATTCATCGAAGGATCCCTGCACATCGCCCTGGCCGAACTCCCCAGCCGCCTGAACGAGGTCCCCACCGACCGCCCCCTGGTCGTCCACTGCGCCAGCGGCCACCGCTCCTCCGTCGCCGCCAGCCTGCTGCGCCACCACGGCCACACCGACGTCTCCGATCTCCTCGGCGGCTACAACGCCTGGCACACCCTCACCCACCCCGCCCGGGACTGAACCCAGCCGCCCCGGCCGCACCCCGCCCGGGCCGCGGGCGCTCCCGAAGGCAGCGCCGCCACGTGACCCGGGACACCATCCCGGTCCCGGAGTCACGGGACTCTCGTCGGACGCTCAGGGGCGTGGGAGTGCGGCCGCGCCTGCGCGAGTTCGCGTGACCGAGGAGGCGGAGCGGCAGCCCTTCGGTCCGTCCCCGTCCCCCTGGTGGACCGGATCCTGATCGACCTACCGTGCGGGACACCGGTGTGTCACCGCCTCCGAGGTGTCGGTACGGGCCGCTCGCAGACCGTGGGTTGTGGACGATCGGAGGACTTCCGTGCGCCCTCGGTGGGTGTACGGGCTGTGCACGTACGCCTACACCTCGATGTGCGAGCCCATGATGACGGTGCGCTCGCGGGGGAGGCCGAAGTACTCGGCGGCGTCGGCGGTGACGTAGGAGGTGGCGATGAACAGCCGCTTGCGCCAGGGCGCCATCGTCGGTTCCTTCCCGCGCCGCAGCTCGATCTTCGACAGGAAGTAGGAGGCCTGGTCGAGCTGCAGCCGGCCCTCGGTTTCGGCCGGATCGAGCACAGCCAGCGTGGTGGGCACGTCCGGTGTCTCCATGTAGCCGAACCGGGCGGTGACGTGGATGATCCCGTCGTCGGCGTAGCCGAGGTCGTCGACGGCGATCCGCTGACCGGCCGGGACGCGCGGCACGGTCTCGGTCTCGATGGAGAGGATCACGACCTGGTCGTGCCGGACATGGTTGTGTTCGACGTTCGCCCGTAGGGCCAGCGGTGCGGTCTGTTTCCCCCGGTTGAGGAAGACGGCCGTGCCGGGGACCAGGAGCGCCGGGACCTTCCCGCTGTGGAGGCCCTCGACGAACTCGCGCAGCGGGCCTTCGTGCCGTGCCCGCTCGGCGGTGACGATCGCTCGGCCGCGCTGCCAGGTCGTCATGACGGTGAACGCGGTGATGCCGATCAGCAGCGGCAGCCACGCACCGTGCAGGAGTTTGGTCGTGTTGGCCGCCACGAACAGCAGGTCCACGGAGAGCAGCAGCGTCGCGCCGGCCACGACGAGCCACACCGGTGTGCCCCAGCGGGCATGGGCGACCTGGAAGAACAGCAGGGTGGTGATGGTGATGGTGCCGGTGACCGCCATGCCGAAGGCGAACGCGAGCGCCGTGGAGCTGCGGAAGGCGAAGACCAGGGTGAGGACCGAGACCATCAGCAGCCAGTTGATCCAGGGGACGTAGATCTGGCCCATCGTCGACTCGGAGGTGTACGCGATCCGCAGCCGCGGCAGGTAGCCGAGCTGGGCGGCCTGGGAGGCGACCGAGTAGGCGCCGGTGATCACCGCCTGGGAGGCGATCACGGTCGCCGCCGTGGCCAGCACGACCATCGGCAGCCGTCCCCAGCCCGGAGCGAGAAGGAAGAACGGGCTGTTGATGTTGCGTGGGTCCCCGAGGATCAGCGCGCCCTGGCCGAGGTAGCTCAGGACGCAGGCCGGGAACACGAGGAACAGCCAGCCCCGGGTGATCGGCCGGCGGCCGAAGTGCCCCATGTCGGCGTAGAGCGCCTCGGCGCCGGTGACCGCGAGCACGACCGCGGCCAGAGCGAAGAAGGCGGTCCCGAAGTGGCCGAGCAGGAAGCCCAGCGCGTAGCTCGGCGACAGCGCCCTGAGGATCTGCGGATGGTCGGCGATGCCGGACACGCCGCACACGCCGATGGCCACGAACCAGACGATCATCACGGGTCCGAACACCCGGCCCACGGCCGCCGTTCCGCGGCGCTGGACCAGGAACAGCAGCACGATGATCGCCGCGGTGAGCGGCACCACCGCGCTCTCCAACGAGGGCTCCACGACCTTGAGCCCCTCGACCGCGGACAGCACCGAGATCGCCGGGGTGATCATGCTGTCGCCGAAGAACAGTGAGGCGCCGAAGATGCCCAGTGCGGCCAGCACCCCGGTGGCCCTGCGGCTGCGTGGCGAGCTCGACCGCCGGAGCAGGGTGATCAGCGCCATGATGCCGCCCTCGCCCTCGTTGTCGGCGCGCATCGCCAGCAGCACGTAGGTGACCAGCACGATGACCACCACCGACCAGAAGACGAGTGACACCACCCCGTACACGTTCTCCGTGGTGACCGGGACGGGGTGCGGGTCGCCCGGGTTGAACACGGTCTGGAGCGTGTAGATCGGACTGGTCCCGATGTCGCCGAAGACCACACCCAGGGCGCCCACGACCAGCGCGAGGCTCGCCGTGTTCCGCGCGCCCGGACGCCGATCCTCCGTCGGCTGCGGCGCGGCACCGCGATCGGCCATGGGCGACCTCCTCCGTGCGTGCCGCCGTCACGCGGCCCGGGTGCGTCAGTGCGGACGATGATCGCACGCGCAACCACGGGGACAGGCGCACCGCGTCGTCGAGTTCCTCGAAGGCCGGTGCCTTGCCGCTCTGCGTTCGAACGCTGCTGTACGCCACTCGGTGCGGATGTCGGCATGGTCAGTGCAGCGTCGCGACCGTGCCGCCCTCCGCGTGCGTCAGGTCGACACCGGGCAGGTCTCCGGCCCAGCGCTCGGCGAGCTCGGCGAGGCGGACCGGGTCGGGCGGGGTGCGGCCGAGGCCGATGGCGTACCGGACGTGCGCCGGGCCGCTCTCGAACGGGCGTGGCCAGGCGTGCGCGTCCGGCGCGCCCGCGGCGGCGAGCTCGGCGAGCAGGGCGAGCAGCCGGCCGCGCACCCGGCCCAGGATCTCCTCGAACTCCTCGGGCCCGGGCGGGCGGACGGTGAGCAGGGCCCAGGCGGCATGGCGACGGTGCAGCGGCGGCGCCGACAGCAGCTCGGACGGGCAGCCCGCACCGGCCTGCGGCGCGCTGCCGGCCCGCTGCTCGGCTCCGGGCTCCAGCAGCTCCCAGGCCTGGAGGAGCTCCTTGCCCAGCAGCGCCAGGCCGCCGGCACTGACCTGCTCGGTGCAGCTGCGCACCGGCGCGGTCGGGGTGAGCACGGTGACGCCCTCGGAGCGCTGTCGCAGGGGCGGGCCGGTGAGCGCGACCGGATCGTGCCAGTCCCAGGTGGCCCAGCTGCCGAAGAAGCGGCGCAGCAGCTCCGTGGGCTTCTGCTCGCCGGCCTCCCGGACGGTGCGCGCGGCCAGCACGGCCCAGGCCGGCCCCGGCAGGCCGCCGAACGGCGCCGAGTCCAACCCGCGCGCCTTCGCCCAGGCCTTCACCTGGCGGGCCAGCAGCGCGAAGGTGGCGTGCCGGGAGCCGACGGCCGCCCGCAGCGCGTCCGCGTCGCTCACCGCGCTGAGCGCGACCGCGGCCGCCTCGCCCAGTTCGGCACGCCGAGCCACCGCCTCGGTGGGGGCGATCGGGCCGGTGGCGACCACGACCAGGTCCACGCCCAAGGCGCCGAGGCTCAGCCGCAGACCCGGCACCCGGGCCCCGGTGACCGGACGAAGCCGGTCGGCCTCCGGTAGCGCGGCGGCCAGCCGGGCCCGCAGCTCGTCGAGGTCGACGGCGCCGGGCAGTGCCGCCACCAGGTCCACGTCCGCACCCGCCAGCGCGCAGCCCATCCGGCGTGAACCGACCAGATGGACCACGCCCTCGGGCAGCGTGGCCGCGATCCGTGTGGCGAGCTGCTCTCCGGCTGCCTCGTCCGTGGCAGCGGCGAGGTGCGACGCCTGTGCAGCCGTCTGCGCCCCGCCCTCCGTCTGCGCCCCGCCCTCCGGCACCGGCTCGGGCAACCAGCGGAACTCGCCGGTTCCCAGCGCGACGGTGGCCCGCGGCCGCATGGGCTCGTCGCCGCGCCGCGAGAGCAGCACCAGTTCGTCGACCCGCGTCGACATCCCCGGCAGCCGGGCCGTCAGCTCGGCGGTGAGCCGCTTCGGATCGCCGGTCCGTCCGAGCGACAGGTGCGGCGTGAAGCCCTCGGAGCGCCCCCGGCAGCGCGGGAAGCGCTCCCGCAGTGCGCGGTGCAGTGCAGCCCACGGTGCCGGGTCGGCCACCGCGGGATCCAGCCACACCGTCGAGTCCGACCGGTGCCGGAAGGCGTGCACGCCCTGGAGCCGGATCCCGAAGGCCGGCGTTTCGGCCGCCGCGGCGGCCAGCAGTGGGGCAGCGGCCTCGAACTCGGCCTCCGGTACGAAGCCGAAGAGCACGTTGACGTGCGGCGGCCAGCGGCGGATCTGCGGGTCGTGCGCCAGGCGGACGTTCTGGATCGGCGGCCAGAGCTCGCGCGGCGGGAGCCAGGCCAGCGCGGTGCGCGCGGTCGGCGCGACATCGAGGGCCCCGCCCACATCGCCGCCACCAGGGTCGAAGATGGCCTCCACACCCCGATGGTCCGACATGAACAGGCCGCCCGCCGCCGGTGCGCGGCCCACTCGGGTCAGAGGCTGTCGCCTCTCCGGCGTGCGCAAGGGCTCGAAGCGCTCCTCGGCGGCCCTCCCTCGGAGGTGCCCCGGAGCGGCGACCGCCGTAGGCCGCCGTACGACAAGGTCCCGCGTCCACCGGATCAAGGTGGGAAGCCGTACTCGCCGTGGAGGCGGACGAACCTCGCCGCGATGAGCACCCGCTCGCGTTCCAGCCCCGAGGCCGTCCGCCGGAAAGCCACGACGTCCTCCCGGCCGCCCGGCCCGATGGGCTGGACGAGACGGCCACCGGGCCGGAGCTGCTCGACGAGCGGTGGGGGAACATCGGGATACGCGGCCGACACCAGTACGGCGTCGTACGGGGCAGGCCCGGGCACTCCTTCGCTGCCGTCCCCGACGAACAGCTCAACATTGGTGACACCCTGCCGGTCGAGGTTCTGCCGTGCCTGTGCGGCCAGGTCCGACCACAGCTCGATGCTCACCACATCGGCCGCGAGGTGCGCCAGCAGAGCCGTCTGGAAGCCGAGACCGGTGCCCACTTCGAGAACGTGCTCGTCTCCGACGAGGGCGAGGCCCTCGATCATCGCCGCGGACAGCGACGGCTGCGTGGTCACCAGCCCGTGCGGGATCGGGACCGGCGTGTCCTGGTACGCGGCCCTCCCCTGCCCGGCCGGGACGAACCCCGCGCGCGGGATCGCACGAATCGCATCGAGCAGCCGCTCGTCGCGGACACCGGCTGCGCGCACCGCGCGCACCAGATCCTCCGGGCAAGCCCCGCTCACCCTTCCTCCCGCTCCGAACTCGGAACACCTGCCGGTTCTCGACGGCGCCCAACGGCACAGGGCGGGCGAGAGCGAAGCCTCGGACTCCGGGTTGGGAACGACCAGGTCGGCCGCCGCCGGTACCTCGGGCACCTCCGCGGAGAGCAGCGTCCCGGGTGCCGGCGAGCGCCGCAGTTCCGCGAGAACACTGCGCCCGAGCACCGTGTCGCCGGCCGGCGCCACCGTGAGCGCCATCGACCTCCGGGCTCGGTCACCCGGATGCCGGCGCGTGCGCCTTGTTGGACCACATGAGCTGGACCGGCACCTCGCCGCTGCCGTTCGCGAGCTTCACGAACCTGAAGACGCGCGTGAGGTCGGGTTCGGCCTCGTTGATGGGAAGATCGCCGATCTCGCCCTCGCCGGTCTCCGAGTACCACCCGATCTTCGAATCGTCGTTCAGTCGGATGGCATCCTCCACGTCGGGATCGGTCCGTGCTTCGTTGAGCTCGTGGTAGAAGGTGGCGACGACGTTTGCCCAGGCGTTGTTCGCGTTGCCGAACACCGGTATGCCGTTGTGCCCCTCCGAGAACACCCCGACCGCGTAGTAGAACGTGACGTCCCGGCCGTCCTGCCGCACGTGCACCGAGCCGTGGTAGCCGCCCAGTCCCTTGGTCGAGTCGCTCGCGTCGTCGTCGATCTTGATCAGTGCGCGGGTGCGGCGGCCGTGCTGTTCCTCGGTACCGTCCGGCGGCTGGAAGCCCGGCGAGAAGTCGTCGACGAGGATGACCCCGCGCGGCAGCATCATGTTGATGACGCTCTGCCCAGGATCGCTGTTGCCGAGCACCCCGGCCGAGAAGAGGTCCGCGGCGAGTGTCTCCGCATCGTCCTTGAAGAACCTCGACCCCGCCGGCCCGGCGCCCTCCACCACCTCGGACGGCAGCATCGTGGAGGTGATCGCACCCCGGTAGTACTGGGCGATCACCGCCTGGAGCGTGGGGTCCGACATCGAGGACTTGAGCGCCTGGTCGATGTTGTCGATGTCCGTCTCGTCCCAGGCGGCCGCGCCGCCGATGAAGCGGTTGACGAAGACCAGATCTGCGATCGTCTTCCCACCGTGGGGCTTCAGGTCCCACCGCGGCATCGGACGGAAGCCGTCGGGCGTCAATGCCACGGCCTCGTCCGCCGTCACGGCCGCTCGCCGCCCGGCGTACGCCCGGTGGAGCGGCGAACCGGGCCAAGGGGCTGCCCGAGCCGCCTCCTGGCCCCGGACACACCACGGCCGCCCGTCCCCGCTGGGGGAGGGCGGCCGTCGGCGTTGCTCAGGCGGGCTTGACGGTGGAGAACGTGTCGCCGCCGAGGACCCAGCGGCCGCGGCGCATGACGGCGACCAGGTCGTAGTCGTCGGAGTCGACCACGACCAGGTCGGCGAGCTTGCCGGTCTCCAGCGAGCCGATCGAGTCGCTCAGGCCGAGCAGCCGGGCCGGGGTGGCGGACAGCGACTCGACGGCTTGGCCGAGCGTCAGCTTCCCTGTCGTGAGTGCTCGGCGGAACACTCGGTCGAGGGTCAGCGTGGAGCCGGCGATGGAGCTGCCGTCGGGGAGCATGGCGACGCCGTCCTTGACCTCGACCTGGAGCGGGCCGAGCGGGTAGAGGCCGTCGCCCATGCCGGCCGCGCCCATCGCGTCGGTGATCAGGGCGACCCG
>NZ_JBFBFA010000012.1:0-192439 GCF_040683915.1 Kitasatospora sp. NPDC093102 | reverse complement strand
GCTCTCCGGAAGGAGAAGCCCTGCTGGAGGCCCCGGCCCGTGCACTTGAGTCGTTCCTCAAGCGGACGGACGCCGCGGTGCCCCCCCGGCCGCCCGGGGAACGCGCGGAGCGTGCAGAGCGCACGGGACAACGCGGAGCGTGCGGAACAAGCGCTCAGGAGGCGGGCGCGCCGGGGGCGGCGCCGCGCTCCTTGAGCATGTCGGTCATCAGCTGGAGCTCGGAGGTCTGGGCGACCACCATCGACTGCGCGAGCCGCTTCTCGGCATCGTTCCCGGCCTTGTCGACGTAGCCCTGGGCCATTTCGACGCCGCCCTTGTGGTGCTCGATCATCAGCTGGAGGTAGTACACCTCGGCGTCCCGCCCGCTGAGCGTGCGCAGCTTCGCGATCTGGGTGTTGGTGGCCATGCCCGGCATCAGCGAACCGTCGTGGGCCTGGTACTCGTGGCCCATCTTCATCCACGCCATCGGCGTGGCGGTCGAGTGCTGGGACAGCCCCCACTGGTCCAGCCAGCCCATCATCATCCCGCGCTGGTTGGCCTGGGTGTTGATGATGTCGAAGGCCAGGGTGCGGGTCGGCTCGTCCGCGGTGCGGTCCCGGACGACGAACGACAGGTCCACCGCCTGCTGGTGGTGGGTCGCCATGTCGCGGGCGAACCCGGCCTCGGGGGAGTCGTCGGCCGGGACGGACAGCGTGGACGCGCCGGACGCCGAGGTCCCGCTCGCGACCAGCGCCGGCACGCCGAGCGCCAGCGCCACGGCGGCGGCCAGCGCGGCCGGCAGCCACATGCGGCGCCGGCGCGGGGCCGAGCCCTCCTCGACGGCGTCCGCCGCGGCGTCCTCCGTCACGGCCTCGTCGGGACGGCCCGCGTCGGCGGTCACATCTGCCCCATGGTGCAGGAGGCGCCCGGCTCCTGGGTCTGCTTGCCCTGGACGTACTTGGTGAAGAACTCCTCCACCCGCGGGTCGCCGGCGCTCTCCACGATCAGCTGGGTGCTCCAGGCGTTCAGGGTGATGGTGCCCTGCTCGTCCGGGTACGGGCTCATCAGCGAGTACGGGGTCTTCTTGACCTTGTCGGAGAGGATCTTGAGGTCGTCCGGCGTGGCCTTGCCGTTGTACGTCACCCAGACCGCGCCGTGCTCCAGCGAGTGGACGGCGCGCTCGTTCTCGACCGGCTGGTCGTAGACGTGGCCCATGCAGTCCAGCCAGATCGCGTTGTGGTCGCCGCCGACCGGCGGGGTCATCGGGTAGGTGACCTTGTCCTTGACGTGGGTGCGGCTCAGTTCGCCGAAGGTCTTCACGCCCGGGATGTCCGCGTTGGCGGCGGTCTCCTTGTCCTTCTTCTTCTGGTTCTGGTCCATGACGAGCCAGGTGCCGGTGGCGATCGCACCGATCACCAGTACGCCGGCCGCCACCGAGGCGACGATCTTGTTGCGGCGGTCGCGGCGCTGTTCGGCGGCGCGCAGCTCGGCGATCCGGGCGCGGCGGTCGAGGCCGTCCTGCTTGCCGCCGGGCTTGTTGGACTGCTTGGAAGCGGAACCCATGGTGGTCGTCCTTGTCCCCGCCGCACCGGTCGGTGACGGCGGTCAGCTGGAGTGGGAGGAGGGGCGGATCCGTCGGCGGCCGAGCCGCCGGCGGTGGGTTCCGCTCAGGACCGGTGGACCTGGAGTTCGTGCAGGTCGGGCACCGGGTGCGAGCCCTCCAGCAGACCGGCGGGCACCACCCGGGGCAGCGCCTCGGGCGCGGCCGGGGCCAGCGGTGACACTGCGGGCTGCGGCTGCGGCGGCGGGTTCGGCAGCTGGGCGTCCTGCGGACAGAACGGGTGGCTGGAGCAGCCGTTGTTGCGCGGCGGCTCGCCGCCGGCGGTGCAGAGGATCCAGTGCCCCTGCTCCTCGGCCGTCCGGTGGTGGTCCGAGGGCTTCGCGGACTTGGTGACCTTCGCGGCGTGACCGGTGTAGGAGGCCTGGCCGATCGCGACCTGGACGTTGACGACGCTGACCACGCTGACGGCGCTGACCGGGGCCGAGGGCGGCGCCGGACGGCCGGAGTCGTCCGCCGCCTTCGCCTGGCCCGCGCAGGGCAGCAGCGTCAGCAGCGCGACGAGCAGCAGGACCAACAGTCCACCCGCCGGGCGGCCCGCGGATGCGGCCCTCCCCGGTCGGGGCGAACTGGGGGCCGACGCGGTCATGCGCACATTTAATCAGCCGAACGAGTGATGCGATGCCCCTCATCGGCCCCCATTTTCGGCGGCCCGCACGCCCGGATGACCAGGAAACGCCCTGCTCCGGACACATCCGGCAAGCACGGACGGAACGGAAGCGGACGAGCGGACGACGTACCCGGTGCCGGTCCGGCGAACCGGCTGGTGAGCGCGGTGGCCGGGACTTTCCGATGGGTGACCGGTTGTCGCCGAAACCCGGACAGGGTCGTCGCAGGTGGAGAACAATGTCGTCAGCCCGGCCCGCCGGGGCGGCGCGACCACGGAACGACCAGGAGCCGCCAGATGAGCAAGCAGGGTGCACCCGCACAGCCGCACCGGCCGGACGACGGCTGGTGGGACGCCGTCTACGACGGTCCGACGGGCACCCTCCCCGACACCCCGCACGCCGACCCGGGGGCCGGCAGCGTGGACGACTGGTTCGACACGGCGGTCGGGCTCATCGGGCAGCAGCGGTCGGCGGAGCCGGAGCCGGAGCCGGTGATGGAGCCGGAGCCGGTGGTGGCGGCCGCGGTGGAGGTGCCCGCGGAGGCTCCTGGGGCTCAGGGCGGGCAGGTCGGTTCGGAGAACCGGGACAGCCTCGACGACTGGTTCGACACCGCGGTCGGCGTGATCGGCGGAGCGGAGGGGATCGGGCGTCAGCGGACCTCCACGGAGACCCACCGGTTCCCGGCCCCCGCCTTCGCCGACGACGCGCCGAAGGCGGCACAGGAACCGGAGCCGGTACCCGAGCCGGAATCCGGGTCCGCAGCTGAGCCGGAGCCCGAGCCCGCAGCTGAGCCGGCATCGGCACCCGAACCCGCACCGGAGCCGGAGGCCGTACCGGTCACGGACCCGGTCTCGCTGGAGAAGCCCACCCCGCCGCCCGCCCCCGAACCGGAGCCCGAACCGGAACCCGTGCCCGAGCCCGTGCCCGAGCCCGCTGTCGAGGCCCGGTCCGAAGCCGAACCGGAGCCCGTGCCCGAGCCCGCCGTCGCCGAGCAGGCGATGGAGACGGTGGAGGCGGTGGAGCCGCCGGAGGCGAGGGAACCCGAGGCCTCCGCTGCCGCCCCCGAACCCGAACCCGTCCACACCCCGGAACCCGACCCGGAGCCCGTGGCCCAGGCCGCGGCCGTCCCGGACCCCCGTCTGGCCATCCGCGCACCGCTCGCCGACGGCGGCGCCGCCGTCCCGCACGTCGGCGAACGCCCCCCGACCTACGGACCCGAGCCGACGGCCGTACCCGAGGCGGACCCCGGCGCACTGCGCGCGCTCGTACCGGACACCGTGCTGGACGGCGCCCAGTACGGACCGTCCGTGCTGCGCGCCGCCTCCGTCCGGGGCGACTCCGCGCGCTACCGGGGCGAGCCGCGCCGCGACGCCCTGCTGGTCACCCGGTTCGGCGAGGGCCCCGACGGGCTGCTGCTCGCCGTCCTCGGCGGCTTCGACCGGGCGGGCGGCGCCGAGGACGAGGCGGTCGCCCCCGAGGCGGTCGCGGCTGCCACCGGCAAGGCGTGCCACCAACTCGCGGCCGCGATCGGGCGCAGCCGGGCCGGCCTGGCCGCCGACCTGCGCGACGGCGCCCGTGACCGGCTCCGCTACGGCCTCCAGCGCCTGGCCACCGCCGCGGCGGCCCCGCTGCGCGCCCTGGCGCCCCGGGCGGAGGGGGACGACACCCCGTCCCCGGCCTCGCTGCACTGCCTGTTGGTGTCGCTGGACCCGGAGGCCGGCCACCGCGCGGCCTTCGGTGTCGGCCCGGGCGGGCTCTACCTGCTGCGCTCCGGCCACTGGATCGACGCCTACGCGGCCCGGCTGCTGCACCACCCGGACGGCCAGCCGCCCGTCCCCGAGGCCCCGGTCCCCGGCCCGCGCCCGTTCCGCTTCCGGCTCGTCCCCGCGACGCCGGGCGACATCCTCCTCCTCTGCACCCCCGGCCTCGCCCGCCCCGTCGCCGACGAGCCGGCCGTCGCCCACTTCCTCTCCACCCACTGGGCCCACCCCCACCCCCCGGGCACTGTCGACTTCCTCCGCCAGGTCCAGGTCCGCGCCAAGGGCTACGCCGACGACCGTACGGCCGCCGCCGTCTGGACCGAGTGACGCCGGACCGGTCTACGATTCCACCCCCCGCGGGCAGAACCGGCCGGCGGGCCCATGGCAGGCCCCGCCGCAGTGGTCGCGGGCGGGTTCAGGTGCGCAGGAGGATGCCGGTGACGGCGATGGCCTGGGCGAGGGCGGCGGGGCGGCGGGCGTCCGGGAGGCCGATGGCGATGGGGACGGCGAGGCCGTCGAGCAGGGCGCGGATCTGCACCGCGCGGTCGGCGGCGGGGCCGGGGGTGAAGTCGCCGGCGGCGGCGCCCTCCTCGATGAGGGCGACCAGGTCGGCCTGCCAGGGGGCCTCGATCTCCTGCTGGCCCTGGCGGATCTCGGCGCTCGCGGGGGAGCGGCCCCACACCTCGACCCAGAGGATCCAGCGCGGGTCGCCCGCCCCCTCCGGCAGGTAGAGGCGCAGGTAGGCGTCGAGGCGCTGCCAGGGGTCGAGGACGTGGTCGGCGAGGGCCTCACGGCGGCGGGCGCCGAGCTGGTCCTCGCTCCAGCGGAGGGTTTCCAGCAGCAGCTGGTCCTTGCTGCCGAAGTAGTAGAGCAGGTGTCCGGCGCTCATCTGGAGCTGCTTGCCGAGCCCGGCCATGGTGAGTTTGGCGAGCCCGTGTTCGGCGATCGCGGCCCGGGCGGTGGCGAAGACCTCCTCGCGGGGGCGCGCCGGCCGGCGCGGGCGGGGGTCGGCCATGTGCGGATCTCCTCGGTGGAACGGAGCTCAGAAGGCTACCGAAGCGGGGTGGGGGAACCCACTCCCGCTCCGGTAGCCGTGGCAGCAGGTCAGAGTGCCTTCGGCTGCTGCTGGGTGATGCAGTGGATGCCGCCGCCGTTGGCGAAGATCTCGCGGGCGTCCACGAGTTCGACGGTGCGGCCCGGGTAGGCCTCGGCGAGGATGGCGGCGGCCTCCTGGTCGCGCGGGTCGTCGAAGGCGCACAGGACGACCGCGCCGTTGGCCACGTAGTGGTTGATGTAGGAGTAGTCGACCGGCTCGCCGTCCTCGTCCAGCAGGACGGTGGGGGCGGGCAGTTCGATGACCTCCAGCGGCCGGCCCTGGGCGTCGGTCGAGGCGCGCAGCACGGCGACCAGCTCCCGGCAGACCTCGTGGTCCGGGTGCGAGGGGTCGGGCTGGACGTGGGCGACCACGACGCCCGGGCGCACGAAGGAGGCGACGATGTCGATGTGCCCGCGGGTGCCGAACTCGTCGTAGTCGCGGGTGAGTCCGCGCGGCAGCCAGATCGCCTTGGTGGTGCCGAGGAAGGCGTGCAGCTCGGCCTCGACGTCCTCCCTGGTCCAGTCCGCGTTGCGGCCCTCGCCGAGCTGGACGGTCTCGGTGACCAGCACCGTGCCCTCGCCGTCGACGTGGATGCCGCCGCCCTCGTTGATCAGCCGGGAGGCGAAGCGCTGCACCTCCGTCAGTTCGCTGATGTGCTCGGCGATGTGCTGGTCCTTGTCCCAGCGGGCCCAGGACTGGGCGCCCCAGCCGTTGAAGATCCAGTCGGCGGCGGCCAGCGAGCCCTTGCCGTCGATCAGGAAGGACGGGCCGATGTCGCGCATCCACGCGTCGTTCAGCGGGCGTTCGACGATCTCGACCCGCTCGGAGACGTACGTGCGCGCCTGCGCCGTCTCACCGGTGTTGACGATCAGCGTCACCGGCTCGTACCCGACGATGGTGTCGGCGACGGCGGCCCAGGCCTGGCGGGCGGCGTGCAGCTGCTCGGGGCCGTCGAAGGTGGGGTTGGCGGTGGGGAAGGCCATCCAGGTGCGGTCGTGCGGGTGCCACTCGGCGGGCATCCGGTAGCCGAGCGAGGCGGGCGTGGGGGTGGTCATCATCAAGTCCCTAGGCGAATCAGAGGAAGTAGAGGCGGCTGAGCGAGACGCTGTCCGCGGGTTCGGAGCGCAGCGGTGAGCCGTCCAGTGAGACCAGCCCGGTCTCGGTGACCTCGACGTGGCCGATGCGGGCGTTGCGCACCATGTCGCGCGGCCCGATGCCGCGGGTGCCCCGTACGCCGACCCGGCGGCGGCGGGTGGGCAGCCCGTCGGCGGCCCGGTCGAGGTAGGCGCCGTCGGCGGCCGCCTGGGCGACGAAGGCCACCGAGATGTCGGCGGCGGTCGCGCCGTGGGCGCCGAACTGCGGCCCCAGGACGAGCGGTTCGCAGCGGTCGGTGGAGGCGTTGGGGTCGCCGACCACGCCGTACGCGGGGAAGCCGGCCTTGAGGACCAGCTGCGGCTTGGCGCCGAAGTGGTCCGGGCGCCACAGCACGATGTCGGCGAGCTTGCCGACCTCGATCGAGCCGACCTCGTGGGAGAGGCCGTGCGCGATGGCCGGGTTGACGGTGAGCTTGGCGATGTAGCGCAGCACGCGCTCGTTGTCGTCGCCGCCGTCCGTCGTCCCGTACGAGCCGGTGCCGTCGAGCGGGCCGAGTTCGGCCTTCATCTTCCCGGCCATGGCGAAGGTGCGGCGCACCGTCTCGCCGGCCCGGCCCATGCCCTGGGCGTCGGAGGAGGTGATGCCGATGACCCCGAGGTCGTGCAGCACGTCCTCGGCGCCCATGGTGCCGGCCCGGATGCGGTCGCGGGCCATCGCGGCGTCGCCGGGCAGGTCGACCTTGAGGTCGTGCGCGGAGACGATCATGCCGAAGTGTTCGCCGAGCGCGTCCCGGCCGAACGGCAGCGTCGGGTTGGTGGAGGAGCCGATGACGTTCGGCACGCCGGCCATCTTCAGCACGTTGGGGACGTGCCCGCCGCCGCAGCCCTCGATGTGGAAGGCGTGGATGGTGCGGCCTTCGAGGACCTTCAGGGTGTCCTCGACGGAGAGGCACTCGTTCAGGCCGTCGGTGTGCAGGGCGACCTGGACGTCGTACTCCTCGGCGACCCGCAGTGCGGTGTCCAGCGCGCGGGTGTGCGCGCCCATGTCCTCGTGCACCTTGAAGCCGGACGCGCCGCCCTCGGCCAGCGCCTCGACCAGCGGGGCCTCGTCGGAGGACGAGCCGCGGCCCAGGAAGCCGATGTTGACGGGCCAGGCGTCGAACGCGTTGAAGGCGTGCCGCAGTGCCCAGGGCGAGTTGACGCCGACGCCCCAGACCGGGCCGAACTCCTGGCCGATGATGGTGGTGACGCCGGAGGCCAGCGAGGCCTCCATGATCCGCGGCGAGAGCAGGTGGACGTGGGTGTCGATGGCGCCGGCGGTGGCGATCAGGCCCTCGCCGGAGACGATCGTGGTGCCGGTGCCGACGACCACGTCCACGCCGTCCAGGGTGTCCGGGTTGCCGGCCCGCCCGATCGAGGCGATCCGGCCGCCGATCAGCCCGATCGAGGTCTTGCGGACGCCCTGGATCGCGTCGATCACCAGCACGTTGCTGATCACCACGTCGCAGGTGTCCCGGACCGCGGCGGGCTTGAGGTGCAGGCCGTCGCGGGCGGTCTTGCCGAAGCCGGCCAGGAACTCGTCGCCGGGCGCCTGGGAGTCGGACTCCACGCGGACGATCAGTCCGCTGTCGCCGAGCCGGACGCGGTCCCCGGCGCGGGGGCCGTGCACGGAGATGTAGTCGTGGGGGGTGATCGCCGTCATGCTCCAGCCTCGCTTCGCTCGGCGGACCACGCCGGTGCGGCCGCTCTGTTCGATCGCTCTTCCCCGGCGTTCGGCCGGGGGTGACCCCGTCGCTCGCTCATGAGGGCACCTCCGCGTCGTCGAAGCCGGTCAGGTAGCCGGTCGCGCGGGCCTTCGCCAGGGCGGCCTCCTTCGCGCCGGGCGCGTCCAGCGGGCCGTCCACGAGCCCCGCGAAGCCGATCGCGACCCGCTCGCCGCCGATCGGCACCAGGCCGACCTCGACGGTGGTGCCCGGGTCGAAGCGCACCGAGGATCCGGCCGGGACGGCCAGGTGGGTGCCGTAGGCGGCGGCCCGGTCGAAGGCCAGGCGCGGATTGGCCTCGAAGAAGTGGAAGTGCGAGGTGACCGAGATCGGCACCCCGGAGGTGTTGTGGACGGGGAGCAGCAGCGTCTCCTCGATCGGGTCGTAGCCGGCGCCGTCGCCGATCAGCGCGCCGCCGGGGGCCTCGTCTCCGAGCGAGCCGGCGCCCTTGAACGGGTCGTTGACGACGGCGAGGCGGGTGCCGTCCTCGAAGACGGCCTCGACCTGGACGACGGTGACCACGTCCGGCACGCCGGGCAGCACGTCGTCGGCGGTCAGTACGGAGCGGCCGGCCTCGATGGCCTCGGCCAGGCGCAGGCCGTCGCGGGCGGCCTCGCAGACGGTGTCCGCGATCAGGGCGGTGGCCTCGGGGATGTTGAGGCGCACGCCCCGGGCGCGGCGGGCGCGGGCCAGCTCGGCTGCTGTGAAGATCAGCAGCCGGTCCCGCTCGGTGGGGGTCAGTCGCACGGTTCCTCGCTCGCGGTCGCCGGGGAGGGGGTCGGCTCGGGTCTCGGGGTGATGTTAGAACGTCGTTCAAACATCTCGGGCCATTGAACCCGCACCGGGCCGCCCTGTCCAGCGTTGCCGCTTCGCGGGCGTTCGGCTTGCTGGGCGGGGGAGGGGGGTGAGGCGACCCGTGAGTCGGCGTCCGGGCCCCGGCGCGCGGCGGGAGCGGGGCAGGGGGTGCGCGGTCGGGTGCACGGTCCGTACGGGCGCCGGGTGTGCGCGGGATCGTGGTGCGGCGTCTTCGAAAACGGCCTCTGCGCTTCGCAAACCTGTCCGGCGCGGGCAGTTGGATCACGCGGACCACCCCGTGCCCCTTTCACCCCATGTGATCGGACGCACACTGTTGCAAACGCCGTCAACTGGGCATGAGGATGAGTGGTCAGAACGAGGGGGCCACCCGGCCGGCGGGGGATCCGGGGGCGGGGGCCCGGATTTCAGGGCGGGGGCATGTGTTGATGGACGGTCAGTCGCGATTCCCGCGGCAGCGGACGAGTTCCGGCGACGCCTACTGGTCCGGGCCGGTCCAGGCGCCGGTCGGCAGCACCGGGACGACCCTGCCGGGCGCACCGGCTCCGGGTTGTGCCGTGCACCGGCGGTTGCACGTTGCGCTCGACCCGGCGGACCTGGTCGGGGTGGGCGCGGTCCGGCAGCGGCTGCGTTCGGCACTGAGCCACTGGGGGGTGCCGGAGCTGTCCGACACCGCGGAGCTGCTCTCCTCCGAGCTGGTCACCAACGCACTGCTGCACACGGGCAACGGAGCGGTGTTCGACGCGGTGCTCGGCTCGGACCACCGGCTGCGCATCGAGGTGCAGGACGGCGCCAGCAGACTGCCCGGCCGCCGGCGCGATCCGGGGGCCGAGTACGCGACCTCGGGGCGCGGCCTGCTGCTGGTGGAGGCGCTCGCGGACTCCTGGGGCGTGCAGCTGCGCGGCGACGGCAAGGTCACCTGGTTCGAACTCGCCCTGCCCTGAGCCCGGTGCCGGTACCGGCCCCGGCGTCGTCACGATCCCTACCGGCCCGATCCCCATCGCACGGCCCGGCCCTGCCGGGCCGTGCGATGGTTCGCCGTCGATTGATTCGCTGTCGAAGGAAGCCCTGAACAGAAGGCGGAACGGAAGATTTCCGGCCCGTTGCCATTGCCGCTCGGTCGAACATTGGCCAGGATGGTGGGAATGTGTGTCCACGTGCGGGGAGCAGCGGGGAGACCGAACCTCGACTGGCCGCCGCCCGTCGCACCGTCCTATCCAGCACGACCCATCACACCGCCACGCGGCCCGTCCGGACGGTCGGCGCGGTCCGCCACGGCAGCGGCAGGAGCAGCATGCCCACTGAGCCCGAGTCGCCGGGGCCGGCGCTACCTCCCGGCGCGGCGCCCGGCGTCGAGCCGCGAACCGTAGAGCCGCGAACCGTGGAGCCGAGGACCGTGGAGCCGAGGACCGTGGAAGCGCGCACTGCCGGGCCGAGAGCCGTCGAACCGCGCGTCGCCGAGCAGCCGGGCGCCCCGGAGCCGCGCACCTCCGGGCAGCCCGTCGCCGGCTCCGCCACCGCCGGGACCGGCCGGGCCCGGCCGCCCGCCCAGCCCTCGCGCCGCGGCTCCGCGGTGCGCCCGTCCCCCAGCCTCGCCGCCGCCCGGCTGGCGCCCGTGCTGTCGGGCGGGCTGCCGCCCTCCTCCGCCGACACCATGCCGGACTGGCTGGAGCCCGCGATGGCGGCCAACGGCATCGGCTCCTTCGACTGGGACATCCGCCGCGACGTCCTGGAGGGTGACCAGCGGGCCTGCATGATCATCGGACTGGACATCCTGGAACAGGGCCGCTTCGACCGCACCGCAGCCTCCTTCCTGGCCCTGCTGCACCCCGAGGACGCGCCCGTGGTGCGCCGCCGGGTCGAGCGAGCGGTGGCCGAGCTGGGCCAGTGCGGTGCCTACTACCGCACGGTCGGGGCGAACGGCGGCATGCGCGCGGTGCGCTTCCGCGGCCGGGTGCTCGCCGACGCCTTCGGCCGGGCCTCCCGGATGGTCGGCTTCGTCTGGGACGCCACCGTCGAGCTGCACAAGCGGGACCGCGCCGACCGGATGGCCCTGCTGCGCGCGGAGCGCTCCCGGTTCATCAAGGAGGCGGCGCGCGCTCTCTCCGAAGCCGTCACCGTGCGTGACGTGGCCCGGGTGTTCACCGAGCTGCCGCTGCCCGGACTGCCGCCGGACGGCCTGGTGCTGGCCTCCTTCGAGGCCGGACGCGCGCAGATCCTCGGCGCCTCCGGCTACCGCGCCGACTCGCTGGCGGTCTGGGACCGCACCGTGCTGCCGCCCGGCCACCCGGCCGCCGAGGCGCTGCGCCACCGCGTGCCGGTCTTCGTCTCGACCCGCGAGGAGTTCCGCGACGGCTACCCCGAGGTGTGGGAGCCGACCAGCCGCACCGGCCGGGGCTCCTGGGCGTACCTGCCGCTGGTGGCCAGCGGCCGGGCGATCGGCGTCTGCGTGGTCAGCTTCGACGACGAGCGCGAGCTGGACGCGGACGAGCGCACCCTGCTGACCACCCTGGGCGGGCTGGTCGCCCAGTCGCTGGCCCGGGCCCGGCTGCACGACGCCGAGCACGAACTCGCGGCCGGCCTCCAGCGGGTGATGCTGCCGCGCACCGTCCCGTCCGTCCCGGGCGTGACCACCGCGGTGCGCTACCTCGCGGCCGGCTCCGGCCTCCAGATCGGCGGCGACTGGTACGACGTGGTGCCGCTGCCCGGCGGGCACGTCGGTCTGGTGATCGGCGACGTCCAGGGCCACGACGTGCACGCGGCCGGAATCATGGGCCAGCTGCGGATCGCGCTGCGCGCCTACGCGGCCGAGGGCCACCCGCCCGCCGCCGTGATGGCCCGCGCCTCCCGCTTCCTTGCCGACCTGGACACCGACCACTTCGCGACCTGCACCTACGCCGAGGTCAACGTGGACTACGGCGTGGTCTACGCCGTCCGGGCCGGCCACCTCGACCCGGTGGTGCGCCGCGCGGACGGCACCGTCACCGTGGCGCCGGTGGCCGGCGGGCTGCCGCTGGGCATCGACCCGGACCAGGAGTACCGGGTCACCAGGTTCAGCCTGGACCCGGGCGAGACCGTGCTGCTCTGCACCGACGGGCTGGTCGAGGCGCGCGGCATGGACCTGGACGAGGGCGTCTCCCGGCTCACCCGGGTGCTCGCCCGCCCGCTGCCGGACGCCGCGGAGGCCGCCCGCGACCCGCTGGAGGAGCTGGCCGACCGGATCGCCTCCCAGGCCGCCGACTCCAGCGAGCGCGAGGACGACATAGCGCTGCTGCTCCTGCGCTGGGACGGCCCGGCCGGCGGTCTGGCCGCCCAGCAGCTGCGCCGCCGGATCGGCCAGGCCGACCTGGCGCGGGTCGCCGAGGTCCGGGCCGAGCTGCGCGACGCGCTGCGCCGCTGGGGCGTGGCCGAGTTCATCGACACCGCCGAGCTGCTCTCCTCCGAGCTGGTCACCAACGCCATCCGGCACACCGATCGGGACGCCATGTTCACCGCCCGGCTCTACCGGGAGCCGGAGGTGGACGGCGGCAGGGCCCGGCTGCGGGTCGAGGTGGAGGACGAGTCGGACCTCTGGCCGACCCGCCGGACGCCGGGGGAGCAGGCCTCCTCCGGGCGCGGGCTGATGCTGGTCGAGGCGCTCGCGGACTCCTGGGGCGTGGAGCCGCGCGGCTCCGGCAAGCGGATGTGGTTCGAGCTCAGCGGGACGGCGGCGGCAGCGGCCTGAGTCCGCGGGGGAGGAGCCGGATCCCCGGCTGCGGAGCGGATGGTTCCCCGGAATTCGTCAGCGCCGGGTGACGCGCGGACAGCCGTCGCACATGTCCTTCGGATCCGCTGTGTAGACGAGGCAGCAGCTGGCGCGGAACCGGTCCGGGCCCGGCGCGCCGTCGCCCCCGGGAGCCGGGGGTGCGAAACCGGCGCCCGGAGTGAAGGGAGCGGGGGCCGGAGCGGGGCGGTCGTCCGCGCCGGGTGTGTGCGCGGGGTCGAGGGGCTCGCCGGGCGCCAGCAGCGCGGACAGTTCGGTGCGCGCCCGCTCCTGCTCCCCGAGCAGCCCTCCCGCGTACCAGAGCCCCTCCACCGTCGCGTCGGTGGCCATCGCCCACAGCACCCGGCGTCCGCGCCGCGCCTCCGGGCCGAGGGCGGTGAGCACCGGGGCCAGGAACCCGCCCAGCGCGGACCGCAGGGCGGCGGCCAGCGCCTGCTCGTCCGGCACCGTCCGGGCCTGCTCCGAGCCGGCCGCCGGGTCCTCCGGCAGGCAGGCGAACTCCGTCGGGCGGACCGTCAGTTCGACCGCGTCGGGGCGTCGGCGCAGCGCGACGTCCCCGAGGCCGAGCAGCGGGACGCGCTGCTCCAGGAACCACGGCAGCGTGAACAGCAGCGAGACCGGCCAGACGAAGCGGTGCAGCCCGAAGCCGGCCGCGACGTCCGGGCGCAGCGGCTGCCCGTAGCGGGCGAGGCCCTGTCGGGCGTCGTGGGCGATCAGCTCGCGCACCGCTTCGGGGCGGGCGGCGAGGTCGGCGGCGGGCAGCCAGCCGTCGCCGCGCCGGGGTGGGGCGCAGCGCACCGTCAGGACGGGGGAGAGCCCGGACAGCCGGTGGTACGAGGGAGCGCCCGGTGCCGTGGGGGCGGGAGCGGGGACGCGGGTGCGCGCCCCGGTGGTGCGGGGGGCGTGCGGCCTGGGGCCGGGCCGGGTGCTGCTCGCGGTCATGGGCGGCCCCATCGGGTCGACCGGGGCGCCCATGGTCCGCCCGGCGGTGCCCGGCGGCGGTGGCGCGCCGGACGCGGCCGGACCGGGGCATGGCGGTGCCCGGGGAACGGCAAGGCGACCTGGCCGGGGTACTGCTCTCCCCGGCCAGGTTAGCCTCACCTTAGCTGATCGTTCCCCGGGTCTCGCTCGTGATGCGCCCGTCCGGGGGAGGCCCCGGCGCGCGGGTGGCGCCCAGCTGGCGTGCGAGCCAGACCGGAACCCCGCCCAGGGCGGCCACCAGCCGGGCGGCCTCGGCGCGCAGCCTCGCGGCCTCGGGCGGCTCGGACACCTCGGCGAGCGCCGCGAGCGCCGGCGCCACCCCGACGGTGAAGCCGAGTTGCTCGCGCAACCGTAGCGAGGCGTCGAAGCCCTCCCGGGCGTTCCCGCGGTCCCCGCGCGAGAGCGCCAGCGCGGCCAGGTGCCGCCAGGTGTACGAGCGCAGCAGTTCGTCCCCGCGCTCGCCGGCGCCCTCGTGCGCCCGGCGGTAGGCGATCCAGGCGGCGCTGCGGTCGCGCAGCAGGTTCTCGGCGACCAGTCCGCGCCGGAAGTCCAGCAGCGGGCGGCCCGGGGCGTCCGGCGGCAGCAGGGCCGAGGTGCGGCCGAGTGCGGCCTGTGCCTCGTCCAGCCGGTCCCGCGGGCCGAGCACGCTCGCCACGTACGCGAGGAAGCCGCGGGCGCAGGCGGCGGCGGCGCGCTGCTCGGTGCCGGAGGCCATCGCCTCCGCCAGGCGCAGCGCCTGTTCCGCCTGGGTCCAGTGCGCGGCGGTGAACAGGCACTGCTCGATGAGGAGTTCGGCCCGCCCCAGGGCCGCGTCCGGGTCGTGCTCGGCGGTCGGCCGCAGTAGTTCGGCGGCCTCCTGCCAGCACCCCCGGGACCTCAGCCGCCACACGGTGTCACCCGGCTCCTCCGCTGCCGCCCGCCTCCGCCCGTCCGGGCCGCTCGGGTCCCATCCGTGCTCCGACAACGCCACCTCCTTGTGTGCGCCATCCGGCAAGGGCACGGACCTGCCCCTGAGGCCCTGCCGCCACGACCCGCACGCATGGCGACGGCAGGGCGAAAGGCCCGCGCTGTGGCGGCAATTCAACACGGGGGTGAGCTTGTGCACCAGATCACGAGCGGAGGTTGTTGCTTTTGCGGGCAAAATGATCTAGAGGGGCGCGGGAGAACCGGTCCAGGGGCGGGAGACAGGGGCGGACCGGTGGCTCAGGAGGTCCAGCCGGTCTCCATCAGGGCCTCGGCGGCGCCGTTCGCGGGCTGCGGCACACCCGCCAGGTCCAGACTGAACAGCGCGACCAGCAGCTGTTCGCCGCGCACGGTGGCCTGGTGCGAATAACCCGCGAGGGTGAACATGGCAGCGGCCATCTCCTCGGCGTGCAGGGTCTGGAGCCAGAGGCACTCGACCGACTTCACGTCGGCGGGCTCGGTCCAGGTGTCCACCTGGGCGACCATCCGGCCGCCCAGCAGGGTGACCCCGTCGCGCTCCTGGGCCTCGGTCAGCTCCAGGTCGTCGAAGCCGAGCCACTCCAGGTAGCGGGCAGCGGTGAACACCGCGTCCTGCGAGGTGCGCACCGGGTGCGGCCGGAACGGCGCGCGGTGGCGGAACGGACGGGAGCGGCCGGCCGAGGGCGGTGCGGGCGGGGCCGGGGCCGGCGCGTTCACCGGGTGGCCCGGGTACGGGCGGGCGGACTGCGGGCCGGGGGCGGCGAGCGGCGCGGCGGTGCCGCTGCCCAGCCGGGTGGTGCGGTCCACCGGCAGCCGGACGGTGGCGCCGCAGTTACAGGTGAACTCGGGCTGCGGCCACTGGTCGGAGCGGCCGCAGTGCGGGCAGCGCATGCTCAGCCAGGAGTCCTCCCAGGACCGGAAGCGCACCTGCACGGGGACCCCGCCGCGCAGCAGCGGCACCTTGAGCGAGGCGCCGCACGGGCAGGGGAGGGAGGGCGGTTCGTAGAGGTGCTCGCGGCGGCAGGCGGGGCAGCGGATCGCCCGGGCGCCACCGCCCGGCCCCGGCCGCGTGGGGTCGTGTCCGGTGAAGTCGTCGGGCAGTCCGGCCATCGCGGGCTCCGTCCGTCGGTGTCGGGTGGTGGGACGTATCCCATGCTCCCCCGAAATGTCCGGCGCCGGACGCGGAATGGGGCAATCCTCAGGGACGGATCAGGGAATCCTGCCCACTCGGGTAGGGGCGGAATCCTTCCCGAGGGGGATGCTCGGCAGGCCCGACCGGGGACGTTCACCCGGCGGACCAGCGGGCCAGGTCGGCGGGGGTGTCGAGGTCGTCCGGGGCGGCGACGTCGGCGCACTCGACCAGGACGAGCTCCGCCGCGTGCGCCGCCAGCAGGGCGCGGGCCCCGGCGTCGCCGCGGGCGCCCGCCGCGGCCTCGGCGAAGTGCCGGGCGCCGATCAGCACCGGGTGCCCGCGCGTTCCGCCGTAGGCCGCCGCGGCCAGTTCGGCGCCCACCCGGTGGGCGGCCAGCAGCCGGGCCACCGCGGCCGGGGTGACGCCCGGGGTGTCCACCAGCATCACCAGCGCGGCCGAGGCGTGCGGCGGCAGCGCGGCCAGGCCGGCCCGCAGCGAGGAGCCCATGCCCTGCGCCCAGTCCGGATTGCCGACCAGCCGGCAGCCCGGCAGGTGCGCGGTGGCCCGCACCCGCCCGCCCTCCGCGCCCAGCACCACCGTGACGTCCGTGCAGCCGCCCGCCCGGACCACCGCCACCGCGTGCTCCACCAGCGGCCGGCCCCCGTACCGGAGCAGCGCCTTGGGTCGCCCGCCGAGGCGCCGGCCACCCCCGGCGGCGAGGACCAGCGCGGCGACCGGGGCCGGTCCGACGGGTGTCGGCACAGTCTGCATGGGGCCAGCCTGCCCGGTCGGGGCCGGGGCGCGCATTGTGGGAAGCCACAAGCGCGAGCCGTACGCGGCGGCCGCGCCCCGGCGGTTCGGCCGCTGGCCGGGCCGGGCCCGGGCCGCCTGTACTGGGGCGATGAACACCGCACCGCGCCCCCTGGTGGACCGCTTCGGCCGGGTCCACACCGACCTGCGGGTCTCGTTGACCGACCGTTGCAATCTGCGCTGCACGTACTGCATGCCGGCGCAGGGGCTGGAGTGGCTCGGGCGTGCCGAGGTGCTGGGCGACGACGAGGTGGTCCGGCTGGTGCGGATCGCCGTGGAGCGGCTGGGCGTGCGGTCGGTGCGGCTGACGGGTGGGGAGCCGCTGCTGCGGCGGGGGCTGGTGGGGCTGGTCGGACGGGTCGCGGCGCTGGGGGCCGAGGTGTCCCTGACGACGAACGGGATCGGCTTGGCGCGTACGGCGGTCGGGCTGCGGGAGGCAGGGCTGGGGCGGGTGAACGTCAGCCTCGACACCCTGCGCCCGGAGCGCTTCGCGGCGATCACCAGGCGGGACCGCATCGGTGACGTGCTGGCCGGGCTGGCGGCGGCGAAGACGGCCGGGCTGGGGCCGGTGAAGGTGAACGCGGTGCCGGTGCGCGGGGTGAACGACGACGAGATCGCGGAGCTGGCCGGGTTCGCCGTGGCGCACGGCTACCGGATGCGGTTCATCGAGTCCATGCCGCTGGACGCGCAAGGGGCGTGGGACCGTTCCGCGATGGTGAGCGCCTCCGAGATCCTGGCGCGGCTGGAGGAGCGGTTCGACCTCGTCCCCGTCGGCCGGCACGGCAACGCCCCGGCGGAGGAGTGGCGGATCGTCGGCACGGACGCCGTCGTGGGCGTGATCGCCTCCGTCACCCGGCCGTTCTGCGGCGGCTGCGACCGGGTGCGGCTGACGGCGGACGGACAGCTGCGCACCTGTCTGTTCGCCACCGAGGAGTCGGACCTGCGGGCGCTGCTGCGCGGGGGCGCCGACGATGCGGCGATCGAGGCGGCCTGGCGGGTGGCGCTGGCGGGCAAGGGGCCCGGACACGCCATCGGCAGCGCGGAGTTCGTCCGTCCCGACCGCCCGATGTCCGCCATCGGCGGCTGACCGCACGACGGGAACCGGGCGGGGCACAGGACATGAACGGGTGTGAGCTTCGACATGCTCCTGGACATCGCGTGGCGTCGGCTTGACCTTCTCTTGGGGTGGCTGATCTGCTGGTTCGCCGTCAACCCGCCCCTGACCTCGGGAGTTCTCCGTGCCCGCCCGCCGCACCGCACTGTCCGCCGCCACCGTGTTCCTGATATGCGCGCTCGCGCTGGTCGGCTGGCTGATCGGCGGCCGCGACCACAAGTCGACCGGCCCCAAGGCCGACGGCGGCACCGCCGCCCCCGCCGGAGGCACGGGCACCAGCCCGCTCCAGAACCCGGACGGCACCAAGCCCGGCCTGGCGCCGCTGACCACCCCCGAGGAGCAGAAGGCCGGCCGGGACGTCATCGCCAAGGTCGCCACCGCCGCCGTCGGCACCAAGGACGGCTACGACCGCAACGAGTTCGGCCCGGCCTGGACGGACAGCGTCGAGGGCGTCCCGTTCGGCGGCAACAAGTGCGACACCCGCAACGACCTGCTCGCCCGGGACGGCACGGCCGTCGAGCACAAGGACGGCTCGGACTGCACGGTCACCGCGATGACCATCTACGACCCGTACACCGGCAAGACCGTCCAGTGGACCAAGCAGCAGGCCGCCAAGATCCAGATCGACCACGTGATGCCGCTCTCCTACGACTGGCAGATGGGCGCCAGCAAGTGGGGCAAGGCCAAGCGCGTCCAGATCGCCAATGACCCGCTCAACCTGATCCCCGCCGACGGCTCGCAGAACGCCTCCAAGGGCGACTCCGGCCCGGCCACCTGGCTGCCCGCCAACACCGAGATCCGCTGCTCCTACGCGGTGCGCTTCGCCCAGGTCTCGCTGAAGTACCAGCTGCCCGTGACCGAGGCCGACAAGAAGGCCATGCTCCAGCAGTGCGGCGGCTGACGAGACGTCAGTCCACAGCGGCGGAGGGCGGTGCGATGTGCCCCGGGCGCGGGCCGGATGGTATTCGTGGGCGGTGGCCCCGATGACTTCCCGGCTCCCCCGGCTCCCCCGGTCGCCCGGGCGCGCCCTGCCCGCCCTCGCCGCCGCCCTCGCCCTCGCGCTGCCGAGCGGCTGCACGGGCGCCGCCCGTCCGGCCGACCGGCCGCCGCTGGACGAGCGGGTCGCCGCCGCCACGGCCCCCGCCCTGCGCGCGCTCTACGACCAGCGGATCGACTGGCGGCGCTGCCCCGACGAGGACGACGCCGACCCGGACGCGGCCGTCGTGCAGTGCGCCACCCTGAAGGTCCCGCTGGACTACGCCGACCCGGGCGGCCGTACCGTCGACGTCGCCCTCGCCAGGGTGCCCGCCGCCGACCGGAAGCGACGGATCGGCGCCCTGCTGCTCAACCCCGGCGGCCCAGGCAACTCCGGCGTCTCCATGGTCCGTTGGGGCTGGAAGGGCTACCAGGGGCCGCTGCACGACCGGTACGACCTGGTCGGCTTCGACCCGCGCGGCGCCGGGGACACCACCCCCGTCCACTGCCTGGACGACCGCACCCGCGACCAGTGGGACGCCACCGACGACCCGGCCTACGACCACGGCCGGATCCTCGCCGAGGCCTGCCGCGCCCGGCACGCCGACCTGCTCCCGCACCTCGGCACCCGCGACACCGCCCGCGACCTCGACGTGCTGCGCGGCGCCCTCGGCGAACACCGGCTGGACTTCCTCGGTTTCTCCTACGGCACCCACCTCGGCGCCCGCTACGCCGAAGAGTTCCCCGAACGCACCGGCCGGCTCGTTCTCGACGGCGCCGTCGACCACAGCGCCCCCGCAACGCGGCTCGGCATCGAACAGGCCGCCGCAGCCGAGGCCGGACTCCGGGCCTTCGCCGCCGCCTGCGCCACCGAGGACGGGCCGGCCTGCCCGCTCGGCGCCGACCCGGGCGCCGCCCCGCAGCGCCTCGCCGGCTTCCTCGACGGACTGCGCGAGCGCCCGCTGCGCGCTGCCGACGGCCGCACGCTCACTGCCGCGCTCGGCTGGGACGCCGCCCTGGACGTGCTCGCCGACGGCCACCGCTCCTGGCCCCGACTGCGCGAGGCCCTCGAACCGGCCGTCACCCGGAGCGAGGCCGAGGGCCTGCTCGCCCTCGCCGACGGCGCCGACGGCCGCGGCGAGGACGGCCGCTACCGGACACCGGCCGACGCCTACGCCGCCATCTCCTGCGCGGACGGCCCACCGCCGCCCACCGGGGCGGAACTGAGCCCGGCCCTCGCCGAACTCGCCGCCCGCGCCCCGCTGACCAGCGGACACGACCCGGTGGGCACCCTGCTCGACCCGGACTGCCGTGCCTGGCCGTTCCGTCCCTCCGAGCCGCCGCAGCCGATCCGGGCACCGGGCAGCGCGCCGATCCTGGTGATCGGCTCCACCGGCGACCCGGTCACCCCGTACGTCTGGGCGCAGCGGCTTGCCGCCGGGCTGGAACACGGGGTGCTGCTCACCCGGGACGGCGACGGGCACACCGGGTACGACAAGAGCGGCTGCGTCCGGGACGCGGTGGTCGCCTACCTGGTGGACGGCCGGCTGCCGGCGGCCGGGACGCACTGCCCGTCCGACTGAGCGGGCCGGGCACCGCGAAGGGGGCGCGCCGCGCGAACGCGGCACGCCCCCTTCGGGGTTGCGGACCCCCGGTCAGGAGGTGGGGGCCGTCAGGTCGTAGAAGGTGGTCGAACCGACCGTCTTCGCGGTGAAGTGGGCGGTCACCCAGGATTCGATCTGGGCGGACTCGCTCTCCTGCCCGCCCTCGCCGCCGGCGCCGCCGCCGAAGCCCCGGTGGGAGCCACCGCCGACGAACCAGTGCACCTTGCCCTCCTGGACGTACTTCTGGAAGCCGGCCAGAGTGAGCGAGGGGTCGGTGCCGTTGAAGCCGCCGAGGGCCATCACCGGCTCGCCGGTGGCGAGTTGGTAGCCGGCGGCACTCTGCGAACCGATCGCGGCGGCCGCCCAGGTGTAGTGGCCGGCGTTCTCCTTGAGCATGGCGGCGGCCTCGTCGGTCACCTTGGGGCCGTCGAGCAGGCCGCCCATGCCACCGGGGAGCATGCCCTCGGGGGCCTGCGTACCGGGAATGCCGTTGGTGCTGTCACCGGTGCCGTTGCCGTCACCGGTGCCGCGCTCGTGGCGGCCGTTGGCGTGGTCGGTGCCGGTGCCACCGCCCGGGAAGCCCTGCCCGCCGGGGAAGCCCCCGCCGTTCTGCCCGCGCGGTGCCAGGCCGCCCGGGAAGCCCGGCTGACCGCCCTGACCGCCCTGACCGCCCTGGCCGAACCAGCGCCCGTTGCCGTTGCCGCCGCCCGGGAATCCCTTGGCGCCGTTGCCGCCCTTGCGCCCCATGCCGCCCGGCCCGAACGCGCCCTGCACGCCCGGCCCGGCGGTCACGATCGAGCCGGTGTGCGGGGTGTTCACGGTGTCCACCGCGTACGCCGCCGGACCGCCGAGCGCCGCCGCCAGGCCCACCAGGCCCGCCACCGAGGCGATCCGCGCGCCGGTCCGCCGGGAGGCCCGGCCGGCGAACTGCCCGGCGACCAGCGCGGCCGCCGCCACCAGCCCGCCGACCAGCACCGCCCAGCGCAGCCACGGCAGGAAGTCCGAGCTGCGGCCGAGCAGTACGAACGCCCAGACGGCCGTCACCGCGAGCGTCCCGGCCAGCACCAGCGCCCAGGGCAGCCGGTGCCGGGCCCGCCACAGGCCGTCCACACCCATGCCGACCAGCGCCGCGACGGCCGGGGCCAGCGCCACCGTGTAGTACTGGTGGAAGATCCCGGACATGAAGCTGAAGATCAGCGCGGTGGAGAGCAGCCAGCCGCCCCAGACCAGGAAGGCCGCGCGGGCGGTGTCGGTGCGGGCGTAGCGGCGGGTCGCCCAGAGGCCGACCACCAGCAGGATCAGCGCGGCCGGCAGCAGCCAGGCGATCTGCCCGCCGATGTCGGTGCCGAACATCCGGGTCAGACCGGTCTCGCCCCAGCCACGTCCGCCGCCGGGCACCGCGCCGCCGCCCGGCAGGTCGAGCCCGGCCGGCATCCGGCCGCCGCCGCCTACGCTGCCGCGCTCGTTGCCGTCCACCCGGCCGAGGCCGTTGTAGCCGAAGGTGAGCGAGAGGAAGCTGTTGTCCTGCGAGCCGCCGATGTACGGGCGGGCCGAGGCCGGCATCAGCTCGACCACCGCCACCCACCAGCCGCCCGAGACCAGCAGCGCCACGCCCGCGAGCAGGGTCTGCCGCACCCGCCGCCAGAACCCGGTGGGTGCCGCGACCAGGTAGATCACCGCGAAGGCGGGCAGGATCAGGAAGGCCGCCAGGGTCTTGGTGAGGAAGGCGAGGCCGAACATCACCCCGGTGAACAGCAGCCACCGGGTGCCCGCCGCCTCGATCGCCCGCACCAGCCCGTACGCGGCCAGCGTCAGCAGCAGCACCAGCAGCGCGTCCGGGTTGTTGAAGCGGAACATCAGCGCCGCGACGGGGGTGAGCGCCAGCGCGGCGCCCGCCAGCAGGCCGCCGAGCGGGGAGAAGCGGCGGCGCACCGTCGCGTACAGCACGCCGACGGTGGCTGCGCCCATCAGTGCCTGCGGGGCCAGCACCGACCAGGAGGAGAGGCCGAAGATCCGCGCCGAGAGCGCCATCGGCCACAGTGAGGCCGGGGGCTTGTCGACGGTGATGAAGTTCGCGGCGTCCGAGGAGCCGAAGAAGAAGGCCTTCCAGCTCTGGGAACCGGCCTGCACGGCGGCCGAGTAGAAGGAGTTGGCCCAACCGGAGGCGCTGAGGCCCCACAGGTAGAGGACGGCGGTCGCGGCCAGCAGCGCCAGCAGGGCCGGGCGCACCCAGGCCGGGTCGTCCGCGCGCCCGCGCCAGGCGCGGGCGGGGAGGGTGCGCAGCCGGCCGGACCAGGAGGCCGGGCCCTTGCGGCCGGCGGGCGGCAGGGGCTGCTCGGGGAAGAGCGGTGCCGGGTCCGGCCGGGCCGGGTCCGGTCCCGGCACCTCCGGCGGCGGGTGGTTCGCGGCCTCGGGCCACGGTTCGCCGGCCGGAGGGGAGTAGCTGCTCGTGGTCATGTGCCACACGGTGGGTGGCGCGTCTGAGAGAACCGTGAGACGGGGCTGTGAGGCGTGTGTGATCTGTCGGGTGTCACGCCGACGGCGGCATGGCGATGTGCTTGCCCAGCCACTCCAGCGCCGGGGGGATCTCCCGGGTCCAGGTGTGGAAGTTGTGGCCGGCGGTGTCCAGGGTGATGGTGGACATCTTGGTGGGGGCCTTGAAGGCGGCGACCATGGCCTTGGTGTCGTCGTAGTTGTTCTCGTCGTAGGCGGTGGCCAGCAGCAGCGAGACCGGGGCGGGCGGCTGGTTCTGCAGCCGCCACAGCAGGTCGTTCTCCTGCTTCAGCTGGGCGCTGCCGCCGAACAGGTCGCCGGTGGTCGGGTCGTGGGCCGCGCTGTAGTAGCCGGAGAGCGCGATCGCCGTGCGGTAGGAGTCGGGCTTGCGCATCGCGAACTTGAGCGCGCAGTAACCGCCGGTGGAGTTGCCGATCACCGCCCGGTTGGCCGGGTCGGTGCCGATCCGGTAGGTGGTGGCGAGGGCCTTGGGCAGGTCGGTGGTGAAGAAGGTCTCCACCTGGGGGCCGTTCGGCACGTCCACGCACTCGGTGTCCCGGTCGCCGACCAGGGTGGGGCGGGTCATCACCAGGACGGTCGGCGGCAGCTTCTTCTGCTCGATCGCGTTCAGCGCGGACGCCGGGTACTGCATCAGCGAGATCAGCTTCTCCGGGGTGCCCGGGTAGCCGGTGAGCACCAGGGCCATCGGGAAGCGCTGCTTGGCGTAGTCCGGCTGGAAGTACTGCGGCGGCAGGTAGACGTACGCCTCGGTGGTCAGACCGCTGCCGGCCCCTCTGACGTCGACCTTCTGGATCTGGCCGGAGCGCTCCGGGTCCGAGCCCTGGGAGGAGTAGAACTTCTGCTCACCGGTGACGGACACCCCGGAGGCGTTCGGCGTGTGGTCGACCACGGTGCCGAGCCCGCCGCTGGTGCCGAGCAGGTCCGTCCAGGAGCTGTAGAAGCCGAAGTAGCTGTTGGCGATCAGGCCCATCGCGGCGAGCACCGACACCTGGGTGGCCAGGAAGGCGCCTATCCGGCCCAGCCAGGACTTCCAGCCCTTCCCGCCGAACCGCGGCCAGAACCACATGGTGGCGGCGAAGACGGCGATGGCGACGACCGAGGTGATGATCTGGAGGGGGAGTCCGGTGAGACTGAGCACCCGCCCGATGGTAGTTGACCATCTTGGCGGCTCCTGGAGGGGCCCTGGGAGTGATCATCACTGTCACCTGGTAATCACTTGACCACGCCGTTGCGCGATCGGCACGATGTTTCCCCGTGTGTGCACGGCCCGTGCGCAAGACGTGTTCATCTTCCTCGGGGTGGGGTTGTGGAGTTCAGGGGTAAGGCCGCTCTGGCGTTCGGCGGGGTTCTGCTGCTGGCGGCCTGTTCGAGTGGAGGCAGCGGCGGCGGGGGCGAGGCTGCGCCGACGGCGTCCTCCGCGTCCTCGGGTCCGGCCGATTTCGGCGCGGCGTTGAAGGACGCGCTGGATCCGATCAGCACCGAGCTGGGCAAGGCGGGCACGGCTGTGGACGTGCACGGTGCCTTCGAGTTGGTCGGCTCCCGGGCCGCCCGCGCCAACCGGAACCTGAAGGCGGCCGCCGCGCCGCCCGCGGCCGAGGCGGCGCGCACCGAGCTGGTGACGGCCCTGGACGTGCTCGACACCGAGGCGACGGCGATCAGCGCCGACTACCGTGACAGGAAGATCTGCACCAAGGGCGCCGCCCAGGCGCGGCTGGGCGGCGGCAAGGGCCTGGCGGGCGTCACGGCGGCCCTGGCCAAGCTGAAGGCGGCGGGCTTCCCGGCCGCCTTCACCGTCCCGGAGCTGCCCGAGCTTCCGTCGACGCCGCGCGCGCTGGACAACGGCACCCTGGTCCGAGACGGCGGGAACGACGGCGACGGCACCGTGAAGGTCAAGAACCAGTACGACACGGACGTGGTCTTCATGGTCGTGGTGGGCGACGAGACGCTGTCCTCGGTGTACGTGGCCAAGGGGCAGGAGGCCAGTATCGAGGGGATCAAGGACGGTTCGTACTCCTTCTACTACCTCAGGGGGCAGGACTGGGACTCCAGCGAGAAGATGTTCTCCCAGGGCTGCAAGTCCGTCAGGTTCGAGGGGAAGCACGAGTTCAAGCCGACCGGGACGACCTGGACCATCACCCTCAACCCGAAGGCGGGCGGCCAGGGCGGCGACCCTGCCGCGACCAAGTGGCAGAACGTGTCCACCGCGCCGCAGGCATAGCGCGTACCGGCCGATTCACGCCACAACAGCGCATCCGTAGGAGTTAGTTCGGTCCGAACTGTTGCTTCCTTGTAGTGGGCATGGCACTTTCGTGCGTCGCGGGCCCCGGCAACCAGCCGAGCACCCGCGATCCCCCACAAGGAGAGCCATGTTCAAGAGACTTGTCGCGGTGGCCGGTACGAGTGCCGTCGTCGCGGGTGGCCTGGCCTTCGCCGCCGCCCCCGCGCACGCCGTCCAGGCGGCCGACCTGACCTCCACCATCGCCCTGAGCAACTGCTCGGCCTCGCTGGTCCGTTACCCCGCCTCGGTGGCCGGCGACCGGGCGATGATGCTCACCAACGGGCACTGCCTGCCGACCATGCCCCCCGCAGGCCAGGTCATCCAGAACGTGAGCGCCAGCCGCAGCGGCACCCTGCTCGACGGCGCGGGCAACAGCCTGGGCACCGTCCAGGCCGACAAGGTGCTCTACGCGACCATGACCGGCACCGACGTCGCGCTCTACCAACTCACCGACACCTACGGGTCGATCAGCTCCAAGTACGGCGCCACCGCGCTGACCATCAGCGACTCGCACCCGGCCGACGGTGCGTCGATGTACATACCCTCGTCGTACTGGAAGCAGGTCTGGAACTGCTCCGTCAACGGCTTCGTGCCGACCCTTCGCGAGGACGAGTGGACCTGGCACGACTCGCTGCGCTACAGCTCCGGCTGCAACACCACGCACGGAACCTCCGGCTCGCCGATCGTCGACTCCGCCAGCGGGCGGATCATCGGCATCAACAACACCGGCAACGACGACGGCGCCATGTGCACCCTCAACAACCCGTGCGAGGTGGCCGCCGACGGCACCACCAAGGCCTACAAGGGCCAGAGCTACGGCGAGGAGACGTACTGGTTCACCACCTGCCTGAACTCCAGCCGGGTCATCGACCTCAACGCGTCCGGCTGCCTGCTCACCAAGCCGGCCGGCAGTGGCGCCGTCTCGGTCACCAACCCGGGCAACCAGTCCACCGCCGTCGGCGGCGCGGTGAACCTCCAGATCAACGCCTCCGGCGGCACCGCTCCGCTGTCCTACGCCGCGAGCGGCCTGCCCGCCGGGCTGTCGATCAACTCCTCCACCGGTGTCATCGCCGGCACCGCCTCCACCGCGGGCAGCTCCAACGTGACCGTCACGGTGACGGACGCCGCGGGCAAGTCGGCCTCCACCGCCTTCACCTGGACCGTCTCCGCCGGTGGCGGCAGCTGCACCCCGGCGCAGCTGCTGGGCAACGCGGGCTTCGAGACGGGTACGGCCACCCCGTGGACGGCGTCCAGCGGCGTGGTGGACAGCAGCACCTCGCAGGCGGCCCACAGCGGTTCGTGGAAGGCGTGGCTGAACGGCTACGGCTCCGCGCACTCGGACTCGCTGTCGCAGACGGTGAGCATCCCGGCGGGCTGCAAGGCGACGCTGAGCTTCTGGTTGCACATCGACACCGCCGAGTCGGGCAGCACCGCGTACGACAAGCTGACCGTGTCGGTGAACGGCACCACGCTGAAGACCTACTCCAACGTGGACGCCGCGGCCGGTTACCAGCAGCGCACCTTCGACCTGTCGGCCTACGCGGGCCAGACGGTCACCGTGAAGTTCGCCGGGACCGAGGACTCCTCGCTTCAGACCAGCTTCGTGATCGACGACACCTCGATCCAGACCAGCTGAGCCGGTGACCCCCTGCCGCGCGGCCCGTTCCCTCGGGCCGCGCGGCCTGCTGCTGCCAACGCCTGGACGCTGTAGGGACGTTGACGAGGCGGGCCGGGGCTGGTCGTATGCTGGCCGGATGATCAAGCCGATTGAGCTGGTGATATTCGACTGCGACGGTGTCCTGGTGGACAGCGAGGTGATCGCCGTCCGGGTGCTGGTGCGGCTGGGGGAGGAGTACGGCTGGCCGCTGACCGAGGCGGAGGCGATCGAGCGGTTCGTCGGGCGGTCCGAGGCGGTCAACAATGCGCTGGTCGCCGAGCGGCTCGGGGCGGAGACGGCGGCGGTGTGGGGCAAGCGCTTCCACGAACTGCACGCCGAGGAGGTCGACGCCGGGCTGACCCCGGTGGACGGCCTGCCGGAGGCGCTGGCCGCGATCACCCTGCCCACCTGCGTGGCCTCCAGCGGTACGCACGAGAAGATGCGCCACACCCTGGGCCGGACCGGTCTCCACGACCACTTCGCCGGGCGGATCTTCAGTGCCACCGAGGTCGGGCGCGGCAAGCCCGCGCCCGACCTCTTCCTGCACGCCGCGCGGAGCATGGGCGTCGACCCGGCCGCCTGCGTGGTGGTCGAGGACAGCCTGCCCGGCGTCGAGGCCGCCCGCGCCGCCGGAATGCGCGCGCTCGGCTACGCGGGCGGCGTCACGGCGGCGGAGCGGCTGGCCGGGCCGGGAACGGTCGTCTTCGAGGACATGCGCGAGCTGCCCGCACTGATCGCCGCGGGCGCGGTGCGGGAGTGACCGGGGCAGGGTAATCCGGTTGCCGGGCGGGACGGGCGCTGGCAGGGTCGGGCAGCATGACCTCCTCCGGCAAGCTGCACCCCGACGAACTGGACATCGACGAGGCGCTGGTGCGCCGGATGGTCGCCGAGCGGTTCCCGCAGTGGGCAGGTCTGCCGGTCGAGCCGGTGGTACCGACCGGGACCAGCAACGCGATGTACCGGCTGGGGACGGAGCTGGTGGTGCGCATCCCGCGGATTCCCGGGGTGGTCGAGGAGATCGCCAAGGAGGACGTCTGGCTGCGGCGCCTCGCCCCGCAGCTTCCCGTCCCGGTGCCGGTCCCGCTGGCCGTGGGCGGGCCGGTCGACGGCTGCCCCTGGCCCTGGTCGGTGCTGCGCTGGCTGGACGGCACCACCCCGGACGCCGGGCGGCCCGTCGAACCCGGGCTGCTGGCCCGGGACTTGGCGGACTTCGTGACCGCGATGCGGCGGATCGACCCGACCGGCGCCCCCGCCTCCTACCGCAGCGAGTCGCTGGCGGATCGCGACCCCTCGATCAGGAAAGCGATCGCGGCCGTGCCGGACCTGGTCGACGCCGCCGCCGCGACCGCCGCCTGGGAACACGCGCTCCGGGCCCCCGCGCCCGTCGGCCCGCCGGTCTGGATCCACGGCGACCTCCAGCCCGGCAACCTGCTGGTGTCCCCGGACGGCCGGCTGAGCGCCGTCATCGACTTCGGCTGCGCGGGCCTGGGCGAACCGGCAGTCGACCTGATCCCCGCCTGGTACGTGCTGCCCGCCGCCGCCCGTACCGCCTTCCGTACGGCCGTGGCCGCCGACGACGCGATGTGGGACGGGGCCCGCGGCTGGGCCCTGTCCATCGCCCTGATGGAGGTGGCCTACTACCGGGACAGCGACCCGAGGATGGTCGCGATCGCCCGCCGGGTGGTCGCCGAGGTGCTGGCCGATCACGCCGCCCCGTCCGGCAGCCGCCGCTCGTAGCCGAACAGGTTTCACCGAACGGTCGACCGACCTCCCTCCCCGACGCGTGCTCCTCCGACTCGGGCATTCTCGTACTGCCGACGGCACCGGCACCGGGGCGGGGCGGACGTGCGGAACCGCCCCGCTCAGGTCCCGGCCCGGGTCACCCGGTGCTGCCATTCCCGGGTGAACACCACCGAGCCCGCCTCCAGTGCCCGCAGTTGGACGACGCTGATGAAGTGCTCGGCGTCGCAGCGCAGTTGGGTGCGGGTCTGGACGGTGACGTCCCAGCCGATGTCGGGCCGCTCCAGTCTGACGGTGTGGTCGGTGCGGGCCTGGGCACTGAGCGGGGCGTCGGTGAGCACGCGGTAGGCGGTGACGGTGTGTTCGTCGCGGACCAGGCCGTCGGGGTGGGTGCGGGTGCCGTCGGTGGCGGGGGAGAGCTCGGTGCGCCACTCGCGGCGGCCGATGTCGTGCACGGTGACGTGCTCGGGACGGGCGGTGAGCGGCTCGGTGAGGTGGACGTCGAGCGGGTCGGGCAGCACCGGGTGCTCGAAGGTGACGGGCGGGGCGCCGATGTCGGCGGCCAGGTGGCGCACCGGCAGGCTCAGGGTGGAGCGGGACGGGTCGACGCCGTACCCGGTGTCCTCCGCGGGGGGCCACACCCAGGGCCAGTAGACCGAGGAGAGGGCGAGCCGCAGCCGGTGCCCGGCCGGGACGGTGGCCGCGCAGGCGGCCAGCTCGACCTCGGTCTCCGGCCCTTCGGTGACCAGGACGCCCCGGGTGACCAGCTGCGAGGTGCCGTCCGGGCCGACCGCGCACAGCCGCACCGCCACCTGGACGGCCGCCCCGTCCTCGGGCAGCCGCAGCCGCAGTCGTACGGTCGGGGCGCCGAGCAGCTCGACCGGTTCGGGCAGCGGCTGGGAGTCGAAGCAGACCGAGCGGCCGTCCTCCTCGCGCTGGTCCGGCGGCTGGTCGGCGGGGCGGCCGTGCGGGACGTAGGCGCCCGAGTTGAGGCCGGTGTGCTGCGGGGAGCGGACCCGGACGTACCGGTCGTCGGAGGCGGTGCCGGCGGTGCGCAGCGGCCCGTCCAGGCCGTAGTGGATCTCGCGGACATCGGGGGAGGGCCAGGCCTCGTCGCCGGTCCAGCGGGTGCCGAGCCAACTGCGCAGGGCGGGTTCCTTGAGGACACCGGTGTCGGCGCCGCGCAGCCAGTGGTCCCACCAGCGCAGGGTGTCGGGCAGGGCGGCTTCGGGCAGGCCGTGCGGCCAGGGGCCGATCAGGGCGTGCGCGGTGGGGGACTCGGCGAGCAGCCGCAGCACGAAGGAGCAGGACGGGTCGCCCCAGCCGGCCACCGCGAGGGTGGGCACGGACACCGGGACGGTGCTCTCGCCGGCCGCGAGCCAGTCCTCGACGGGCGGCCGCAGTGACTCCAGCCGGTCCAGCCAGGCGGCCCGCCAGGCGTCGCCGACGTGCCGCGGGTCCGGTGGCAGGGCGGCGTCGGCGATCAGGGTGGTGAGCCGGGTGTGCAGGTCGGCGGCGAGCACGGCCCCGCCGAGCCGGTGGCCGCCTTCGGGGCAGGCGGTGACCACGGCGCCGACGGTGTCGGGGGTCCGGGCGGCGAGCCGCAGTGCGGTGGTGCCGGCCGCGCCGACGCCGAGCAGGCCGAGCCGGCCGTTGCACCAGGTGCGGCGGGCGAGCCAGGCGACCGCGGCGGCGCCGTCGGCCAGCTCCTGTGCGCCGCCGGGCTCGCCGGGGGTGCCCTCGGAGTTGCCGTGCCCGCGGGTGTCGACCCGGACGGCGGTGTAGCCGTGGCCCGCGTACCAGGGGTGGCGGCGGGCGTCCTCGGCGGCGGTCCGGTCGGTGAGGCGGCCGCCGGAGTACTCCAGCAGCGCGGGGCCGGGCTCGCCGCCGACCGGCCGCCAGAGCCGGGCGGCCAGCCGCGTGCCGTCGGGCAGCGGGATCCGCAGGTCCTCGCGGGTGGTGTGGAAGGGGTAGGACGGCATGGCCGCTCCCATCGGTCCCGGGCCGGTGAGCACCGGCGGGCCCGCGGCGCGTACGGACGGGGTGCCGCTCCGTACGAGCGCGCCGCGGGTGCCGGTATTTCCGACAGTAGGGGAGGGAGCGGCCCATTTCCTGGTGAGATGAGAGGGGCCTGATGAGGGGGCCTGAGGGGCCCGGCGAGGGCGCCCCGGCGGTCAGGCCTTGCTCAGCCAGGCGGTGGCGTTGAGGGCGAGGGCGGCGTCGGTGCCCGCCGGGTCGTCCCAGCCGTTGTACAGGGTGTTGCCGGACTGGCCGGTGCCGTCGTCGACCGGGGAGCTGTCGCCCCAGATCGCGACCCGGCCGGAGCCGAAGGTGCTGGTGACGAAGAACGCGCCGGTGTTGCCGCTGTAGCCGGTCCGGTAGACCAGGCCCTTGACGTTCGGGTTGTCGGCGGGCTTGAGGGTGAAGGTGGTGCCGTTGCGCAGGATCGAGCCGGTGACGGTGCCGAAGGGGCCGTGCAGCACCGGGTCGGTCGGGGCGTTGACCGCGCGCGGGTTGTCGGTGGTGATGTTGAGCAGGTCGACCGAGAAGCCGAAGGGGTCGTTGTTGTTCACCCCGTTGCTGGTCAGCAGGTCGTTGATGATCTTCGGGGAGTCCCAGCCGTCGTTGTTGCGGTCGCTGTTGACGTGGTCGGAGATCAGGAAGAGCCCGCCGCCGTTCTGGACGAACTTCATGATCGCGGTCTTCTCGCTCGCGCTGAACCGGATGTTGGGCTCCGGGATCACGAAGGTGTCGAAGTTGGCGAGGTCGAGCGCGGCGCCGGTGCCGTAGCTGATGGTGGAGCCGGCCGGGAGGGTCTTCAGGCTGTACTGGCCGGTCTTCTGGAGGGCGACGCCCCAGGCGGACAGGGCGCCGGTCCAGCTCTTCTCGGTGGTGGGGTTGGCGTTCTGGGCCAGCGGGTCGGGCTGGCTGGTGCTGATGATCCAGTCGGCGTTGCCCGCCGTCTCGGCCTTGCTGTTGTCGAACAGGACCCGGTGCGGGGTGGCGCTGACCGCGGCGGCCTCGGCGGTGGTGGCGGGAGCGGCGGTGGCGGCGGGGGTGGTGAGGCCGCCCGCGAGCAGCGCCGCACCGCCCAGGGCCGCAGCGGTTCGGATACGGATCGTCATGTGCTGGTCCTCCGTGGGGAGTTGAGGCATCAGCGCCCGAGTTTTCGCGCGTAGAGCGAGAGTATCCGCGCGTAGAACGCGCGGTGAAAGCCCTCCGAGGTTACGAAGGCTTGTACGGGTCGTGACGATCTTCGGTAGCGGGGGGAGACGAATCCGTAATTGCGCATGACTTGCAACTGCGCGCGTCAAGGCGGAAAGATGGCCCAGCTTCGACCGCCCGACCGAAAGGACACGACGATGACCGCCCCCCGCTGGCGCGACCGGCTCACCCGTGAGGAGTGGATCCGCCTGGCCGGAATGGGCGGCTTCATCCTCGCGCTGCACGTCATCGGCTGGTTCACCCTGCTCGCGCTGGTCGAGCCCGAGCACTACGACGTCGGCGGCCAGGTGTTCGGTGCGGGCATGGGCCTGACCGCCTACACCCTCGGCATGCGGCACGCCTTCGACGCGGACCACATCGCCGCCATCGACAACACCACCCGCAAGCTGATGGGCCAGGGCAAGCGGCCGCTGTCGGTCGGCTTCTGGTTCTCGCTCGGGCACTCCTCGATCGTCTTCGGCCTCTGCGCGCTGCTGGCCCTCGGCATCCGCTCGCTGGCCGGCCAGGTGGAGTCCGACGACTCGACGCTGCACGAGCTGACCGGCCTGATCGGCGTCACCGTCTCCGGCACCTTCCTGCTGCTGCTCGGCCTGATCAACCTGGGCGCCTTCAACGGCATCCTCAAGGTCTTCCGCCGGATGCGCGAGGGCGAGTACGACGAGGCGGAGCTGGAGCGCCAGCTGGAGCGGCGCGGGCTGATGAACCGCATCCTCGGCAGGGTCACCAGGGCCGTCACCAAGCCCTGGCACATGTACCCGGTGGGCCTGCTGTTCGGGCTGGGCTTCGACACCGCCACCGAGGTGTCCCTGCTGGTGCTGGCGGGCGGCGCGGCGGCCTTCTCGCTGCCCTGGTACGCGCTGCTCACGCTGCCGATCCTGTTCGCGGCCGGGATGAGCCTGCTGGACACCATCGACGGCTCGTTCATGAACTTCGCGTACGAGTGGGCCTTCTCCAAGCCGGTCCGCAAGATCTACTACAACCTGACCGTCACCGGGCTGTCGGTGCTGGTCGCGCTGGTGATCGGCTCGATCGAGCTGATCGGCCTGCTCGGCGAGAAGCTGGACATCACCAGTGGTCCGATCGCCTGGATCGGCGAGCTGGACCTCAACTTCGTCGGCTACGCCATCGTCGGACTGTTCGTGCTCACCTGGGCGGCGGCGATCGCCTACTGGAAGCTCGGCAACGTCGAGGAGAAGTGGTCGGCCGGGCTGGCCTCCGCCTCCGCCTCGGGCGACTCCGAGTAGGACGCGCACGCAGCCGTGGGGCCGGTGACCGGGGTCTGGTCACCGGCCCCACGGGGCCTTCCGGGCGGGCCGCGGTGCCCCGCTACTTCAGCGCGGCGAGCACCGCCTGCGCCATCGCCCGCTCGCCGGTCGCGTTCGGGTGGAACGGCACGGCGGGCGAGCCGGGCAGCGCGCCCTCGATCCAGCGGTCGTCCGAGCAGACGTCGTGACCGACGGTCGGCGTCGCGGTGTCCACGTAGGTCGCGCCGTTCGCGGCCGCGGTGGACTTCAGGGCGGCGTTCAGCTTGTCGAGCACGGAGTGCATGTACTCGACGTCGCCCGGGGTCACCGGCTGGCGCAGGACGCACTTCGAGCCGTCGGCGGGCAGCACGGACGGGTAGCCGACCAGCAGCACCCTGGCCCCGGGCGCCTTGGCGTGGATGCGCTTGAGGGTGTCGGCCAGCTGCGGGGCGATGGTGGTGCGGATCCGCTCGGCCAGGTCGTCGGTGCCGTACTGCCAGGACATGGTGCTCCAGTCCCAGTAGCCGTGGTGGTAGACGTCCTTGCAGGGCGTGCCGAACGGGTTGACGACGGCGCCGGCGATGCAGGTGGCGACCAGTTCGCCGAGGCCGAGGTCGCTGGCCGCGAGGTCGTTGCCGCCGATCCCGAGGGTGACCAGGTCCGTGTCGGCGGTCACCGCGTCCAGCTGCGGGTCGTTGACCCTGATGAAGGCGTCGTACTGGGGCTGCGTCATCGCCTTGATCTTGGCCGCGGAGCAGGTGACGTCGGTGTACGTGCCGGCCTTGAGGGCGGCGGCGACCAGGTGGCCGTAGTTGCGGTCGGAGCGCAGGCACAGGCCGGCCGACTGGCCCGGCACGCCGGCGCCGGCGGCGTAGGAGTCGCCGAGCGCCACGTAGTGCTTCGGCGCCGGGGTGGCGGCCTGGGCGGTGGTGGAGGTGAGCGCGAGCGCGGCGCCGAGGGCGACGGCGGCGAGTGCGGTGGAATTCCGGAGGTGCCGGGATTTCCGGGCAGGGCGGAGCACGGTTCCTCCTGGGGGAGAGAAACGGCGGGTGGGGGGTCGTGCCGAGCCGGGCCACAGCTACTCGCAGGTAAGTTACTGCCAGGTTTCCGGGGCGTCCATGGTTTGCGCAGAAATTGCCGACATTCCGTCAGGTGGCCCCGGATCGCATTTCGCATTTCGCTCCACCCGGTATCGCATGGGTGTCGACGGCATTTCCGAAACGGCCCGGAGCGGAATTCGCGCCGACGGTTGTTACCGGCCGGTTGACCGGACGTCACCGCAGGCCGCAGTATCGGGCGCACAGCAACGGCACGCCTCGGGCGCGCCGCCAACGCGAGCCACGACGGAGGACTGCGCATGGCCCTGGACGCCGACGTCATCGTCATCGGAGCGGGACTCTCGGGTCTGGCCGCCACCGCCGAACTCGCCGACGCCGGGCGGAAGGTGATCCTGCTCGACCAGGAGCCCGCGGCCTCCCTCGGTGGCCAGGCGCACTGGTCCTTCGGCGGCCTCTTCCTGGTCGACTCGCCCGAGCAGCGCCGGATGCGCATCCGCGACTCGCACGCCCTCGCCTGGCAGGACTGGCTCGGCACGGCCGGCTTCGACCGTGCCGAGGACGCCTGGCCGCGCCGCTGGGCCGAGGCGTACGTGGACTTCGCGGCGGGCGAGAAGCGGTCCTGGCTGCACGGGATGGGCGTGCGGTTCTTCCCGGTGGTCGGCTGGGCCGAGCGCGGCGGTTTCCTCGCCGACGGGCCCGGCAACTCGGTGCCGCGCTTCCACATCACCTGGGGCACCGGGCCGGGTCTGCTGGAGCCCTTCGTCCGGAAGGTCCGCGCCGCCGCCGCGCGCGGCCTGGTGGACCTGCGCTTCCGGCACCGCGTCACCGGGCTGTCCGCCACCGCGGGCGCCGTCGACACCGTCACCGGCGAGGTGCTGGTGCCGAGCCCGGCGGGCCGGGGCGAGGCCAGCTCGCGCGAGGTCGCCGGGAGCTTCGAACTGCGGGCCCAGGCCGTGATCGTCACCTCCGGCGGCATCGGCGGCAACCACGACCTGGTCCGCAAGGCCTGGCCGGCCCGGCTCGGCACCCCGCCCGCCAGGCTGCTCTCCGGCGTGCCCGCGCACGTGGACGGACTGATGCTGGAGGTCGCCGGCCGGGCCGGGGCCAGCCTGATCAACGGGGACCGGATGTGGCACTACACCGAGGGCATCGAGAACTGGGACCCGATCTGGGCCCGGCACGGCATCCGCATCCTGCCCGGCCCCTCCTCGCTCTGGCTGGACGCGCGCGGGCGGCGGCTGCCCGTCCCGCTGTTCCCCGGCTTCGACACCCTCGGGACGCTGGAGCACATCATGTCCACCGGGTACGAGTACACCTGGTTCGTGCTCAACCGGCGCATCATCGAGAAGGAGTTCACCCTCTCCGGCTCCGAGCAGAACCCCGACCTGACCGGGAAGTCGGTGCGCGGCGTGCTCGGCCGCGCGCTGCCCGGCGCCCCCGGCCCGATCCAGGGGCACCTGCGGCACGGGCGGGACTTCGTGGTCGCCGGCAACCTCGCCGACCTCGCCCGGGGCATGAACGCCAGGACCGACGAGCCGCTGATCGACCCGGACGAGCTGCGCCGCACCGTCGAGTACCGCGACCGGCAGCTGGCCAACCCCTTCGCCAAGGACCTCCAGGTCGCCGCCATCCACGGTGCCCGCCGCCACCTCGGCGACAAGCTCGTCCGCACCGCGGCCCCGCACGGCATCCTCGACCCGGGCGCCGCCCCGCTGATCGCCGTCCGGCTGAACATCCTGACCCGCAAGTCGCTGGGCGGGCTGGAGACCGACCTGTCCTCCCGGGTGCTGCGGCCGGACGGCGAGGTGCTGGCGGGGGTGTACGCGGCCGGCGAGGCGGCCGGCTTCGGCGGCGGGGGCGTGCACGGCTACCGCTCGCTGGAGGGCACGTTCCTGGGCGGCTGCCTGTTCTCGGGCCGTACGGCGGGCCGGGCGGCGGCGCGGGCGGTCGGGTAGCGGGGCGCGGGCCGGGTCACGACTCCCCTCGGCGGCGGGCCGCACTGCCGGTGACGAGCGCGGCGATCAGCCCGCCGAGGGCGAGCAGCACCCCGAGCGCGCCCAGCACGACGGCGCCGGTGAGCTTCCCCGGTAGCCCGGGTGCGTCGGGCCCGCTGTGCCAGACCACCCGGTGCCCGGTGAGCGTGGCGAGGTCGACGGTGCCCTGCCACTCGTCCCCGCTGTCGATCCGGGAGTCGATGGCGCTCTCCCGCTGGTCGCTCATCAGGAAGGCCCGGCCGGGCGGGACGGTGACGTCGAAGTCCCGGTAGCAGGTGTGGGCCTGGCGGGCGGGCGGTTCGTCCAGTGGCCGCCCGTTCAGCGTGGCCTGTCCGTCGGCGCAGGCGATGCGGTCCCCGCCGAGGGCCGCGACGCGGGAGACGACGAGGTGGTCGAGCATCCAGGGGGAGTCGGCGAGGTAGACCTCGCCGCGCCGGACGTCGGCGGCCGCGACACGGTCGGAGAGGAGCCGGTCGCCCTCCCGCAGCTCCGGGCGCATCGTGCCGCCCGCCATCCGGTGGACCGAGTAGCCGCCGGTCAGGACCACCGAGGCTCCGAGCGCCGCGCACAGGATTCCGGTCACGGCCACGGCCAGTGAGACCCGCAGGCCTCGGGCCCTTCGCTTCGGCATCCGTCCGTCCCTCTCCCCGGTTCCGCTCCTCCCCCGTACCCGAGCGGAGCTGTGCGCAGCTTAATCGGAAGGGTGAGCTCCTGTTGAGGGCACCCTCCTCCGGATCCGACCCGTGGCCGGGGCGGTGACGGGGTGACGGGTACAGTGCGGAGGCCGGTGCGCAGTGCGCCGCCGACCAGGAGGGGTCAGGAGAACCGATGAGCCGCCGAGACCGCGACGGTGCCCGGGAGCGCAAGCGGGGCGCCGACGCCCCCGTGACCGTCACCGTCTGCCGGGGCTGCTGCTGCGGCACCGAGGCGAAGCACCCCGGGGTGGACCACGCGGGCCAGTACGAGCGGCTGCGGACGGCGGTGGGCGCGGCGGGCCGGGTCCGGGCGGTCAAGTGCCTGGACGTGTGCACCCAGTCCAACGTGGTGGTGGTCGGTCCCTCCGCCGAGGGCCGGGCGGCGGGCGGCCGGCCGGTCTGGCTGGGCTTCGTGCTGATGGACGAGATGATCGACGAGATCGCCGCCTGGGTGCGCGCGGGCGGTCCGGGCCTCGCCGACCCGCCCGGGCTGCTCGACCTCCAGCTGATCTCGGTCTCCCGACGGGTCCGCGAGGGCCTGCCCGAGTGAGGCCGCACCCTCGGCTCTACTGACTGATCGTCGGATCGTATGCAGCCGGGGTGGTCCGGGGGCCTTCGCCACTACCATGACCGGTGGCATCGGGCCGTTCCGGACGGTGCCGAGCCGTTTCCGCGCGAGGGAGGAAGCCGATGACGACGGTCTGCCGCATCTGCGCGGGCACCGGCCGGACCGCCGGCCTCAGCTGCCGGACCTGCCAGGGCACCGGCACCACCGAGGTGGGCGGCGGGGGCGGCAACTGCTTCCTCTGTGACGGCACCGGGGTGTACGTGCGCTACCGGGTGGACGCGACCGGCGCCAAGCACGCCTACCGGGACGAGATCTGCCGGACCTGTGACGGCACCGGCAACCGGGCCGCCACCCACTGGGACGAGCCCTCGGGCTGACCGCGCCCGCCCGCCGCACCCGCTCTGACACCAGCTCTGACACCCGCTCAGGCCGAGGTGCGGGTGGGGGCCATGATGCGGCGTCGAGACGGTACGGACACGTTCTTTACCGAACCATGGTCGAACATTGGCGTTCGAATGGGCGGTGCGCTGCGACCCGTTCACCCGGCGTCCGTGCGCGATCAACGCGCCGCTGAAAGAGTCCCGCGCATGGATATCCCCAACATGGGCGTGCCGGCCAAGCTTGCCGACCGCATGAGCATGGCCGAGCAGCACGAGTACCTGCGGGCCCGTTTCTCCCGCCGCCGGATGCTGCGCGCCGGTGCCGTGACCGTGGGCGCCGTCGCCGTCGGTGGCGCGCTGGGCAGCGGGACGGCCTTTGCCGCTCCGGCCGGCCCGCAGCTGCTGACCGGTGGCACGACCGACGGCGTCGACGGCTCGCTGGTCGCGCCGATCGGCCGTCACCTCCAGTTCGGCCCCGAGCCGGACACCCAGTTCCGCATCTCCTGGCAGGTCCCGGCCCCGGTCAAGAAGCCGTTCCTGCGCTTCGGCAGGACCCCGTGGGAGCTGAGCCACAAGGTCCAGGCCGAGGTCCGCGCGCTGCACACCCCGGCGCTGACCCCGAACAGCCAGCCGGTGGACCAGTACTACCTGCACGTGGCGCTGGAGGACCTGCGCCCCGACACGACCTACTACTACGGTGTCGGCCACGAGGGCTTCGACCCGGCCTCGCAGCAGCAGATCTCCACCCTGCACACCTTCCGCACCGCGCCCTCCCGCGACCACCGCTGGGGCAAGGTGTACGAGCCGTTCACCTTCACCGCCTTCGGTGACCAGGGCGTCAGCTCGCACGCGGCCGGCAACGACCACATCATCAAGGCCCAGAACCCGGCCTTCCACCTGCACGCCGGCGACATCTGCTACGCCGACCCGGCCGGTTCCGGCACCGACCCGGACAAGTCCGTCTTCAACGCGAAGACCTGGGACGACTTCCTGGTGCAGACCGAGACGGTCGCCGCCGACATCCCGTGGATGGTCGCGTACGGCAACCACGACGTCGAGGCCTGGTACTCGCCGAACGGCTACGGCGGCGAGAACGCCCGCTTCTTCCTGCCGAACAACGGCCCGGACCCGCGCACCGTCCCCGGCGTCTACACCTTCCGCTACAAGAACGTCGGCGTGATCTCGCTGGACGCCAACGACGTCTCCTACGAGATCCCGGCCAACCTGGGCATCTCGGCGAACAAGCAGACCAAGTGGCTGGAGCGCACCCTCAAGGACCTGCGCAACGACGAGACCATCGACTTCGTCGTGGTCTTCTTCCACCACTGCGCCTTCTCCACCACCGTCGCGCACGCCTCCGAGGGCGGTGTCCGCGAGGCCTGGGTGCCGCTGTTCGAGAAGTACCGGGTGGACCTGGTCATCAACGGCCACAACCACATCTACGAGCGCACCGACGCGATCCTCGGCAACAAGGTCTCGAAGCAGGTGCCGAGCGGCGCCACCATCGAGCCGGCCAAGGACGGCGTGGTCTACGTCACCGCGGGTGCGGCCGGCCGCAGCCTGTACAAGTTCGACGTGCCGGACACCTACGAGGGGCACGAGAACCACCAGGACGAGGTCACGACCTACTACTGGAGCAAGGGCCGGGTGAAGACCCCCGAGACCATCCAGTGGTCGCGGGTGCGCTACACCGGCTACTCCTTCATCAAGGTCGACGTGACCCCGAAGCACCTGGGCCAGAAGTCGGTGATGAAGGTCACCGCGCTGGCCGAGGACGGCACGCAGATCGACAACTACACGATCCTGCGCAAGGTCGGCGAGGGCTGGGACTCGAACCAGGACGACGACGGCCAGGGCGGCGGCTGGGGCTGGTAGTCCCCGGAGGCACCCGGCGGGCCCCGGCGGTGAGGGAGGACCTCAGCGCCGGGGCCCGTACATGATGACGGCGACCCCGGCCAGGCAGATCAGCGCGCCCAGCACGTCGTAGCGGGTCGGCCGGAAGCCGTCGACGGCCATGCCCCACAGCAGGGAGCCGGCCACGAACACCCCGCCGTAGGCGGCCAGCACCCGGCCGAAGTGGCTGTCCGGCTGGAGGGCCGCGACGAAGCCGTACGCGCCGAGCGCCACCACCCCCAACCCGGCCAGCCACCACGGCCGTTGCTCCCGCACGCTCTGCCACACCAGCCAGCAGCCGCCGATCTCGGCGAGCGCGGCGAGCACGAACAGGGCGACGGAGCGCAGGACGGTCATGCGGTCGAGCGTAGGCGCTCAGTTCTGCTTGTACGTCGCCAGGAAGCGCCCGATCCGGTTGACGGCCGTCTCCAGGTCGTCGGCGCGCGGCAGGGTGACGAAGCGGAAGTGGTCCGGGCGGGGCCAGTTGAAGCCGGTGCCCTGGACGACGTGGATCTTCTCGCGCAGCAGCAGGTCCAGCACGAAGCGCTCGTCGTCGACGATCCGGTGCACCGCCGGGTCCAGCCTGGCGAAGGCGTACAGCGCCCCCTTGGGCTTGACGCAGCTGACGCCGGGGATCTCGTTGAGCGCCTTGACCGCGATGTCGCGCTGCTCGGTGAGCCGGCCGCCGGGCAGCACCAGGTCGTTGATGGACTGGTGGCCGCCGAGCGCGGCCTGCACGGCGAACTGGGCGGGCACGTTGGGGCACAGCCGCATGCCGGAGAGCATGGTCAGGCCCTCCAGGTAGTCGGTGGCGTGCTGCCTGGGCCCGGAGACGACCAGCCAGCCGCTGCGGAAGCCGGCCACCCGGTAGGACTTGGAGAGGCCGTTGAAGGTGAGGGTCAGCACGTCGTCGGCCAGGGCGGCCAGGCAGTGGTGCTCGGTGCCGTCGTAGAGGATCTTGTCGTAGATCTCGTCGGCCAGCACCATCAGGTGGTGGCGGCGGGCCAGGTCGAGGATGCCCTCCAGCAGTTCCTTCGGGTAGACCGCGCCGGTGGGGTTGTTGGGGTTGATGACGACGATCGCCTTGGTGCGGGCGGTGATCTTGGCGGCGATGTCGTCCAGGTCCGGGTACCACTCGGCCTCTTCGTCGCACAGGTAGTGCACGGCCTTGCCGCCGGCCAGCCGGACCGCGGCCGTCCAGAGCGGGTAGTCGGGCATCGGCACGAGCACCTCGTCGCCGTCGTCCACCAGCGCGGTGACGGCCATCTGGATCAGCTCGGAGACGCCGTTGCCGAGGTAGACGTCGTTGACGGTGATGCCCTGGACCCCGCGCTGCTGGTAGTACTGCACCACCGCGCGGCGGGCCGGCAGGATGCCGCGCGAGTCGCTGTAGCCGTGCGCCTTGGGCAGGTTGCGGATGATGTCCTGGACGATCTCCTCGGGCGCCTCGAAGCCGAACGGGGCCGGGTTGCCGGTGTTCAGCCGCAGCACGCTGTGCCCGGCCTCCTCCAGGGCGTTGGCCTGGTCGACCACCGGGCCCCGGATCTCGTAGCACACGTCATTCAGCTTGCTGGACTGCCGAAACTCCATCTGCGGCCTCCCGACCGTCACCACCGCTCCGTTGCTTCAGCTTTGTTCTACCAAGTGTGTACTTGGAAAGTCCAACCTCTTGGCTATGCTGATCCACATGTCACGCCGAAGCTACGACCAGTACTGCGCCGTCGCCCGCGCCCTGGACGCGGTGGGGGAGCGCTGGAGCCTCCTGATCGTCCGTGAGCTCCTCGGCGGCCCGCGCCGCTACACCGACCTGCACGCCGACCTGCCCGGCGTCTCCACCGACATCCTGGCCGCCCGGCTCAAGCAGCTGGAGGGCGAGGGGCTGGTCACCCGCCGCCGGCTGGAACGGCCCGCCAACGCGACGGTCTACGAGCTGACCGGGCGCGGCCGCGAACTGCGGCCGGTCGTCGAGGCGCTGGGGGAGTGGGGCCTGGCCGCCCTCGGCGAGCAGCGGCCCACCGACGCCGTGCGGGAGCACTGGTTCACGCCCCGGAAGGCGGCGGAGGAGGCGGTCGCGGCCGGCTGACGGCTGACGGCTGAGGGCGCGTGTCCGGTGGAACGGGCGGGGCGGCGGCAAGGCCCCCGTCGCCGACCGCCGCCCCGTGGCCCCGGGATGGCCCGGGCTGATGAACGGACACTCGACGGGCGATGAGGGCCGGGGGCCCGCGCCGCCCCGAGTGGGCACGCACGTACGATCGTCGGACCGCGGAGCCATCTCAGGAGAGCGGAGGCCAGCCCGTGCCCACCCCCTACCGCAGCTACGTCGCCGTCGGCGACTCCTTCACCGAGGGCATGTGTGACGACCTGCTGCCGGACGGCCACTACCAGGGCTGGGCCGACCGGGTCGCCTCGGCGCTGGCCGCCGAGCATTCCGACGGGGACTTCCGGTACGCCAACCTCGCCGTCCGCGGCAAGCTCATCGGCCAGATCCACGACGAACAGCTCGCCCCCGCCGCCGCGATGGGCGCCGAGCTGGTCACCCTGGCCGGCGGGCTCAACGACGTGCTGCGCCCCGGCTGCGACATCGACGCGGTCGAGCGGCAGCTCGGCCGCTGCGCCGCCGAGCTGCGCGCCACCGGCGCCACCGTCGTGCTGTTCACCAGCACCGACCCCACTCGCCGCCTGGCGGGCAGCGCCCGGCTGCTGCCCGCCATCCTGCGGATGAAGGCCTTCGTCCAGGAGCTGGGCCGGCAGGACGGCTTCGCCGTGGTCGACCTGTTCTCCGCGCCCTGCTTCGACGACCGCCGGCTGTGGGCCGAGGACCGGCTGCACCTGTCGCCCGAAGGGCACCGCCGGGTCGCCGAGGGCGTGCTGGAGGCGCTGGGCCGGCCCGCGGCCTTCGACTGGCGCGCCCCGCTGCCCGCCGCCGCCCCGGCCGGCCGCGCCGAGCGGCTGCGCGAGGACGCCCGCTGGCTGGGCACCCACCTCGGCCCGTGGATCGGCCGCCGCCTCACCGGCCGCTCCTCCGGCGACGGCCGCCCGGCGAAGCGGCCGGAGCTGCTGCCGTACCGCTGAGGTCCGCTACTTCGCGCCGTGGACGCCCGGCGCGTCGAGGACCAGGCTCGCCATCGGGGCGTGGGTGGTCCAGCCGAGCGCGGTGTAGAGCGCCTGTCCCTCCGGGGTGCCGACCAGCACGCCGGTGCGCGCGCCCCGCTCGTACGCGGCGGACTGGAGCGCGCGCATCACCAGGACGCCCAGGCCCCGGCGGCGGTGCTCGGGCACGGTGGTGATCTGGTCCGGTACGGCCACCGGGCCGGCCAGGCCCGCCTGGCCGCGGGCCGCGAGGTGCCCGTCCTCGGTGCGCACCAGCACCCGGAGGACCCCGCCCCGCTCCCAGCCGGTCACGGTGTACCCGGTCGGCGCTTCGGGCCGCTCGGCCGCGAGCGGGACGCTCATCAGGAAGCCCGGCGCGTCCAGGCGCCACCGTTCGTCCAGCCAGGGGCGCACGGTCGCGTCCTCGGCGAACAGCTTCAGCCAGGTGGTCGGCGCGGTGATGGTCTCGGCGAGCTTGCGGACCTCGGCCTCGGTCGGCTCCGGCAGCACGTGCCGGCCCACCTCGCCGGTCGGTGCGCCGACGTCGATGCTCCAGCCCCAGGGCTGGTCCACCGGCTCGGCGGAGCCGCGTGACACGGCCCAGCCCGCGATCCACCTCCGGACCAGCTCCCTGATGTCCGGGTCCTGCATGAGCCCACCCCCGTGCGTAATGGCCTTTATTGACTTTCGTACCTTACCGACGTCGAGGGGCGTCTGCCCAGTAGGATTTCCGGGTTCACCGCGCCGCCCGGCGCCCCGCTGCTGGAAGGACCCCGGAACGTGCGCGAGACCGAGTCGCCGCAGGACCCCACGGCGGCCGCGCCGACCCCGCTCCGGTCCGACTGCGGCAGCTGCTTCGGGCTCTGCTGCGCCGCCCTGCCGTTCGCCGCCGGTACCGACTTCGCCGTGAACAAGGCGGCCGGCAGCCCCTGCCACAACCTCCAGGCCGACTTCAGCTGCGGCATCCACGCGCGGCTGCGCGATCGGGGCTTCCGGGGCTGCACCGTCTACGACTGCTTCGGCGCCGGGCAGCGGGTCTCCCAGGTGACCTTCGGCGGCCGCAGCTGGCGCGAGGAGCCGGACAGCGCCAAGGCGATGTTCGATGTCTTTCCGATCGTGCGGCAGCTGCACGAACTGCTCCGCTACCTCACCGAGGCGCTCACCTTCGCCGCCGCCCGTCCCGTCCACGACGAGCTGCGGCAGGCCCTGGCGGAGACCGACCGGCTGGCCGGCGGCACCCCCGAGGAGATCCTCGCCGTCGACGTCCCGGCCCACCGGCAGCGGGTCAGCGAGCTGCTGCTGCGCGCCGGCGAACTGGTCCGGGCCGGCGTCCCGCGCCGCCGCGAGCTCCGGGGCGCCGACCTCTTCGGCGCCCGCCTGCGCGGCGCCGACCTTCAGGGGGCCAACCTGCGCGGCGCGCTGCTGGTCGCGGCCGACCTCGCCGGCGCGGACCTGCGCCTCGCCGACCTGGTCGGCGCGGACCTGCGGGACGCCGACCTGGCCGGCGCGGACCTCACCACGGCCCTCTTCCTCACCCAGGCCCAGCTCGACGCGGCCCGCGGCGACGCCACCACCCGACTCCCGGACGGCCTCGTCCGGCCCGCCCACTGGCCCGAGGCCGCCCCGGCGCCGACGGCCAGGGCCGGGGCCGGGCCCGGCTCCGGCAAGGGCGGCGGCCGCCCCGCGCGGGGCGGCCGCCGGCGCTAGCCCCTACTGGCCCACCCGGCCGTCGACGCACTCGCGCAGCAGGTCGGCGTGGCCGCAGTGGCGGGCGTACTCCTCGATCCGGTGCACCAGCAGCTCCCGGATCGCGATCCGGTCCTTCCCGACCCGCTCGCCCAGATCCGGGAAGGCGGCCAACTCGGCGTCCAGCGCGGCCTGTTCGCGTTCCAGTTCGCGGAAAGCGGCGTCCGCCACGGCCTGGTCGGCCACGGCGCCCTCGAAGTCCCCGTCCCGCCTGCCGTACAGCTTGGGCAGCGGCTCGCCGTCGGTGATCCAGTTCCGCCAGTCCCGTTCCACCTCGGCCAGGTGCCGGACCAGCCCGAGCAGGGACATCGTCGACGGTGGCACCGAGCGGCGGGCCAGCTGCTCCGGGTCCAGGTCGTCGCACTTCATCCGCAGCGTCAGCCGGTAGTTCGTCAGGCAGTCCTGGAGCGTGCCGAGTTCGCCGTCCTGGCCGGGGCCGTCGTTGTTGCGGGGGTCGTCGTCCGGGTCGGCCCACATGTCGGGGTGGACGGTTGCCCGGGTCCAGCGTTCGGGTTCGGTCATACCCGGCATCGTCGCCCGCAACGGCCGCCGCCCGCCACCGGGTTATCACTCGCCCGGGGTGCGCAGCTGGACGGCGACGAGTTCGTTCCCGTCCAGGTCCGCCAGGTGGAGCGAGCGGCTGTCCCGGTCCTCCCGGTGGTTCCAGGTACGCACCCCGTGGCCTTGCAGGTGGGCGCGGACGGCGTCCAGGTCGGGGGTGGACAGGACGAGCAGCGGCTGGGCGCCGGACTGGCGGCCGACCAGGGTGCGGTCGGGCTCGTCGGCGGCGGGCATCGGCCAGAGGCCGATGCCGTCCTGGCCGGGGAGCCCGATGTGCAGGTACCGGTAGCCGTCGGCGGTGCGGTCGTGGAGGACCTGGAAACCGAGGACGTCGCGGTAGAAGGCCAGGGTCGCGTCCTGGTCGGCCACCAGGACGACCACCCGGCCCAGGCCGGAGAAGAGGTTCGCTGCGTCGGCATGCGCGGTCATGCCGGCACCGTACGCCGGGCGACTGACAACGGGCCGTCGGCAGTGGGCCGTTGCTGCGCGGGACGGCGGGACGGCGGGACCGGGTCCGACGTCCCGCGCGGCGGGGCGCGTTCGCTCAGTCGGTCAGCAGGCGGTCGCGCAGGGCGTCGATCCGGTCGCGGTCGATGCCGAGGGTGCCGGTGAGGTAGGCCTCGACCGAGCCGTAGCGGTCGGCGAGGTCGGCGAGGGTGAGCCGGATGACGGCCTCCGGGGCGCGCCCGTAGCCGGGCCAGCGCAGGGTGAGGCCGGGGTGGGCGGCGTGCCACTCGGCGACGAAGTGCGGGGTGGCGAGTTCGGTGAGGGCGAAGTCGGCGGCGATGTCGTCCTCGCCGGCGCCGAGCAGGGTGAGCAGCAGGGCGGCGATCAGCCCGGTGCGGTCCTTGCCGGAGGCGCAGTGGAAGACCACCGGGGCCTCGGCGGCCGTGATCACGTCCAGGGCCTGGCGGATCTCCTTCACCCCGTCCTCGGCGACCTCGGCGAAGCGGTCGGCGAGGTAGCGCCAGGGGTCGAGCTCCGGGTCGATCTCGGCCTGGTCGTACGGGCGGTGCTCGATCGAGAGGTTGTGGTACTCCAGGCCCTCGAAGTCGGGCACCCGGCCCTTGGCGGCGATCTCCCAGGGGTAGCGCAGGTCGATCACGGTCCGTACGCCGAGGGCCCGGAGCCGGTCGAGGTCCTCGGGGGAGCCGAGCTTGCCGAGCGAGTCGGAGCGGTAGACCAGCCCCCACCGGACGGACCGTCCGCCGGCGGCCGGATAGCCGCCCAGGTCGCGGAAGTTGTGCAGGGCATCGAAGGGGTGGCGACGCGTCGTCATGGGCGCACTCTAGTCACCGGCGGGCCGGTCGCCGGCGGGCGGGCCGTAGCCGTGGGCGAGCAGGTCGAAGGCGCGGGTGGCCTCCCCGACGGCCTCGGCGTGCAGGTCGTCGGCGGTGCGGCCGTCCTGGATGCGGCGCCAGTTGTGCAGGGCGAGGACCCGCTGGGTGGCGGTGACCTGGGCGGCGAGCAGGGCGGCGGCGAGGTCCTGCGACCCGGGGAGGCCGGGGGCCTCGCGCAGCGCCTCGGCCAGCGACTGCTCGGCGCGGGCCACATACTCGCCGACCCGGGCAGCCAGGCTGGGGGTGCCGTGGACCAGGGCGGTGAAGGCGAGCACCGCCGGGTGGTCGTTGAGGCCGGTGACCGGGTCGCGCCGGGCGAGGCCCGCCAGGAAGTCCCGCAGCAGCGCGTCGAGCACCGGCTCGCCGGGCAGCCGGGTGCGGACCACCTCGGCGGCCTGCTCCTGGTGGTCGGCGAAGCGGTGGACGACCAGGTCCTCCTTGGTGGGGAAGTAGGAGAACAGCGTCGGCTTGGAGACCTCGGCGGCCGCCGCGACGTCCGCCACCGACACCCGGTCGAAGCCGTGCTCCAGGAAGAGCGCGATGGCCGCCTCCGAGATGGCCCGCCGGGTCCGCTCCTTCTTCCGCTCCCGCAGTCCGGTCATGCGGTTCAGGCTAGCAGCGGGGATTGACCGGGGCAGGTTTCTGACCGGGTCTGCTAGACGCTGCGGTCGGCGAGCACCTCGCGGACGACGTGGCGGGCGTTGGCGGTCAGCGCCTGGTCGGTATGGCGGTAGTACGGGATCGTCACCAGCGCGATGGAGAAGGCCCAGGCGCGGCCGCGGGCCCACATGGCCTCGTCCGCGTGCAGGGCGGCGCGGAAGGCCGGACGGGCGGTGGCGGGCAGCAGGTTCCAGGCGGCGATCAGGTCGGCGGTCGGGTCGCCGACGCCCATCAGGGCGAAGTCGATGACGGCGGAGAGCCGGCCGGTGCGGGCGAGCAGCAGGTTTCCGGGGGTGAGGTCCCCGTGCATCCAGACCGGCGGGCCGGCGTACTCGGGCAGCCGAAGCGCCTTGTCCCACAGCGCGGTTGCCGCCGCCGCGTCGATCGACCCGGAGAGCTGGGCGATGGCCGCGCGGGTGGCGCCGTCCCGGGAGGCGAGCGGGACGCTGCGCTGGGAGACCGGGGCGCCGGCCGGGTCGACGGTGCGCAGGGCGTTGACGAAGCCGGCCAGGTCGCGGGCCACGGCCTCGGGCGCGGCCAGAGAGCCGACCGTCGGGTTGGCGCCGTCCAGCCAGTGCAGCACCGACCACTCCCACGGGTAGCCGGCAGCAGGCCGGCCGACCGCGAGCGGCGCCGGAACCGGCAGCGGCAGCCGCGGTGCCAGCCTGGACAGCCACTGCTGCTCCCGCCGGAGGCCCCCGGCGGCCCACTCCACCCGGGGCAGCCGGACGGCGAGCTCGGTCCCGAGGCGGAACATCGCGTTGTCCGCCCCGGGGACGGAGACGGGGGTGACCGGGAGGCGCTCCCACTGGGGGAACTGGGCGGAGATCAACCGCCGCACCAGGGCCGCGTCGACCACCGGCCCGTCGGGGTGCATCCGGGTGGCAGCGCACATGCCCGGCAGCGTACAGCGCCGGTCGTTCCGGTTCAGCCGGATTCCCGAACTGCGCAGGTTCCGGAGGCCGGTCGAAGGGGGGCCGATCGAAAACGGTCGCGCGACCACGGTCAGCCGAAGGTGACCCGCACCCCGATGGTGCCGCCCTTGCCGAAGCGCAGCACGTTGGCGGTCAGCGCCACCGCGCACAGCACGCCGTACTTGCGACGCAGCAGCTTCCGGTAGGCGGGTGCCCGGACCGGATCCAGCACCGCGGTGGCCGGCACCTGCGCGCCGAGCAGGTTCCCGCGGATGTCGCTCGGCCCCACCAGTACGTCCGAACGGTTGCGCAGGCGCTTGACCTTGCCCGTCTTCGTCACGGTGGTGAAGACCAGCGCGTCACCGTCGCGCGCGACCCAGACCGGGGTGGCGACCGGAGTGCCGTCCTTCCGGTACGTGGTGAACAGCAGGTACTTGGCGGCAGTGAGCCGCTCCAACTCGGCGGCGGCATCCAGAGTGTCCATGCCCGCCAGCCTAGGAAGCCGCAACTGGGCCCCGCTCAAGCCTCGGTGGAGCCCCCCGAGAGGGCGCGCCACGCCCGGCCGCGCCGGGTGCGGCCGGGCGTCGTCGTCGGCACCTGCCAGAATGCAGGGCGTACGGCGCAAGCACTGATGGAGAAGGTGACCGGCTTCGTGACCACGCCAGTCGAACAGGGGGCCCGACGGGCCCAGCAGGCGATCGAGCGGAAGATCGCCGAGGAACTGGGCGTCCGCGAGGGGCAGGTGAAGGCGGCCGTCGACCTGCTCGACGGCGGCGCGACCGTCCCCTTCGTGGCCCGTTACCGCAAGGAGGTCACCGGCTCCCTCGACGACGCCCAGCTGCGCACCCTGGAGGAACGGCTGCGCTACCTGCGCGAGCTGGAGGAGCGCCGGGCGGCCGTCCTGGAGTCGATCGAGGCCCAGGGCAAGCTGGACGACGCACTGCGCGCCCAGGTGCTCGCCGCCGACTCCAAGGCCCGCCTGGAGGACATCTACCTGCCGTTCAAGCCGAAGCGGCGCACCAAGGCGCAGATCGCCCGCGAGGCCGGCCTGGAGCCGCTGGCCGACTCCCTGCTCGCCGACCCGGGCCAGGATCCGGCCGCGCTGGCCGCACAGTTCCTGAACGAGTCGGTCGCGGACGGCCCCGCCGCGCTGGAGGGCGCCCGGGCGATCCTGGTCGAGCGCTTCGGCGAGGACGCCGATCTGGTCGGCTCGCTGCGCGAGCGGATGTGGACCCGCGGCCGGCTGGTCGCCAGGGTCCGCGACGGCAAGGAGGGCGACGGCGCCAAGTTCGCCGACTACTTCGACTTCGCCGAGCCGTACACCAAGCTCCCCTCGCACCGCATCCTGGCGATGCTGCGCGGCGAGAAGGAGGAGGTGCTCGACCTCGACCTCTCCCCGTACGACGGCGGGTCCGAGGGCGACCTGCCCGGCGAGAACGACTACGAGCAGCGGATCGCCGCCCGCTTCGGCATCGCCGACCACGGCCGCCCGGCCGACAAGTGGCTCGGCGACACCGTCCGCTGGGCCTGGCGCACCCGCATCCTGGTCCGCCTCGGCATCGACCTGCGCGCCCGGCTGCGCGCCGAGGCCGAGGAAGAGGCGGTGCGGGTCTTCGCCGCCAACCTGCGCGACCTGCTGCTCGCCGCCCCGGCCGGCACCCGCGCCACCATGGGCCTGGACCCGGGCTTCCGCACCGGGGTGAAGGTCGCCGTGGTGGACGCCACCGGCAAGGTCGTCGCGTACGACACGATCTACCCGCACCAGCCCGCCAACAAGTGGGACGCGGCCCTGCACACCCTGGCCGCGCTGGCGAAGAAGCACGACGTCGACCTGGTCGCGATCGGCAACGGCACCGCCTCCCGGGAGACCGACAAGCTCGCCGAGGACCTGCTCAAGCGCCACCCCGAGCTGAAGCTCACCAAGGCGATGGTCAGCGAGGCCGGCGCCTCGGTCTACTCGGCCTCCGCGTTCGCCTCGCAGGAGCTGCCGGACCTGGACGTGTCGATCCGCGGCGCGGTCTCGATCGCCCGCCGGCTCCAGGACCCGCTGGCCGAGCTGGTCAAGATCGACCCCAAGTCGATCGGCGTCGGCCAGTACCAGCACGACCTGAGCGAGGTGAAGCTCTCCCGTTCGCTGGACGCCGTGGTCGAGGACTGCGTCAACGCCGTGGGCGTGGACGTCAACACCGCCTCGGCGCCGCTGCTCACCCGGGTCTCCGGGATCACCGGCACGCTGGCCGACAACATCGTGGCGCACCGCGACGCCAACGGCCCGTTCCGCACCCGCAAGCAGCTCAAGGACGTCTCCCGGCTCGGCCCCAAGGCCTTCGAGCAGTGCGCCGGCTTCCTGCGCATCCCCGGCGGCGAGGACCCGCTGGACGCCTCCAGCGTGCACCCCGAGGCCTACCCGGTGGTGCGCCGGATCCTGGCCGCGACCGGCGGGGAGCTGCGCGAGCTGATCGGCAACGGCGAGCGGCTGCGGGCGCTGCGCCCGGCGGAGTTCGCCGACGACACCTTCGGCGTCCCGACCGTCACCGACATCCTCGGCGAGCTGGACAAGCCGGGCCGCGACCCGCGCCCGGCCTTCCGTACCGCGACCTTCAAGGAGGGCGTCGACAAGATCGGTGACCTGGAGGTCGGCATGGTGCTGGAGGGCGTGGTCACCAATGTCGCCGCCTTCGGCGCCTTCGTGGACGTGGGCGTCCACCAGGACGGGCTGGTGCACGTCTCGGCGCTGTCCAGGAACTTCGTCAAGGACCCGCGCGAGGTGGTCAAGCCCGGCGACATCGTCAAGGTCCGGGTGGTCTCGGTGGACGTGCCGCGCAAGCGGATCGGGCTCACCCTGCGGCTGGACGACGAGGTGGGGAGCGAGCGCGGCGACCGCCAGGCCCGCCCGCCACGCCAGGAGCGGCGCGGCGGCGGCCAGGGTGGCCAGGGCGGCCGCGGCGGGCAGGACCGGCGCGGAGGCGGCGACCGGGGCGGCGACCGGGGCGGCTTCGGCGGCGGCGCACCTGCCAACAGCGCCATGGCCGACGCGCTGCGCCGCGCGGGCCTGACCGGCGGCGGGGGCGGCTCGGGCGACCGGCGCTCCGGGCGGCGCTGAGCCGGGACGGACGGACCGCGGCCGGGGCCGGTGGACGCACCCCTGCGTCCACCGGCCCCGGCCGTCGTGCCGTCCGGACGTTCAGGCCAGGATCTTCTCCTTGGCCTTCTGGTACTCCTCGTCGGAGATGTGGCCCTTCTCCTTCAGGTCCGCCAGCTTCGCCAGGTCGTCGACGTGGCTGCGGCCGCCGGCCTCCGGTCCCGACGTCGCCGCGTCCCGGATGTAGGCCTTGAACGCGGCCTGGTTCTCCTGGGCCTGTTGGATGTCGCGCTTGGTCATCGACTGCCCGCGGACGATCAGGTACACGAGGACGCCGATCAGGGGCAGGATGATCACCAGGACCAGCCAGCCGGCCTTCCCCCAGCCGCCGAGGTCGTGGCTGCGGAAGATGTCCGTGATGATCTTGAACAGCAGGAAGAACCAGAGGATCCAGAGGAACAGCTCCAACATCGTCCAGAAGATGTTGAGCAGCGGGTAGTCCGCGGCCAGTGATGTGGTGTCCATGGCCGAGTAATATCACTACAAAACGGACACTCTCACTCGATGTTCCGCCGTTCCGGTGACCCTCCCGCAGCCGCGGGAACGGCTGCCGGGGCCGGGGTCTCAGCCCAGCCCGGCCCGGCGCCGCAGCTCCACCGCCAGTGCCACCAGCTCGCCCCACCAGGCGTCGTGCCCGGCGAGCAGCAGCCGCTGGGCCTCCGCGGGCGGCACCGGACGGACCTCGACCACCTGCTCGCCGTCCGCCGGGTTGGTCGGCGCGGAGTCCAGCGCGACCTCGCCCCAGCCCCACAGCCAGGCCTTCTCCGGGTGCGGCTGCCACGGCCGGTACGGCACCGGGTCCTCGGTGCGGCAGCGGTGCGCGCCCAGCCAGTGGGCTTCGCCGAGCAGCCGGGCGCCCGCCTCCTCCTGCAACTCGCGGGCCAGGCAGGAGGCGATGCTCTCGTCCTGCTCCCGGGTGCCGCCGGGCAGGAACCAGTGGTCCCGGTCGTCCCGGCAGAGCACCACCTGACCGTCCGCGAAGCCGACCAGGTGGATGTTGGTGACCAGCGCGTCCGGCGGCGGCTCGGTGGAGAACTGCGCGTCGAACCGCCCCCAGCTCCAGTACTGCGGTGCGTGCAACGCCGGGAACAGGGCGGCGAGTTCGGCGGATCTGGCAGAGGCGTCGGTGCGGTCCGTGGTATCGGTCATTTGGAGATCGTAGTGGTGGCCGGGAAACGCTGGGAGGCGCTCTGATGGACGAGGGTGATGTCGGAGGTGGAGACGGCGAGCGGCCGGCGCGGACGCGCTCCCTCGGCCGGTGCGCCGACCCAACTGCCCAGTGAGATCTCGGCGGTGATGCCCGGTCCGAAGCCGGCGATCAGCCCGGGGGTGCCCTCGGGCGCGCCGCCGTCGGCGAACAGCCGGGCCAGGGCGTCGAAGACCACGGCGCTGGCGATGTTGCCGCGCTCGGTGAGCGTCGCCCGGCTGTAGCGGAAGGTGGCCGGCTCCAGGTCGAGGAAGCGGCACAGGTCGTCCAGGATGCGCGGGCCGCCCGCGTGCACGATGTAGAAACCGAGCCCGGAGACGTCCCAGCCGTGCTTCCCCGCCAGGCCGCGCAGCGCGGGCGCGAGCATCTCCATCGTGCCGGGCACCCGCTTGTCCAGCTGGAAGTGGAAGCCGGTGTCCTTCACCCCGTACGAGATCCAGTCCTCGGTGTGCGGGACGAGGTGCGAGCCGTTGCGCTCGACCTGCACGCCGTGCCCGCCGCTCCCGCGCATCACCACGGCGGCGACCGCGTCCCCGAACAGGCCGTTGGAGAGCAGCGAGCCGACGTCGAGATCGGCCGGCTGGTAGCAGAGCGAGCAGAACTCGCAGGCGACGATCAGCGCGTTGGCGCCCGGGTAGGCGCGGCAGAAGTCATGCGCCCGGTTGACGGCGGCGCCGCCGGCCGCGCAGCCGAGCTGGGCGATCGGCACCTGGCGGGTGTCGGAGCGGAAGCCCATGGTGTTGATCAGCCAGGCGGTCATCGACGGCATCATGAAGCCGGTGCAGGACACGTAGACGATCAGGTCGATGTCCCGGGCGGTCAGCTCGCCGTGGGCGAGGGCGCGTTCGACCACCTCGGGGACGCGCCGCTTGGCCTCGCGCTCGTACACCTCGTTGCGGACGGTGAAGCCCGGGTGGGTGAGGGTGCGCTCGATCGGCTGGACCAGGTGCCGGGTGCGCACCCCGGTGTTCTCGATCAGCCGTAGCGCCAGGCCGAGTCGGGGGTGGCCGGCGTGCAGGGTACGGGCCAGGTCGAGGGTCTGTTCGAGGGTGATGACGTGCTCGGGCACGGCGATCGCCGGGCGGCAGAGAGTTGCCATGGTGTGGGTCTCCCCGGTGCTGCGGGAACGGTGAGTTGAGGGGAGGTGCTACCAGGCCACCGGCAGGGTGCGCGGGAAGCGCCAGATCGAGCCGGAGTTCCAGTCGAGATCGGACGGGTCGACGGCCAGCCGCAGGCCGGGGAAGCGGCGCAGCAGGGTGCCGATGGCGACCTGGAGCTCCATCCGGGCCAGGTGCGAGCCGAGGCAGTGGTGCTGGCCGTACCCGAAGGCCATGTGGGTGGGCGCGCCGCGGTCGAGGTCCAGCTCGTCGGGGTGCTCGTAGACCGCCGGATCCCGGTTGGCGGTCAGGTAGGAGACGTGCACGGCCTCGCCGGCCCGGATCGGCACGCCGCCCAGTTCGACGTCCTCGGTGGCGACCCGGGCGATGCCGACGCCCTGGCGGAACGGGATGAAGCGCAGCAGCTCCTCCAGGGCGCGCGGCAGCATCTCCGGCTGGGCGCGCAGCTTGGCGAGCTGCTCGGGGTGGGTGAGCAGGGTGTAGGTGAGGTTGCCGAGCTGGTAGGTGCTGGTGTCGTGGCCGGTGACCAGCAGGACCATCGCCATGACGGTCAGCTCGTCCGGGTCGAGCAGCTCGTCGCCGTCGCGGGCGGTGGCCAGGGCGCTGATCAGGTCCTCGCCGGGGTGGGCCCGGCGGGCGGCGGTCAGCTCGGTGAAGTAGCCGCGCAGCGCGGTCTTGGCGGCCTCCTGGCCGTCCCGGCTGCCCGGACCCATCCGCATCATCGCCACGGCGTGGCCGCGCAGTTCGGCGCGGTCGGCCGCGGGGATGTCCAGCAGTTCGCAGATGGTGGTGAGCGGGAGGCGGCCGGCCAGGAAGTGCATCAGGTCGGCGGGGGCGCCGTGCTCGGTCATCTCGTCGAAGTAGCCGTCGACGGTCCGCTGGGTGGTCGGGCGCATCCGCTCGACCTGGCGGTTGGTGAAGCCCTGGGCGACCAGCCGGCGCAGCCGGTTGTGGGCGGGCGGGTCCATCAGGTTGATCGCCTCGGCCTGGGCGATCGGGGCCGGCGTCATCCGGGGCAGGTCGCGGCCGATGCCCGCGGCGCGGCTGAACCGGCGGTCGGTGGTGACCGTCTTGACGTCCTCGTAGCGGGTGGCCAGCCAGGCCTCGCCCTCGCCGTGCGGCAGCCGGATCCTGGCGACCGGGGCCTCGGTGAGCAGTCGCTTCAGGAGGGGGTCGAACTCCAGGCCGTCGGTGTGGTGGAAGGGGCAGTCCCACACGGGGGCGGTGGTGGTCACGGGCCGGTCCAATTGTCCTCGTCATGCCGGGTGGTGGCGCCCGAGGTGTCGGTTCCGTTCGGGCGTAGAGATGCAGATGCTGCCCCATGAACCGGCCAAAAGGGGGATTTGGCGAAGAGTTACCTCTAAGGAGTGAGATTCGGATGATAGTCACGCGAGTTGGCGCATACGGAAGGGCGCGTTGACGTTCAGCCGCCTCCCGGTGCGACCAGCCCGGTCTCGTAGGCGAGGACCACCGCCTGCGCCCGGTCGCGCAGGTGGAGCTTGGCGAAGATCCGGGCCACGTGGGTCTTCACCGTCGACTCGCTGAGCGTCAGTTCGCGCGCCAGCTCGGTGTTGGACAGCCCGCGCCCGAGCAGCGTGAGCACCTCCGCCTCGCGCGGGGTGAGCGGGGCGAGGTCGCGGTGCAGCGGCGGGGCGTCGGCACCCGGGGCCGGCCGTGGGGCGCCGGCCGCGAAGCGCTCGACCAGGCGCCGGGTGATCGAGGGGGCGAGCAGGGCGTCCCCGGTGTCCACCAGCCGGACGGCGGCGGCGAGATGGGCCGAGGTGACGTCCTTGAGCAGGAAGCCGCTGGCCCCGGCGGACAGCGCGGCGTAGACGTAGTGGTCCAGGTCGAAGGTGGTCAGCATGATCACCCGGCAGCCGGGCACCTGGGCCAGGATGCGCCGGGCGGCCTCCAGGCCGTCCGTGCCGGGCATCCGGATGTCCAGCAGCGCGACGTCCGGGCGGTGCAGCACGGCGGCGGCCACCGCCTCGGCGCCGTCGGAGGCCTCGGCGACCACGTCGATGCCGCGGGCGGTGAGGATCATCCGGAAGCCGGTGCGGACCAGCTCCTGGTCGTCGGCGATGACCACGCGCGGACGGCGTTCCCGGTCCTGTTCCACGCTTCCCTCCGTCACGGCCGGTCCAGCGGGATGCGGGCGCGGACCCGGAAGCCGCCGCCGAGCCGGCGCCGGGCGTCCAGGTCCCCGCCGTACACCGCGACGCGCTCGCGCAGGCCGATCAGCCCGCGCCCGGCGCCCTCGGGCCGCGGCCCGGCCGGCGCGGCGGGTGCCCCGGAGAGCGTGCTCGGGCCGCTGTTGAGCACCTCCACCCGCAGGTAGTGGTCCGCGTAGCGCACCGTCACCTCCGCCGTCACCCCGTCCCCGTGCTTGAGCGCATTGGTCAGCGCCTCCTGGATGATCCGGTACGCCGTCACGTCGATGCCGCCGGGCAGCGGCCTCGGCTCGCCGGAGATCCGCACCTCGACCGGCAGCCCGGCGAAGGCGAACCGGTCGATCAGCGGGCTCAGCCGGCTCAGGCTGGGCTGCGGCGCGAAACCGTCCGCGGCCGGCTCCTCGCTGCCGTCCGCCGCGGGGGCGAGCAGGCCGAGCAGGTGCCGCAGTTCGGTCATCGTGTCCCGCCCGGCCGCCTCGACCGCGGCCATCGCGGCCGCCGCCTCCTCGGGCATGGTGGCCAGCACCTCGCGCGCGGCCCCGGCCTGCACCACCATCAGGCTCACGTTGTGGCTCACGATGTCGTGCAACTCGGCGGCGATCCGCGCCCGTTCGGCGTCCACGGCGGTCCGGGCGGCGCTCTCCCGCTCCCGTTCCAGCAGCCAGCCGCGCTCGCCGACGGCCGCGCGGTGCAGCCGCCGCGCCCGGGCGAGCGCCACGGCCAGCCGACCGGCCGCGGCACTCGCCACACCGGCCACCGCGACGGCCCCCCAGTCCCACCCCGTTCCCCACACGACGCCAGTTTCCCAGGTCAGGACATGATCCACATCATCCGGGGGTGCCGCCCCCGTACATCCCGGGTACTACGGCCGCCGCGGTTACACCCGGGGTGGGACGTAGCGGCGGGGCGCCCGCGCCTACCGTCGTCCACCATGAGCAACGACCACGACGGGACCTCCCGGCCGGGCGACGCGCAGGTCGTCGTCGAGCTGTCCGGAGTCCACAAGGAGTTCGGCGACGCCAAGGCGCTCGACGGCGTCGACCTGCGGATCCGCGCCGGCGAGGCGGTCGCCGTGATGGGCCCCTCGGGGTGCGGCAAGTCCACCCTGCTGAACATGGTGGCCGGACTGGACCGGCCCACCGCCGGCACCGTCCGGGTGCAGGGGCAGGACCTCGGGCAGCTGAACGAGAACGGGCTGGCCCTCTTCCGCCGCCGCCACATCGGCATGATCTTCCAGTTCTTCAACCTGATCGACGACCTCCCGGCCCTCGACAACGTCGCCCTGGCCGCCCAGCTGACCGGCACCAGCGCCCGCCAGGCCCGCCGCCGGGCACTGGAGCTGCTGGACGAGCTGGGTGTGTCGCACCGCAAGGACGTCTACCCGGCCTCGCTCAGTGGCGGTGAGCGCCAGCGGGTCGCGGTGGCCCGCGCCCTGATGAACCGCCCGGCGCTGCTGCTCGCGGACGAGCCGACCGGCGCGCTGGACAGCCGCTCGGGCGAGCAGGTGATGGACCTGCTGATCGACCTCAACCAGATCGGGCAGACCCTGCTGATCGTCACCCACGACCCCAACCTGGCCACCCGCTGCGCCAGCCGGCTGGTCGAGGTCGCGGACGGCCGGGTGGCGAACGACCGGATGCTGGAGCCGCAGTCGTGACCGGCGCCGTGTGGCGAGCCTCCCGGGCGGCCGTGAAGCGCCGCCGGGTGCAGACCATCGTGATCGGCCTGGTCGTCTTCTGCTCCACCACGACCGTGCTGCTCGCCCTGGCGGTGATCAGCGCCGCCCGGGCCCCCTTCGACGACGCGTTCTCCCAGCAGCGCGGCGCCCACGTCGTCGCGACCTTCGACCCGGCGGGGGCCCCGGCGGAGCAGCTGGCCGCCACCGCCCACCGGCCCGGCGTCGAGGCCGCCGCCGGGCCGTTCGACCAGGCCGTGGTGGAGATCCCCACCGATTGGATCGGCAGCCCGCCCGGAGCGCTGACCCTGGTCGGCCGGTCCGACCCGGCCGGGCCGGTGGACCGGGTGCAACTGCTGGGCGGCCGCTGGGCCACCAAGCCCGGCGAGGTCGTCATCAACGAGCCGTTCGGTGGCTTCCCGGACAAGTACCTGGACTACCCGCTGACCCTCAGCGGCGGCCAAACGCTCACCATCGTCGGCTACGCCACCAGCATGAGCCAGAGCGCGGGCGGCTGGGTCACCCCCGAACAGGCCGCCGCCCTGCACCCCGTAGCCCGGCAGATGCTCTACCGCTTCTCCGCCGCCTCCGACGAGCAGCGGCTCACCGCCGCCCTGGCAGCCGCCACCGAGGGCCTGCCGAAGGACGCGCTCACCAACGTCCAGTCGTACCTGGTGCTCAAGGACGCCTTCTCCGCGGGCGCCGACGCCTACCTGCCGCTGATGACGGTCTTCGGCGTGCTCGGCCTGGTGGTCGCCGCGCTGATCGTCGGCAACGTGGTCAGCGGCGCGGTCGTCTCCGGCTACCGGCACATCGGCGTGCTGAAGGCGATCGGCTTCACCCCGCGCCAGGTGGTCACCGTCTACCTGACCATGGTCTCGGTGCCCGCCGTCGCCGGCACCGTCCTCGGCACCGCGGCCGGCTGGGTGGCGGCCCACCCGATCCTCCAGTCCGCCTTCTCCGGGATCACCACCGGCACCGCCGTGATCGAACCGGCCGGCTGGCTGCCCGTCGCCACCCTGGTCAGCGTCCCGCTGCTGGTCGTCCTCGCCGCGCTGCTCCCGGCCTCGCGCGCTCACCGGCTCTCCGCCGCCCAGGCCATCTCGGCCGGCAGCGCGCCGCGCACCGGGCGCGGGCTGAAGGTCCAGCGCTGGCTGAGCGGGACCCGCCTGCCGCGCGCCGTCAGCCTCGGCCTCGGCCAGCCCTTCGCCCGACCCGGCCGTACCGCGCTGACCATGTCGGCGATCGTGCTCGGCGTGCTCACCGTCACCGTGACGACCGGCCTGTCCGGCACCCTGACCAGGCTGGTGGACCACAACGACGGCCACACCCATGTCAGGGTGCAGACCGCCCACTTCTCCGGCAAGAAGACCGAGCCCCGGCTCACCCCTGCCCAGACCGAGGCGATGCTGCGGACCACCCCCGGAGCCGAACGGTTCCACGTCCGCGGGCTGGTCAAGGTCGGGCTGATCGGCTACACCCAGCCGGCCTTCGCCGACTTCTACGGCGGCGACGACCTCGCGGAGGAGATGCGGCGCAAGGTGGTCAGGGGCCGCGCGGCGACCGGGCCGAACGAGATCGAGGCAGGGCCGTCCTTCCTCCGGGAGCATGGCCTCAAGCTCGGCGACCGGCTCACCCTGGACCTCGACGGCCGGCGGCTGACCGTCACCGTCGTCGGCGAGGAGATCCAGGGCAACGCCCGGGCCTTCGCGTCCACCGACCTCACCAGGGCCGCGCTCACCGACGACCCGCACGCGGTCGAGTACGACGTGAGGCTCGCCAAGGGCGCCGACGCCGAGACGTACCAGCGGGCGGTGACGGCCGCCGACCCGAGCCTCTCGGCCTCGGTGTTCGCGCCCGACCCGGCCGGTCCGATCGTCGCGGTCATCAGCTTCGCCACGATCTTCACCGTCCTGCTGTCGGTGGTCGCCGCGCTGGGCGTCTTCAACACCCTGCTGCTCACCATCCGCGAGCGCCGCCGTGACCTCGGCATGCTCAAGTCGATCGGGATGACGCCACGTCAGGTGGTGGCGATGACGATCACCTCGGTGGCCTGGCAGGGCGTGGTCAGCGCGGTCATCGGCGTCCCGGCCGGAATCCTGGCGCACCGGCTGCTCATCGAGAACGTCGGGAGCATCCTCTTCCCGGAGTGGGCGATGGACGTCTGGGGCGCCCCGCTGCTCACCGGCCTCGCGCTGGCGGGCGTCGTGATCGCCGTCCTCGGCGCGCTCGTCCCGGCCCGCTCGGCGGCCCGGCTGTCGATCGCCGAGGTGCTGCACAACGAGTGAGCGCGGACCTCGGGGCGGACGGCCGGTCGGAACCCCGACCGGCCGTCCGTGTCGTCCGGGCCTGCCGTATCGGCCGCCGCGTCCGCCGCACGGCTGACGCATGCTCAGGCCGCGCTGTTCGAGCGCCTATCATCGCGCCATGGCCACCGCTGAGCTGATCCGCATCGTCTCCCGCTCCTCGCCCATGGCACTCGCCCAGGTCGACCGGGTCCGCGCCGAACTCGCCTCCCTGCACCCGGAGTTGCGTACCGAGGTGGTGCCGGTCACCACCTCGGGCGACCGCTGGACCGGCGACCTCGCCGCGCTGGGCGGCAAGGGCGCGTTCACCAAGGAGGTCGACGCGGCGCTGCTCGCCGGGGAGGCCGACGTCGCCGTGCACTGCCTCAAGGACATCCCCGCCGACCGCCCGCTGCCCGCCGGCACCGTCTTCGCCGCCTACCTGTGCCGCGACGACATCCGCGACGCGCTCGTCCACCCCGGCGGCCTCGCCCTGGCCGAACTCCCGCCCGGCACCCGGATCGGCACCTCCTCCGTCCGCCGCGTCGCCCAACTCGCCGCCTCCCACCCGCATCTGGAGTGCGTCCCGATCCGCGGCAACGCCAACAGCCGGCTCGCCAAGCTGGAGGCCGGGGACGCCGACGCGCTGCTGCTCGCCGTCTCCGGCCTGGAACGGATCGGCGAGCAGGCGAGGATCACCGAGGTGCTCGGCATCGAGGCGATGTGCCCGCCGATCGGCGCCGGCATCCTCGTCCTGCAGTGCCGCGAGGGCGACACCGCGACCATCGAGGCGGTCACCGCCCTCGGCCACCATGACACCTGGCGCGAGGCGGCCGCCGAGCGGATGTTCCTGCACGCGCTCCAGGGCCACTGCAACAGCCCGATCGCCGGTTACGCCAGGGCGGAGAGGGACGGCCGCCTCTCGCTGCGCGGCCGGGTCTTCACCCCGGACGGCAAGCAGGTGCTGGACGCCCACGAGTGGGCGGGCGCGCTCAGCCCGGAGGACCTCGGGACCTCGGTGGCGCTGGCGCTCAAGCGGCAGGGGGCGCAGGAGCTGATCTCCTCGATCCCGCACTGATCCGGCCGGGCCGAGTGCCTCACGGCACGGGCCCGGCCCAGGGAGGCGCTGGTGGCCGAGCGCCGCCCCGACCGGACGGTACCGCCGATGGCCGGTACCGCCGCGATCGGGGCGGTCGTGCATCCGCCGGTCACCGCCATCGAGGAGGGCCGGGACCTCTCCTCGATGAGTGGCGTGCCGGCCGGCACCGCCTACCGTCTACCGGCCTGGTGGCGGGGCCGACCCGCGGCTAGCGCAAATGCCGAGCGAAGAACCCGGCCGCGTCCTCCCCCGCGAACTGCGGGACGCCCGTGTGCCCGCCCATATTGGCGTGCAGCGTCTTCTCCTTGCTACCGAAGGCGTCGAACAGGTCCAGGGCCGCCTGCCGATCGTTCCCTTCGTCGTCCCACTGCAGCAGGACGTGCAGCGGAATGGTGACCCGGCGGGCCTCCTCGAACATGGCGCGAGGCACGAAACTCCCGGCGAAGAAGCCGGCGGCCACGATGCGGGGCTCGACCACCGCCAACCGGATGCCGACGGAGATCACTCCCCCCGAGTACCCGACCGGGCCGCCGATCTCGGGCAGCGCCAGGAGGGCGTCCAGGGCGGCCTGCCATTCCGGGACCGACTTTTCGACGAGCGGGAGGATGAGGGCGTCGATGATCTCGTCGCCGACCGGCTCGCCGGCCTCCATGGCCCGGCGCAGGTCGGCGCGGGCCTGCTCGGCGGCGGCCCAACGAGGCCGGTCACCGCTCCCGGGGAGCTCGATGGTGGCCGCGGCGAAGCCATCCGCCGCGGCGCGCCGGGCCCGCCCCACCAGCCGGGGGTGCATCTTGCGCAGTCCGAGTGGGGGGTGGCCGAGCAGGATCAGCGGCACCGGTGCGGACGTGGACGCGGATTCAGGCGTCCACAGGATGCCGGGGATCTCGCCGAGGGTGAACTCGCGTTCGAGGACGCCGTCGTCGTGGCGCCGCTCAGAAGTGAAGTGCATGGTCGTGCCTTTCGGGAGTGCTCAGAGATGGCGCTCCCGGACGACGACCTATCGCCCGACCGTGACCCCGGAGGGGAGCACCCATGTCGATACTGCGTTCACGGGTACCACCTCCTCGTTCTCTCGCACGGCCTCCGGAAAAGTAGCAGTGGTCGCACTGGTCCGCAAACGGGTTTCTGTGGAGGCGTCGTGGCCGGATGCCACGGCGCCACTCGGGCCCGGGCCTGGTGCCCGGTGACCGTCCGGTGACCGTCCGGTGGTTTTCCCCGCCTCCGGTGAGAACCGGGCGAGTGTTCGGGGCGTCCGTTTGAGGCGTGATCAGTGCGGTGCTCGGCGGGATGCCGATGTTCTGGCCCGGGCTGCTGCTCTCGCTGGTGCCCGCGGCCCTGCTGAACCGTCCGGTGGGGCGGTTGCTGCGGGCCCACTGGGTGGTGGGCTTCGTGCTGCTGCTCGGACTCGGCGGGGTGGTCACGGCGACGCTGCTGCCGGAGGCGTTCGAGCTCTCGGAGGATGCCGTACGGCAGTGCGCCCTGGAGGGCGGCCGGCCGCGATCGCCGTACGAGCTGCTGCACGTCCGGCACATCGAGCTCAAGCTGGCGACCTACGCCCCGGTCGGGTTCGCGGCCGCGCTGGCGGGCACCCGGCGGCGGGCGGCGGTGGCGCTGCTGGGTGCGGCGGCGCTGCCGTTCGCGGTGTCGGCGGTGCAGTACGCGCTGCCGGCGATCGGCCGGAACTGCGACGTGCAGGACGTGTGGGACGGGGTGCAGGGGGTCGCCCTGGGCGCGGCGGTGGGGCTGGCGGCCGGGCCGCTGGTGCGGGCGGTGCGGGCGCGGACGGTCTGAACTACTCGTCGAGCAGCGGGAACAGGCGCGTGACGGCCGCGACCGGGCGGGCCCCGGCCGGGCGGGTGGCCGGGTCGGCCTCGCGGCCCCGGTAGCGGGCGAGGACCTGGCGGACGGCCTCGCCGACGGCGGTCAGTTCCTCGGGCGTCAGGTAGACGACGGCGCTGAAGGCCTCGTCCCGCTGCCACTCCGCCGGGGCCTCGGGGCGCCGGGCGAGCCAGCGCTGGTGGCTCTCGTCCTCCAGGCCGCGCGCCAGCTCGCCGAACTCGCCCTCTGCCGCGGGCTGTCGGACCGTCGGAAGCCGCCACGGCCGGGCCCGTCCGTCGGTGGCCGGGGCCTCTTCGATCAGCCCGTACCGGGCCAGCTGCCGCAGGTGGAACGAGCAGAGGCCCGAGCTGAGGCCGAGCCGGGCGGCGGCTTCGGTGGAGGTGACGGTGCCGTGCTCGGCGAGCAGCTCCAGCAGTGCGGTGCGGACGGCGTGTTCGGGGAGGGGGCCGGTTCTGACGAGGTCTTCGGTCACTTTGCAAAGTCTGCTACTTTGCAAAGCCGACAGCAAGCCCAGCCTCTCGAAGGAGCACTCGTGTCCGAGCCGCGCGAACGCCCGACCGTCCTGCGGATCACCGAGGTGGGGGAGGAGATCCTCCGCCGCACCTGCCGCACGGCGACGGAATCGGACTTCGGCAGCGAGCGCCTGGCGCGGCTCATCGACGACATGTTCGCCACCATGCACGTCGCCGACGGCTGCGGTCTCGCCGCCAACCAGGTGGACGTGGACCTGCGCCTGTTCGTCTACGACTGCCCCGACGACGACGGCGTGCGGCACACCGGCCACGTGCTCAACCCGGTGGTCGAGGAGCAGGATCCCGGGCGTGCGCTGATCGAGGAGACCGAAGGCTGCCTCTCCGTTCCCGGCGCCAACACCAGGCTCGCCCGCCCGGCCCGGACCGTGGTGCGCGGCGTCAACCAGCACGGCGAGCCCATCGTGATCGACGGCACCGGCTACTTCGCCCGTTGCCTCCAGCACGAGACCGACCACCTGAACGGCGGGCTCTACATCGACCGCCTCTCCGCCCGGGACCGCAAGCGGATGATGAAGCAGACCGCGGACCGGCGGGAGAAGGTGTTCGCCGAGCGCGCCGCCAGGGCCGCGAAGCTGGTCGGGGCCGAATAGTGCCGTGACCGGTGACCGCAGAGGTGTCCGGCCCTGGTGTCCGATGCCGCTGTGCGCTCGCCGATTCGGGGGATCGGCAGCGGTTGTCCCGAGGCGGACGGGAAGCGGGGGGAATCCCTGGTCCGCAGAGGCGCCCGCTCCCAGTCGTGCGCCCTCGGAAAGGAGAACAGTCATGCGTCGTCGTATCGCGGGGGTCGGCATGCTGGCCGTCGCCGGTGTGCTCGCACTCGCCGTTCCCGCCCAGGCCGCGACGGGCGTCCTGGTGGTGAACGGTGTGCCCCGGGAGAATCCGCAGCGGGGCTGCTACGCGACCTCGTCTCCGGTGTCGATCCGGAACTTCACGGACTCGACGGTTCTGGTACACGCCGCGGCGAACTGCCAGGGGCCGGTGACGGCGGAGGTGGCTCCCGGGTCGTCCGCGCGGGCCATGGGGACGAGCTACTTCGTCCTCTGAGCCGGGCCGCACCGCGCTGGAATGGGAAGTCGGCCTCGTCGACTTCCCACTCCTGCACGGTGTCGGAACGGCCGCGAGGCCGAGACTGGCACCTTGTCGGGCGAACAACTAGGGCTGGAAGAGTACTTCCGGATTGTTCGGCGAGGGGCCGTCCAGCAGCGGACGGTGGATCCCCTTCAGCGTCTGGTCGAAGAACGCTGTCACGTACTCGCGGGTGATCTCCACCCCGCGTTCCGGGGAGAGGGGCGGCGTCGGGAACCCGGCCTGCTCGTGAAGCAGGTCCAGGTCGCTGAAGCTGAAGTGGTCGGCGCCGGCGACCGTCAGCCACTTCTTGTAGCCGCCGAGGGCGGCCCAGGCCTGCCCCCAGTTGTCGCCACCGACCGGGTGGTTGTCGGCCGTACCCAGCATGAGGAACGGCCGGTTGATCTGGCCGGGCATCGGGGCCGGGTGGAAGGTGCCGTCCATGTTCACTCCGGCCCGTACTCGCGGGTCGGCGATCATCGTGGCGGCGGCCGCCGCTCCGCCGATGGAGTGTCCGGCCATGCCGATCTCGTGCTTGTCGATGAGGTGTGCCAGGCGCCACGCGGTATTGCCATGCGTCAACTGGTCGATCACGAAGGACACGTCCAGCGCGCGGCTGGCGGGGATGGAGTCGATCCGCGCCGGGTCACCGCAGATCGCGCACGGCGGCGTCTGGCCGTTCGCCAGCGTCTCGCCGCTGTCCCCGTAGGTGTCGCCGACGAGCGCGACGACGTAGCCGTGACTGGCCAGGTCGGTCGCGAGCGAGGTGAGCGTGATGCGCGGGTCCTCGTACGCGGGTGAGAGGACCACCAGCGGATACTTGCCGCGCTGCGGCCGCGCGCCGTCGAAGGCGTGAGTGGTGACGCTGGAAAGGGTCTGTGGGGTGACGCCGGAGCTCGCCGGCAAATTCTGCCGCTGGACGATTCCGGCTGCCTCGGCGAGGGTCATGTAAGGGGCCGGAGTCCCGGTCCCGGGGACGGCCGGGTAGACCATCGTGACGGCCAGTTGGCGGGGGCCGGATGACGGCACCCACGGGTCAAGACGGCTCGCGTCGGTGAGGTGGATGACGTCCTCGCCGGCGGCGTAGGGGCCGGTCGGCGCGGGGAGCGCGCCTTGGAAGGACCGCGTGGGCGCGGTGGCCGTGGCCGGTGCGGCGTCGAACGCGTGCGTGGCCACCGGTGTGGCCGACGGTGTGGTCGTGGCGGCGAACCCGGCGCCGGTTCCGGTGACGAGGGCGGCGAGCGCCAGCACCGCGACGGCGCCGATACGGTGATTGCGTTTCATGGGATCGACGCTAGGTTCCGCAGCTCCGTATCGAATCAACCCATGGAGGCAAACACTCTGGTGTCGTTCGTAGCCCCCGCGAGGTACGCGAGGTACCGGAGTCATACGCCGGTACTATGTCGTGCGGCGCGGGGCTCCCTTCGCCGACATCGTCGAGCGCCACCTTCGTCTTGGCCTACGACGAACACGACGCCAAGCCCTACCGCTGGACCTACGACGGCAGCCCACTCAAAGCCGCATGAACCCCGAAGGATCAACGCGGCGCTGCACTAGGGTGGCGCGGTGACCGAACCCGCCCACCTCGCCGCCGTCCGGGAGGCGTACGACACCGTCGCCGCCGACTACCTCCGCCTCGTCGTCCCGCCGGAGGGCATGGACCCGGTGTCCCGGGCGATGCTCGCCGCCTTCGCCGAGCTGGTACGGGAGTCGGGCGGCGGTGAGGTCGCGGACCTCGGCTGCGGGCCCGGGCGGGTGACGGCCTACCTGGACGGGTTGGGGCTGTCGGCCTTCGGCGTCGACGTGTCCGGCGAGATGGTCGCCCTGGCGCGCCGGGCCTACCCCGAACTGCGCTTCCTGCACGGCTCGATGGGCGCCCTCGACCTGCCCGACGGCGCCCTCGGCGGCATCCTCGCCTGGTACTCCGTCCATCACACCCCGGTGGAGCAACTTCCCCTTCTTTTCGCCGAGTTCGCTCGTGTCCTCGCGTCCGGTGGACACCTGCTGCTCGGCGGGCATGCGGGCGATGCCCGGTTGAACCACGCGAAGGCGTACGGCCACCCGGTGTCGTACGCCTCGTACCTGATCCCCGTGGGGCGCCTCGTCGGGCTACTGGAGGGGGCCGGCTTCACCGTCACGGCGCGGGTCGAGCAGCCGCATCCGAAGGACAGGGGCCGCTCCTACGTCTGCCTGCTGGCCGAGACCCGTACAGACTGAATCTGTCGGGTGGTGCGGACGTTTGCCGGGTGCGGGCAGGTGGCCTCGGTGGCGGTGACGAAGGCGACGAACGCCAACGGCCCGCCGCCGGGAGGGCGGTGGGCCGTTGAGGGGAGGTCCGGCCGGTCAGACCTCGGTGGTGGCGGCGAACTTCACGAACGCCTCCCATGAGGCCGGCTCGAAGGCCAGCTGGGGGCCGCTCTTGTCCTTGGAGTCACGTACGTGGACGACACCGGGGGTCTCGGCGACCTCGACGCAGGCGCCGCCCTCGTTGCCGCTGTAGCTGCTCTTGAACCATGCCAGCTCGGTGTTCATCGTTCTCCCAGGATCTTCTCGATCAAGGTCAGGGACTCCTCGGGGCTGTAAGCCTGCGCCCTGAGGATGTTGTAGCGCGCGTTCATGACCTGGACCTCGTCCGGATCGGTGATCAGCCTACTGCTCGTCTGCACTTCGATGTAGCCGTGCTGGGCCCGGCCTTTGGGGGTGATCAGGATGAATGGCCCACCCATCCCGGCGTGCTCGGCTCTGTCCAGCGGCAGCACCTGGATGACCATTCCACGGGTCCGACCGATCTCCAGGAGGTGGCGGAGCTGTGCCGCATGCACGTCCCAGCCGCCGAGCGGCCTACGCAATACGCTCTCGTCGATCACCCAGCTGAACATCCCGCGCGGCCAGCGGGTCAGCACTTCTTGGCGTGCCATTCGCGCCGCCACCCGCATGTCGATCACCTCCTCGGACAAAGCCGGTTGCCTCATCGCGTAAACCGCTCGCGCGTGCGCTTCGGTCTGAAGCAGCCCAGGGATGTCGAGAGTGGCGAAGTCGTGAGTTTCGACCGACACGTCCTCCAGGCTCACGTAGCCCCGGAACCAGGCCGGGTGCCGCAATCGGGTCTTGGCCCGAGCCTTCATCACGTCATCCGCGGCGATGGCCAGCAGGCCACCGGCGTTGAGGGCTTTGTCCACCGCGACGAGAAACTCGGGCTGCGGGGTTCGTAGTCCGCGCTCCACCGCGCTGACCAGCTGCTCGCCGTAGCCGATCCGCTCGCCAAGCTGCTTTTGTGTCAGTCCGGCTTGTTCCCTTAGGAGTTTGATCTGCTTCCCGATCGCGCGGAAGAAGTCCGAGACTTCCGTCAGGTCCTCCGGCAGCTCCGTCCGCACCACGTCACCCGACTCGCTGTTGCGCGCCGCACCCATCGTGGTCACCCTCCTGTGATTGAGCCACGACCAATTGGCTGTCCGCACCCGTACAGGCACTCTCCGTGCTTGCTGGATGCATGGTCAGCGTACGTCCGCCCCGCCACGCTTAACTCCCATGACGACCGAAATCCCCCTCGACAACCCCCGGTCCCGCACCGCCACCCTCACCGCCTCCCCCAAGGGCGCAGCCATCTGCCGTCGCCTGGCGCGGCGTCAACTCACCGACTGGGGACTGAATTCCACGCACACCGAACCGTTCCACTGCGCGCTGCTGATCGTCGCGGAGCTGGCCGCGAACGCGATCACACACGGACGCGTTCCGGGGCGCGGGTTCGAGCTTCACCTCTCGCTCACCACCACCGTGCGCCGGGGCACCACCCTCCGCATCGAGATCAGCGACCCCCGGGGTGACAGGCTCCCCGTCCTCCCCACCGTCCACACCCCCAACGCCCAGACCGGGCGCGGCCTCACCCTCATCGACGCCCTCTGTGACCGCTGGGGCACCATCCCCCGCCACCCCAACGCCAAGACCGTCTGGGCCGAACTCGACCTCGCCCCCGATGCCCCCTGAACCCCGCCATGCCTCCGGGCGAACCCTGACGTGAAATCAGGGAGCGATGGCCGCCCGCCCCTGATGCCCCGGGCGGGCGGCGCCGGAAGACTCGTTGCCTGGGCCGGGAACCTCCGGCCCGGACGACGATCAGTCTGGAGCCGACCGCACGTGAACGCGCACACGAACCGCACCCGTTGGGCCGTCCTGGCCACCGCCGGCGCCCTGGCGGCCGCGCTGACGGTCGGGGTGGGCGCGCCCGCCCTCGCCGCGGCGCCCGCCGCCACCCCCGCGGCCGCAGCGTCGGCGAGCCCGTCCGCACTGCCGCCGCTGGACCCGGCGGCGATCCGTTCCGCCCTCGCCCGGCGGCCCGCCGCCGACGTCTCCGCCGCGTTCGTGCGGGTCACCGGCTCCGCCGGGAGGTTCGAGGGCAGCTCGGCGGAGGGCGGGACGGCGGTGGACCCGCACGGCAGGTTCCGGATCGGGTCGATCTCGAAGGTCTTCACCGCCACCGTCGTCCTCCAACTCGCCGCCGAGGGGCGGATCGACCTCGACGGCAGCGTCCGGCAGTACCTCCCGGACTTCCCCTTCCCGTCGGTCACGGTGGGGCAGCTGCTCAACCACACCAGCGGGCTGCCCGGCGGCTCCAACACGTTCTGGGGCGACGGCACCACCGGCTGGTTCGCCGAGCACCGGCTCGACGCGCCCACCCCCGAGGAGATCACCGCCACGATGGCCGGCCAGTCGTTGGCCTTCGACCCCGGCACCGCCCAGCAGTACAACGGCATGAACACCTTCGTCGCCGGACTGGTCGTCGAGAAGGTCACCGGCCACCGCTACGCCGACGAGCTGCGCGACCGGATCATCCGCCCGCTCGGCCTGCACGACACCTCCCTCCCGGACGCCGGCGATCCCGAACTGCGGCACCCCGCGACCCGCCCGTACCTGACCGTCCCGGACGCCGGCGGCGGCTCGCACCGGGCGGACGTGACCGAGCAGAGCCCGTGGCCCTGGGCCGAGGGCGGCATGATCTCCAGCGCGCCCGATCTGGACCGCTTCATGACCGCGCTGTTCCGGGGCCGCCTCCTCCCGCCGGCCCAGCAGGAGAAGCTCTTCACCGTCCCGGACGTGCCCGTCGACGAACACAGCAGCCACTGCCCGGACGGCACGGCGTGCATGAGCATGGGGCTCGAACGCCTCGCGGCCGGCGGCATCGTGGCCTGGGGCAAGACCGGTTCCCGGCCCGGCTCCACCAGCGGCGTCTTCGCCACCCGCGACCTCGCCCGCACGGTCGTGTACTCGGTCGATCCGACCGCGCTGGACGGCGCCGAGAGCTCGTACACCCTCGGGCTGCTGACGTCCTCCTTCGGCCTGGGCGCCAAGGGCTGACGGTCCGTCTCGGCCGCGGGGATGACGGGCGGTTGGCTCGTGCGGGGGAGGCGATGGGGCCGAGCGGTGGACGTGGGGCGGGGCCGGTGTCCGGGACGGTGGACACATGCTGAAGAACATCCCGGTGGGCGACACCGAGCGCCCCGTTCCCCGGTGGGCCCTGCGGCTCGCCAAGGCCCTCCCGTTCATCGTGCTGCCGCACTGCCTGTGGCGGCTGCCGTTCGCGTTCGACTTCCGGATGGGCACCGTCGACCCGAACGCCGGGGCCTACGTCTGGTGGGCTGCCCCGTACGTGATCGGCCTGAGCGTGGTCACCGAGGCGCTGACGATCCTGACCCTGGGGCTGGTCAGCGGCTGGGGCGAGGTGTTCCCGCGCTGGGTGCCCGTTCTGCGCGGGCGCCGGGTGCCGCCGCTCGCGGCGGTCGTCCCGGCCGCGCTCGGGGGCCTGGTCCTGGCGGTCCTCTTCGACGGCATGCCCCTCGGCTGGCTGGGGGTGTTCAAGGAAGTCGGCTACAGCAACGGCTGGTGGATGGTCCTGGGGCGGGTCTGCACCTCGACGGCGATGTTCTGGGGCCCGGCCACCCTCGCGCTCGCCTGGGCCTACTACCGCCGTCGGCGCCCGGGCGCTGCGTGAGTCCGTCCCCTGCGTTGCGTGGGAAGTCGGCCGGTCCGACTTCCCACGCAACGCAGGGGTGTGCTCAGTGGCCGCCGTCGTACTCCGCGAGGGTGGAGACGGTGCTCGCAGGGCTAGCGGGCGCCGTTGCCCGTGGTCAGCGAGTCGGCGAGCCGCTCCGCGGTGTCCGTGTCGAGCGGGCCGTGCCCGAGCAGGAAGCGGTACCAGAAGACCCCGTAGACCTGGTCCGCGATGAGGTCCAGGTCGGCGTCCCCGGCCAGCTCGCCGCGCTCGCGCCCCTTGGCGAGGAGTTCGCGCAGCGCGGTGCGGCGGGCGGCGGTGAAGCTCCGCATCAGCTCGGCGAGGTGCGGGTCGCGGGCGGCCTCGCGGGCGACGGTGCGCAGCGCGGAGGCGGTGGTGTCGCGTTGGGCAGCCTCGTGCGGCTGCTACGACACGTGAGCCGTCACCACTCCGCCACCCGGTAGTCCTTGAGGAACACCCCCGACACCGGGTCCCCGGCCTCGCCGCGGACGATCGGGTCGTAGACCCGGGCCGCGCCGTCCACGATGTCGAGCGGGGTGCGGAACCCCTGGGCGGCGAGTCGGGCCTTCTTCGGGGCCGGGTTCTCGTCGGTGATCCAGCCGGTGTCGACGGCGCACATGTGCACGCCCCGGCTGGCGAGTTCGGCCGCGCTGGTGCGGGTGAGCATGTTGATCGCGGCCTTCGCCATGTTGGTGTGCGGATGCCGGGCGGTCTTGTTGCGGACGGCGAACCGGCCCTCCACTGCGGTGACGTTGACGATGTAACGGGCGGGGTGCGGCGAGGCCAGCAGCAGGGGCAGCAGCCGGTCGCAGAGCAGGGCGGGGGCCAGCGCGTTGACCAGCTGGGTCTCCAGCACCTCCGCCGGGTCGAGCGAACCCAGCGTGGCGGACCAGGAGTTGGCGGGTGCGAGGTCGGGCAGCAGCCCGGCCTCGTCCGTGAAGTCCAGCAACGACCCGGCACCCGAAGGAAGTCGGGTGAGGCCGGTGGCCGGGCGGAACCCGGGGGCGTGGCTGATCGCCCGGCGGTCGGCGGCGGGCAGGGCGTCCTGCTCGCCCGCGGCCAGCAGCGCGTACGACCCGGGCGGGCGGCGCAGGGTCTGCGCGGCGTTGTTGACCAGGATGTCGAGCGGGCGCCCCTCGGCGCACAACCGCTCGGTCAGGCCGAGCACCTGGCGCGGGTCGCGGAGGTCGATGCCGACCACCGTCAGCCGGTCCCACCACTGCGCGCTGCCCTCGGCTGTGCGGAAGCGGCGGACGGTGTCCTGCGGGAAGCGGCTGGTGACGGTCAGCTCGGCCCCGTCGCGCAGCATCATCAGGGCCAGCTGGAAGCCGATCTTCACCCGCCCGCCGGTGAGCAGCGCCCGGCGCCCGCGCAGGTCGGTCCGGAGAACGCGGCGGGCGGTGCTGTCGGCCGCGCAGTCCGCGCAGAGCATGTGGTAGAAGCCGTCGACCCGACGGTAGGCCTGCTTGCAGACGTAGCACTTGCGCGGTATCCGCAGCTCACCGACCGGCCCGTCCGCCGCGGTCAGGGGCGCGTCCTCGCGGCGGGTCCGGCTGCCGGTCGCGGTGGTGGCGAGCAGCTCGGCGTCGGCCTGCCGGAGGGCCTGCCGGGCCTCCTGGCGGCGGCGCTTGCGGCTCTCCATGACGAAGGAGCTGAGCTGCCGCTCGGCGTGCAGCCGGGTGCGGTCGTGGGCGGGCAGAGCCCGAAGCCGGCCGAGGGTGCGGCTGAACGCGGCCAGTTCCTCGGCGCTGACGTTCGACGTGCAGGCCGCGTCCTCGCAGGCCGGAGTGGTCGTGCTCAACTGGATGTGGTCGTCCCGGACCGTCATGTCCGCCCCCTCGTGCCGTACAGGTGGGAGGGACTGTAACGGACGGTCCGGGACGATGAGATGCCAATTTCCGCCGGTGGGCGGTAGACGATGGGCTCAGCCCGCGTACTGGCCGAGGATCTTCGCGAACTCGTACGGCTGCTGAGGGATGTTGGTGCACTTGGACAGCGAGCCGCCGGTGCAGGCGTTGGCGTCCCGGGTGGCGTCCCAGAAGGAGAGCATCCCGAGGTGGTTCTGCCGGGCGAAGGCCACCAGCTGCTGGGCGTCGGCCTGGTTGTAGACCTGGTGGTCGTCGTTCTCGCCGATCATCGGGGTGACGCCGACCATGGCCCACAGCTGGGCGTCGGTCTTCGCCGGGTAGAGCGCCTTGAGCTGGCCGAACAGCGACTGCGCGGCCTGCACGGCGGCGTCGCCGTAGTCGGCCCCACTCCGGTAGTAGTCCATCGCCATGACGTTGACCAGGTCGACGGTCACCCCGGCGTCCCGGGCGGACTTGACGATGGCGACGCCCTCGGCGGTCAGGCCCTCGGGCAGGACGGGCAGGGTGAAGGAGACCCTGAGGCCCGGGTGGGCCTGCTGGAGCTTGGCGAGCGCGGCGGAGCGGCGGGAGTTGGCGGCGGTGTCGGCGATGGCCGCGCCCTCGATGTCGAAGTCGACGTAGCGCAGGCCGTAGGCCTTCACCACGGCGTCGTACTCGGCGAACAGCGAGTCCACCGTGGTGCAGGCGGCCGCGAGTTCGGTGCCCGCGGCGCCGCCGAAGGAGACCTTGACGTCGCCACCGGCCGCGCGCAGCGCGTCCACCTGGTCCTTGGCCCAGGCGGTGCGCGGGTCGTAGGCGTTGAACCAGCTGGCCTTGCAGCCGACGCCGGTGACGAAGCCCATCGTGTAGCCCCTGAGGCCGCCGGCCTTGGCCAGGCCGGGCATCGACGGGGTGGGCCAGGCGCCCATGTCGATGTACGGGGCGACCGGGAGTGCGACGTTCGGCGCCGGGGTGCCCGGGCCGCCGGTGGGCGTGCCGGTCGGGGTGCCGGTCGGGCTCGGCGGGGTCGAACTCGGCGACGGGGTGGTCGGGTTGCCGCCGCCGGGGCCGGTCAGGGTGACGTCGTCGGCGAGGTAGCCGCCCTGCCCGTACCAGCCGTGCAGGTACACGGTGACGCTGGTGGTGGCCGGCCCGGTGGTGAAACTGGTGGACAGCTGCTGCCAGTCGGCGCCGCCGGCGGTCCAGGTGGCCGGGTCGGTGAGGCCGCTGCCGGTGGCGCCGAGGTAGACGTACTGGCCCTGCACCCAGGCGCCCAGGGTGTACGTGGTGTTGGGCTGGACGCTGACGGTCTGGCCGCACTGCGCGGTGTCGCTCGCGCTCACCGCCCCCTTGAGTGCGTACATCCCGCTGTGCGCACCGGAGTTGACCACGCTGCCGGTGCCGGCGGAACAGCTCCAGGGGCTGATCGCGCCGCTCTCCAGGCCGCCGTTGACGAGCAGGTTGCCGTCGGCGGCACCCGCGTTCCCGGCGAGGGCGGCCAGGCCGCCGGCGGCGAGCGCGGTGGCGGCGGCGAGGCTCAGCAGGGTGGTCCGGCGGGCGGGGCGGCGGTGGGTGGGGGCGTGCTGGAGCGCGCTGGGCATGGGGGTGCCTCTCGGGACGTGGTGGCCGCCCGCGCCGCGAGGGGGGAGACACGGGGCGGGCGGCGGCCTGGGGTGGTCCGGTGCGGGGGAGCGCGGTGCTGAGCATCAAACTGGACTAGACCAGCTGTGCACGTCAAGCACTTCCCGGGCCCGGACGCCTCACCGAGGGCAGGTTTTAGGAACGGTTAAGGCGGCGGCGGGCGGCTGTCGGTCGGTCAGCCGCAGCGGCCTTGCGCTCCTTGACCTGCACGTCGTCGATCACCGGCCCGTGCGCCCCGGCCACGGGCTTCCGGGAGTGGATCCGACGGGACTTGACCTTGAGTGCACTCCAAGGTGAAAGCTGAAGGCGTTGACCACGCACCACCACACGAACCACCGCGGCAACCACCACGGAAGCCGCGGAACCCAGATGGGAGCACTGTCATGCGCAACGCCTCGTTCGGTACCAGCGGCCCCGAGATCGGCGTCATCGGTCTCGGCTGCATGGGCATGACCTGGGCCTACGACGTGCAGAGCCGGGACGACGAGAACTCGGTCCGGGTGATCCGGCAGGCCCTGGACCTCGGCGTCGGCCTGATCGACACCGCCGACATGTACGGCCCGTACACCAACGAGGAGGTGGTCGGCGCCGCGCTGGCCGGCCCGTACCGGGAGCGCGCCTTCCTGGCCACCAAGGTGGGCATCGTGCCGGGCGGCGGGGGCCAGCAGGAGCGCAACGGCCGGCCCGAGCACGTACGCCGCTCGATCGACGAGAGCCTGCGCCGGCTGGGCACCGACCACGTCGACCTCTACCAGCTGCACCGGGTCGACCCGGACGTCCCGATCGAGGAGACCTGGGGCGCGTTCGCCGAGGTCGTCGCGGCGGGCAAGGCCCGGAGCATCGGGCTCTCCGAGGCGACGCTGGAGGAGATCAAGCGGGCGCAGGCCGTGCACCCGGTGGCCTCGGTGCAGTCCGAGCTCTCGCTGTGGACCCGGGACGTGCTGGCCGAGGTGCTGCCGTACACCGAGGAGCAGGGCATCGCCTTCCTGCCGTTCTCGCCGCTCGGCCGCGGCTTCCTGACCGGCGGCATCACGTCCTTCGACGAGCTGCCCGCCGACGACTTCCGCCGCCGGCTGCCGCGCTTCCAGCAGGACGCGCTGAAGGCCAACCTGGAGCTGGTCGGGGCGGTCAGGGCGGTCGCCGAGCGGATCGGCGCCAGCCCCGCGCAGGTCGCGCTGGCCTGGGTGCTGGCGCAGGGCCGGTACGTCTTCCCGATCCCGGGCACCAGGACGCCGCGCTACCTCGTGGACAACGTGGGCGCGGCCGGGATCGAGCTCTCGGCGGCGGACCTGGCCGAGCTGGACGCACTGCCGGCCGCGACCGGCGAGCGCTACTGACGGTGCGGTGGCGGAGTCAGCGCTCCATCACCCACACCAGCTGCCGTCCGGTCTCGGCCGGGGCCCGGACGGCGGTCTCGGCGATCCGGTCCAGCCGGTAGCCGAGCTTGCGCGGGACGGCCGCGCTGGCGCCGTTCGCCTGGTCGCAGCGGATCTCCACCCGGGTGATCCCGGGCAGTGCCAGCGCGGCCTCGGTCAGCGCTCCGGCCGCGGTGGTGGCGATGCCGCGGCCGACGTGCCGGGCGGCGACCCAGTAGCCGATCTCCAGCGTGCCCGGGCCGATCCGTCCGTGCAGGCCGAAGGCACCGATCACGCCGCCGGGTTCGGTGTCCAGGCCGGCCAGGTACATGAAGTCGGTGCCGGCCTCCCAGGCGGCGGCGCCGGCCCGGGTCAGCCCGGCGGTCTGCGCCCGGGAGGGGGCCTCGGCCGCCCACTCCATCCAGGGCCGCAGGTGGTCCAGGTCGGCGCGGACGGCCCGGTTCAGTGCCGCCGTGTGGGTGCTGCGGCGGCGTCGCAGCCAGAGGCCGCCGGGCAGCCGCAGCCGTTCCGGCGGCCGCCCGGCGGTCACCTCCACCACAGGCGGAGCGAGACCACAGGACCGTGGCTGTGCTTGGCTCATGACGGCGATTATGTCCTTGGCCGGGACCTGTCACCATCAGGCATCCCTCCGGCGGCGGGCGCGCCCGGCCGTGCCCCGGCGCGTCAGAGCCGGACCATCACCTCGTCGAGCTCCTTGCGCCGCAGGTCCGGCACGCGCGCCCCCTCGGCCGGGTAGCCGACCGGGATCACGTACGCGGCGCGCTCCTCCGCCGGGCGGTCGCACACCTCGTTGAGGAACTTCATCGGGCTCGGGGTGTGGGTGAGCGTGGCCAGCCCGGCCTGGTGCAGCGTGGCCAGCAGCAGCCCGACCGCGATCCCCACCGACTCCTTGGTGTAGTACGGGCGCGGCGAGTCGGGGCCCTTGTGCACCTCGAACACCACGATCACGGCCGGCGCGTCCTCCAGGAACGGCTTGCGCCAGTCGGTGCCGATCGGGGCGAGCGCGGCCAGCCACTCCGCCGAGGCCCGGTGGCCGTAGAACTCGCGCTCCTCGGCCTCGGCCGCCTCGCGCAGCCGCCGCTTGCGCTCCGGGTCGGTGATCACCACGAACCGCCAGGGCTGGACGTGCGCGCCGCTGGGCGCGGTGCTCGCCGTCCGGACCGCCCACTCGACGACCCCGTCGGGGATCGGGCGGGTGGAGTAGTCGCGGACGGTCCGGCGCCGCGCCATCACGTCGTGGAAGGACCTGCTGCGGGCCTCGGCCTCGTGGGCGGGCACCGTCATGGGGGCGAGCGGGACGGTCGGGTGGGACGTCCCCGCCACGGCGCTGTCTGTGCTGTCAACCATGGCGGACAGCACAGCACATGACGGGCCCTCCGGGAAGAGGTAGAGACCAATCGCCGGTCGGTGGAGGGCTACAGCTCGTGCGCCCGCCCGTCCCGGACCTCGATCCGCCGGTTCACCGCCACCGTGTCCAGCATCCGCCGGTCGTGGGTGACCAGCAGCAGGGTGCCGGTGTACGAGCCGAGCGCGGACTCCAGCTGCTCGATCGCGGGCAGGTCCAGGTGGTTGGTGGGCTCGTCCAGCACCAGCAGGTTGACCCCGCGGGCCTGCAACAGCGCCAGCGCGGCCCGGGTGCGCTCGCCGGGGGAGAGGGTGCCGGCCGGGCGCAGCACGTGCACCGCCTTGAGGCCGAACTTGGCCAGCAGGGTGCGTACGTCCTCCGGCGAGAGCTCCGGAACGGCGGCGGCGAAGGCCTCCACCAGCGGCTCCCCGCCGAGGAACAGTCCGCGCGCCTGGTCCACCTCGCCGACCACCACGCCCGAGCCCAGCGAGGCGCTGCCGCCGTCGAGTTCGAGCCGGCCGAGCAGGGCCGCCAGCAGCGTGGACTTGCCCGCGCCGTTGGCGCCGGTGATGGCGACCCGGTCGGCCCAGTCGATCTGGAGGTCCACCGGGCCGAAGGCGAAGTCGCCGCGTCGGGCGCTCGCCCCGCGCAGGGTGGCGACCACCGAGCCGGAGCGCGGCGCGGTGGCGATCTCCATTCGCAGCTCCCACTCCTTGCGCGGCTCGTCGACCACCTCCAGCCGCTCGATCATCCGCTGGGTCTGCCGGGCCTTGGAGGCCTGCTTCTCGGTGGACTCGGCACGCATCGCGCGCCCGATCTTGTCGTTGTCGGAGGACTTGCGGCGGGCGTTGCGCACGCCGTGCTCCATCCAGCCGCGCTGCATCCGCGCCCGGGCCTCCAGCGAGGCCTTGGTGTCGGCGTACTCCTCGTACTCCTCGCGGGCGTGCCGACGGGACACCGCCCGCTCCTCCAGGTACGCCTCGTAGCCGCCGCCGTACAGGTTGACCTGCTGCTGGTGCAGGTCCAGCTCCAGCACCTTGGTCACGGTGCGGGCCAGGAACTCGCGGTCGTGGCTGATCAGCACGGTGCCCGCGCGCAGGCCCTTGACGAAGGACTCCAGCCGCTCCAGGCCGTCCAGGTCGAGGTCGTTGGTGGGCTCGTCGAGCAGGAAGACGTCGAAGCGGGAGAGCAGCAGCGAGGCGAGGCCGGCCCGGGCGGCCTGGCCGCCGGACAGGGCGGTCATCGGCAGGTCCAGCGAGACCTTCAGCCCGAGCGAGTCGGCGACCTCCTCGGCGCGTTCCTCCAGGTCGGCGCCGCCGAGGTCCAGCCAGCGCTCCAGGCCGGCGGCGTACGCGTCGTCGGCGCCCGCCCGGCCCTCGACCAGGCCCTCGGTGGCCTCGTCCAGCGCGGCCTGCGCGGCCGCCACACCGGTGCGGCGGGCCAGGAAGTCGCGCACCGACTCGCCCTCGCGCCGCTCCGGCTCCTGCGGCAGGTGGCCGACGTTGGCGCTCGCCGGGCTGAGCCGCAGCGAGCCGCCCTCGGGGGCGTCCAGGCCGGCCAGCAGCCGCAGCAGGGTCGACTTGCCGGCGCCGTTCACGCCGACCAGGCCGATCACGTTGCCGGGGGCGACCACCAGGTCCAGGCCGGAGAAGAGGGTGCGTTCGCCGTGGCCGGCGCTGAGGTCCTTGACTACGAGTGTCGCGCTCATGATGGGGCCGATTGTAGGAGGAGCGGCCCGGTCGGCGGAAAAAGCGGGGGCCGCGGCTGTCGCAGCCGCGGCCCCGGGACTACCTGTGGATCACCCGTGGATCACTTGGCCTTCTTCGAGAAGTACTCGAACATGTGCTGGGCCACGTCCTCCAGGTACGGACCGGCCTCGTAGGTGTTCGCGCCGTTGCCGATGGAGGTGTCGCTGACCAGGGCCGGCTTGCCGTCCTTGGTCGCGTACCAGCCGCCGCCGCTGCTGCCGCCGGTCATGTTGCAGCCGATCAGCAGCATCGCCGGGCGGCTCGGGTCGCCGGTCTTCTGGGACGGCTTGCCGCCGTCGCAGTGCTCCAGCTCCACGCCGTCGAAGGGCTTGCCCTCCGGGAAGCCGTAGTTGCTGACGGCGCCGACCTGGTCACGCGGGGCGTTGAACCAGAGCGGGACGGAGCCGCCGACGGTCTCCTCCAGCGACTTGCCGCCCGGGTTGGGGTTGGCGACCTTGATGATGCCGAAGTCGTACTGGCTCCACGGACCGCCCTTCTCCGGGTCGGCCTCGGCGGCCCACTGCGGCGAGACCATGCCGGAGGTGGCGGTCCACTCGCCGTACGGCTCGGCGTCCTCCAGCTTGGCCTGCTTGTTGCCGTTGCTCAGCACGCCGTTGCTGTTGAAGGCCGGGGCGAAGGTGATGTCGGTGTAGTACTTGTTGCCCTTGCCGCCGTGCAGGCAGTGGCTGGCGGTCCACACCAGGTTGCTCTTGCCCGGGTTGGCCGGGTCGGAGACGACGGTGCCGGAGCACACGTAGTCCTCGTTGCCGTCCTTGAAGAAGATCTTGCCGTTGACGTGCATGTTCTTCGGGAACGGGTGCGCCACGGGCTTGGCCGGGACCATGGCGGGCAGCTGGTCCGTGCCGGCGCCCGGCTGGGCGGCGGTGGGCTTTGCGGTGGGCGCGCCGGTGGTCGGCGCGGCGCCGGTGGGCTGCGCGGGCGGCTGGGTCGCGTCCGGGGTGGGCAGCGGCTTCGGCTTGGCCTCCAGCAGCTTCTGCAGGGTCCAGTACCCCTTGACGGCCGGGGTGATGACGTTCGCCTGGGCCCACTTGTCCCAGTCCTCCAGCTTCCAGGTCTTCAGCTCTTCGAGCGTCGGAAGCTTGATCGGAGCCGCGCCCGGCTTGCCGGAGGCGTCGGCCGTGACGCCGGGAGCCGCGGTCACGGCCGGGTCGGCGTTGTCGGGGCCGCACGCGGTGGCGACCACCATGGTCAGCGCGGCGACGGAGGCGCCCAGGACGGCACGGCCGGGCCGGGATATCGGTGACATGAGTTCAAATCCCCCTGTTGACTACCGCCATGCGGCCCGTTCCCCGGGTGCGGCCCCACTCGGCCGCAGGCATGGCAGGTGAGGAGTCTGCCATGCAGCCGGGGAACTCCTGACATCCGCCCCGGACCGGGACGGGGCTGTCACCGGACCGGGACGAGGCCGTCACCGGACCGGCACGGGATCGGCACCGGGCCTGCGCCGGGCCTGCGTCGGGCCTGCGTCGGGGCGGCCGGGGGGTTCGGCGGGGCCGGTGGCCGGTAAATCGGTTGCAGGCCTCGTACGGGCTGCCTACCGTGGTCCGGGTCATCAGCCAGACAAGGAGAAGGCCGTTGCTCTACTGAGGTCCCGGGACACCGCCCCCGCCGCGCAGGCCCTGCTGCCGTTGCGCGGTGCGCGAGTGTGCGACCTCAGTCACGGCCCGTGGCGCTCCTCTGTGTGACGCCACCCCTTCGTTCCCTCCGGCCGTCCCCGGTTCCGCACCCGCGGTGTCTCCCCGTGTTGCTCACCACCCCTTCGGCAACCACCCCGGGAGGCCTGTATGGCACACCAACCCACCACCACCGCCGTCCTCTGCACCGAGCTCTCGTTCGAGTGGCCCGACGGCAAGCCCGTCCTGGACGGCTTCCAGCTCGCCGTCGGCCCCGGCCGCACCGGCCTGATCGGGCTCAACGGCGCCGGCAAGTCCACCCTGATGCGGCTGATCGCCGGCGAGCTCACCCCCACCGGCGGCACCATCCGGGTCGACGGCGAACTCGGCTACCTTCCACAGGGATTGACACTCGACACGACCCTGCGGGTGGACGAGGCGCTCGGCATCCGCGGCGCCCGCGAGGCCCTGCACGCCATCGAGTCCGGCGACACCGACCAGCGCCACTTCGACGCGATCGGCGACGACTGGGACGTCGAGGAGCGCGCCCGCGCCACCCTCGACCGGCTCGGCCTGCACCGCCTCGGCCTCGACCGCACCACCGGCGAACTCTCCGGAGGCGAGGCGGTGCTGCTGCGGCTGGCCGCCCTGCTGATGGCCCGCCCCGACGTCCTGCTGCTCGACGAGCCCACCAACAACCTCGACCGGGCCGCCCGCGAGCGGCTCTACGAGACGGTGGCCGGCTGGAGCGGCGTGATGCTGATCGTCAGCCACGACCGCGAGCTGCTCCGGCACGTCGACCAGATCGCCGACCTCAGGGGCGGCGAAGTCACCTGGTACGGCGGCAACTTCGAGGACTACGAACGCACCCTCGCGGCCCAGCAGGAGACGGCCGAGCGGTTGCTGCGCAACGCCGAGGCCGACGTCCAGCGCCAGAAGCGGGACTTGGCCGACGCCCGTGTCCGGCTGGACCGCAGCGCCGCGTACGGCAAGAAGCGCTCGGTCACCCGCAACGACCCGCACATCTTCGCCGGGATGCTCAAGCGCAAGGGCCAGGAGACGGCCGGCCGTCTCCAGGGCATGCACACCGAGCGCCTGGAGGAGGCCAAGGCGCGGCTCAGCGCGGCCGAGGAGGCGGTGCGGGACGACGCCGAGATCCGGATCGACCTGCCGCGCACCGCCGTTCCGGCCGGCCGCACGGTGCTCACCCTGGACAAGGTCCGGCTGCCCTACGGCACCACCGCCGACCTCGACCTGCGCGGGCCCGAGCGGATCGCCCTGGTCGGCCGCAACGGCGCCGGCAAGTCCACCTTGCTGCGCACCATCGCGGGCGAACTCGCCCCGCTGGAAGGGGAGGTCATCACCCCGGTGCCGCTGCGGCACCTCCCGCAGCGGCTCGACCTGCTGGACGACGAGCGCTCCGTCGTGGAGAACGTCAAGCTGTTCGCCCCCGCCGCCGGGGACAACGCGGTCCGTGCCCGGCTCGCCCGCTTCCTGTTCCGCGGCGCCCGGGCCGACCAGCCCGCCGCCACCCTCTCCGGCGGCGAGCGGTTCCGCGCGACGCTGGCCGCCCTGCTGCTGGCCGACCCGCCGCCGCAGCTGCTGCTGCTCGACGAGCCGACCAACAACCTGGACCTCGCCAGCGTCCGCCAGCTCACCCAGGCGCTCGCCGCCTACCGGGGCGCGCTGATCGTGGCCAGCCACGACCTGCCGTTCCTGCGCGGCCTGGGCCTCACCCGGTGGCTGGAGCTGGACGGCGAACTGCGGGCGGTGGAGCCGATGTAGCCGATGTAGCGCCTACCGCTGCTGATCCTGCTGACTCTGCCGGTCCTGCTCGCCCCGGGCATCCCGCTCGCCCCGCTCGCCCCGGGCGCCCTCGACGAGCATCCGGCGGGCCGTGCTCAGGGCCGAGTCCCTGAGCGCGGCCAGCTCGTCGGCGGTGAACACCGGGGTGCGGACGTTCGGCGGGATGCCCGGTCCGTCGAAGGTGCTGCCGTCCCGGGTGAGGTACTTCTCGTTCGGCAGGACGACCATGAAGTCCGGCGAGAGCGTCTTGATCAGGATGTCGGAGAAGACGCCCTGGGTGTTCTCGCCGACCCGGAGCACCTGCGGGGACCGGCCCATCATGGCCTGGGTGAAGGTTTCGGCCGCGCTGGTCGAGATCGAGGAGGTGAGCACCGCCACCGGCCCGGTGAAGTGCCGGCCCGTCGAGGGCCGTACGACGACCGGCTCGGGCCGGGTGAACTTCGTCGGATCGGCCGGGTCGTTGCGTGCCACCTTCCGGTAGGCGACGTAGGGGCGATCGGTGAGCCGGGCGGCGATGTGCAGCCCGAGCGAGTCCGAGCCGCCGCCGTTCAGCCGCACGTCGACGACCAGGCCGGTGGGCCGACTCCGGTCGGCCAGCAGGGCGTCCAGCGCCCGGTCCAGTTCGTCGACCTGGCTCTGCTGGTCGCCGTCGGTGTACTCGTCGAAGCTGCTCACCCGGAGGTAGCCGACGCCGTCGGGGAGCCGGCCCACGCCGAGCCGGCCTCCGGCGAAGAGCTGCTCCGGGCCGGTGAGCTGGGCGGCCGAGGCCTGCCGGGCCCGCGTGGTCAGTTCCTCGGTCGGCACGGTCGACCCGGGCCGCTGCCCGCCGAAGACCTCCTTGGGCTGCCCGTCGACCACCCGGGCCAGTCCGGTGTGCGCGTCGCCGAGCGGGCGGAGCATGTCCACGAGGACGGCCTGCAACTGGTCGGCGGTCGTCGTCGGGGTGATCGTACGGCGCTTCTCGTCCCGGACGGCGTGCCAGTCGATCCCCTTGGCGGCGAAGAAGGGGTAGTTCTCCTCGAAGTTCTCCCAGAACCGGTCGAAGACCGCGAGCGGGTCGTTCGGAGCCGGCGTGGTGCACAGCGGCGGCAGGGCGTCCAGACGGTTGAGCGTCTTGCTGCCGGCCCCGCTCTCCTCGCGCTCCACGGCCCGGTTCCGGCCCTTGGGGGTGAGCGTCAGGGCGAGGTTGCCCACGCCGTAGCGGGTGGTGCCGTCCGGGCCGGGCGCCGCGGTCCGCGTCCCGGTCACCCACCCGGGCACGCAGCTGTGCGCCGTCACGTCGTAGGTGGTGAGCCGGTCCCCGGAGACCGCGATCAGCAGGCCGTAGCCCTCCACCCGCCAGACCCCCTCCAGCGGGTTCGCCCGCCCTCCCTGGGCCGCGGCCGCCCCCGGTGCCGCCAGCCCCGCCGCCGTCGCGAGCGCCACCGCCGCGGCCGCCGCCCTGCCGATGCTCCTCTGTGTCATCTCCGGCCTCCGCCGAACCCCGGTCTCCCCCGCGGAACCCCTCCGCCACCGCTCCCTCCCGACGTTACGGCCGGCCCCGTCGACCGGGCGTCATCCCCCGTGCCGCACCCGCTTCCTCCTCCGGGCCCATCCGGAGCCGGGCGGAATGGTCCCTGGCGCTCTCGACAGCAACCGTTTTGACGGTGGGTGAAAATCCGTCACCCGTGGCCCCAACTGTCCATGGCTCCAGTAGCATCGGCAGCATGCCTGCGCTCAACATCGAGTACACGGAGCACGAACTCGCCGCGATCCGCGAGGCCGCCGCCGCGGACGGCAAGACCGTGAAGGCCTACGTCCACGACCTGAGCGTGCGGGAGCACCAGCGGCGGGTCTTCGTGGACCACGCGGTGGCGTTCTGGAAGGCGCACCGGGCCGAGTTCGACGCCGCGTTCCCCGAGGACGCACCCGCGGCGTGAGGGGCGGGTGCGCAACGCGATGAGGGGCGGGGGAGTGGCGCTGCTCCACGTCGACCTGCGCTGGCTGCTCGACGTCCAGGAGCTGGCCTCCCCGGAGGACCTCAGCGTGCGGGACTACTCGGCGCTGCAGGCCGCCGTCGCCCGGCACCGGGTGAACACCGCGCAGCTCGGCCACGACGCGGACCCGGCCTGGTGCGCGGCCACCCTGATGCACACCATCGTGCTGCTGCGCCCGCTGCCGGTGCGCAACAACCTGTACGCCTGTATGACGACGGCCGCGTACATGCACGCTGCCGGGGAGGGGATCGACCCGCCGTACGGGGCGCTGGTGGAGCTGGCCCGCGGCATAGCGGAGGGCCGGGCGGACGTGTACGCGGCGGCCGACCGGATCCGCGACTGGCGGATCTGAGGCCGACCGCCGGGGCGGTCCCCTGCGGGGCTGTTCCTGCGGCGCCGGCCGCAGCCGCCCGCGATCCGCATCCGGAGCCGGTCCGGCCCGCCCGCGATCCGCATCCGGAGCCGGTCCAGCCCGCCCGCGATCCGGGTCCGGAGCCGGTCCGGCCCGTCGGGGAGCCACGGCGGGGCGGGTGCGGCTGTCAGCCCGGCAGCACGAAGCCCGACTCGTACGCGGCGATGACCGCCTGGGTGCGGTCCCGCGCGCCCAGCTTGGCCAGCACGCTGCCGACGTGCGTCTTCACCGTCTCCTGGCTCACCACCAGCTGCCGCGCGATCTCGCCGTTGTTGAGTCCGGTGGCCATCAGCCGCAGCACCTGCCCCTCCCGTTCGGTCAGCCGCCCGATCGGCCCCCGGCCCGCCGACCCGCTCTCCCGGCGTCGGTCCGCGCCGTGGCGCAGGGCGAGTTCGCGGACGGCCGCCGGGAACAGCAGCGAGTCGCCGCGCGCGACCAGCCGCACCGCCTGCACCATCTCCTCCGCCCGGGCCCGCTTCAGCAGGAACCCGGCGGCGCCGGCGCGCAGCGCGTCGTACACGTGGTCGTCGTGCTCGAAGGTGGTGACCACCAGGATGCGCGGCGGCGCGGCCATCCCGTTGACCAGCTGTTCGGTGGCCCGGATGCCGTCGATGCCGGGCATCCGGACGTCCATCAGCACCACGTCCGGGCGCAGTTCGCGCACCAGCGGGACGACCTCGGCGCCGTCGGCGGCCTCGCCGACCACGGTGAGGTCCGGTTCGCTGTCGATCACCACCCGCAGGCCCAGTCGGACCAGCCGCTCGTCGTCCGCGATCACCACCCGGATGCCGTCGGCACCTCGCTGCACGCCGCCCTGGTCCACGCCTTCGTTCACGCCCTGGCTCACATCCCGGTTCACGCCTCGGCCCGCACCTTCGTTCACGCCTGGGCTCACGTCCTCGTTCACGTCGTCCCTCCCACCGGCAGCCAGACGGCCAGCCGCCACGTCGTTCCGTCCTCGCCGGGCCCCGCCGTGCTGCCGCCGTGCAGCGCCGCCGCCCGCTCCCCGATCCCGCGCAGCCCGCGCCCGCCGCCGGGGCGGCTCGGCCGGCCGGGGCCGAGCGGATTGGTCAGTTCGATCTCCAGCCGGCCGTCGGCCAGCCCGACCCGCAGCCCGGCCGGGGCGGGCCCGGCGTGGCGCAGCACATTGGTCAGGCCCTCCTGCACGATCCGGTACGCCTCGCGGGAGACCGCCTCGGGCAGGCCGGCCAGCCCGGGTGCCAGCTCGGCGTCCACCGCCACCCCGGCGCGACCGAGCTGGCGCAGCAGGTCGTCCAGCCCGGCGAGGGTGGGGCCGGCCGGTTCGGCGGCCTCCGGGTCCTCCTCGCGCAACACCCCGAGCACGGCGTCGAGTTCGGCGACGGCCGCCCGGGCGGTCTCCTCGATCGCCGCGAGCGCCTCGGCGGCGAAGTCCGGGTTGCTGCGCAGCACCCGGGCGGCGGCCGAGGCCTGGATGCCGACGGCGCTGAGCGCGTGCCCGACGGAGTCGTGCAGCTCGCGGGCCAGCCGGTTGCGCTGGGCGAGCACGGTGGCCCGGCGTTCGGCGGCGGCCACCCGCTCCTCCGGGGTCGGGCCGAGCAGGGCGGGCGCCCAACGGGCGAGCAGCGCGCCGCAGACGGCGTTGATGCCGACGAGCAGCAGCAGCACGCCGAGGCCGAGGACGGGGCCGGTGGCCAGCCAGGAGGGGAAGTGCCGCTCCCACATCCGGACGAACTCCTCGGTCCCGGAGAAGCCGAGGACCAGCACCACCGCGAACGGGGTGCCGGCGAGTGTCATCCCGGCGACCACCCCGCCGAACAGGACGTGCAGCACGTACCAGAGCGCGGTGCGCCACCTGGCCGCCCAGGAGCGGGCCGGTCCGGTGGCCAGTTCCTCCGGCCGGGCCACCGTGCACAGGGCCCGCGCCGCCGCGCCCTCCAGCCCCCGCGCCATCGGCACCAGCGCGGTGACGGCGGCCATCGGCAGCGAGGTGAGCAGCGACAGGACGCACAGGAGCAGTTGGCGGCCGGGCGGCTGGTTCGGGTCGAGCGCCCCGAAGAGCACCACCGACAGCATCCAGTACGGCATCAGCAGCGCGCCGCCCAGCACCAGGTGCACCCAGCGCAGCCGGGCCCGCCGTCCGACCGATGCCCCCGCCGCGCGCCGCAGTAGCCTGCCCACCCCCGTGATCACCCGCGCGACTCTACGGCAGCGGCGGGCCGGCGGGCGCCCCACTCGGTCAGCGCGATCGCTCCGACCGCCAGGACCAGCATCGCCGCCACCACCTGGGCGGTCTGCACCAGAGGCGTCAGCCCGGGCACGGCCGTCCGCAGTTCGGTCACCCGGGTCGTCGTCGCCCCGAAGGCCACCAGCTGCCAGCCGCCCCAGCCGAACAGCGACCCGGCCGCCGTCCAGACCACCAGCAGCGGCACGAGCAGCCGCCGCCCCGGACCGATCCGGAAGACGAGGACCAGCAGCGCCGCCGCCGCGGCCACGGCCATCACCGCGGCCACCCCGTCCATCACCGCCACGCCCCGGTTCCGGTCCTCCACCATGCTCTGCGGCAGTCCGGCGGTGCCGCCGAGCGCCCAGTAGGCCCGGCCCACTGCGACGCCCGCGGCGAGCAGCGCGGCGACGCAGGCGAGGACGCGCTGCACGGTCAGGGTGGGGGAGTCGGGCAGGCCGCCGGTCCGCTCCCGCAGCAGCCCGGCCCAGCGCCGGCGGGCGTACAGCGCGAAGGCGGTGAGCAGCGCGAGGCCCTGGACGGCGAAGCCGCCGTACACGACGAGGAAGACCCAGTTGCCGAGGCCCTTGTCGTCCGGGTTGCCGTGCTCCGGACCGAGCACCAGGAGGCTCAGCAGGTACAGCGGCAGCGCGACCAGGATCGTGCCGAGCAGCCCGGTCGCCACCCACATCGGGAACGCCACCAGCCCGGCCGGCGCCCGCCGCCCCCACGGCCGGACGAACGCGAGCGCCAGCGCCACGGCGATCGCGTCCATGCCGAAGGTCAGCAGGTTCACCAGCCACAGCCGGTCCATCTCGCCGGGGTCGTCCGATCCCACCGGATGCCCGGTCAGCCACAGCAGCTTCAGCGTCAGGTACGGCCCGGTCGCCGCCACCGCCGTCCACGCGGCCCCGGCCCGCACCACCTGCTCGTTGATCCTCATGCCCCCACGGTCCCGCCGGGCCCCGCCCCGGGTCCTCCGCCCGGGGCGCGATCCCCCTCCCCCTGCCGGGGGATCTCCGGCTCAGGCCGACGCGGTGGCCGGGGCCATCCGGTGGATCACCCGCTCCTCCTCGTCGGCGCGGCCGTCCGGGTCGGCGACCAGCCCGAGCCGCTCGGCGAGCCGGCGCGAGGGCAGGTTGTCGGCCCGGATCAGGGCGGTCACCGGGATGCCGGGGAAGCGCGGCAGCGCCTCGGCCATCGCGGCCCGGGCCGCCTCCGCCGCGTACCCCTTCCCCCAGGCGGACGGCCGGAAGCGGTAGTAGAGGTTGAACACCCGCTCCCCGTCCAGGGTGTGCAGGCACAGCCCGGCGAACCCGATGACCGTCCCCGGCTCCTCCCTGGCGGCGACGGCGCAGTACCCCACCCCGTCCCGCACCCAGTCGGTGACGAACCCGTCCAGCATCGCCTGCGCCTGGGCGATCTCCCGCTGCGGCCCGTGCGGGTTGTACCGGTTGGTCTCCGGATCCCCGTGGATCGCGAACACCGCCTCCACGTCGCTCTCCTGCGGCCGCGTCAGCACCAGTCGTTGGGAGGCGGCGACGATCGTGCGGGCGTGCTGGGTGGTGGTGGTCATGGCGTATCTCCGTGTCTCGCGTAATAGATCTACCGCAAGGTAGGCCATTACCCTGACACCTGCTCGCCCACTTTCCGCCTGCTACAGGATCGGCTCGCAGCCGATCGCCGCGGCGCCGACGGTGAGGAACTGCTTCCACGTCTCGGCCGTGCCGGGGAACGGCCCTTGGACGGTGATGTCGGAGTCCATCCGGAAGTAGGTCGGCTTGCCCTGGCAGGTCGCCACCACTTCCCTGTTCGTGATGGGGGATCCGGCCCAGCGTGATCGACCGAATGCGGGCGATGCGTCTTTCTCGGACAGCGGGCCGCGAACCCGGGGCTCGGTTCCGATGGAGAAGGTATGGGCGACACGGTCCTGGTCCGTGCTGATCCGGCAGACCCACAACGGGTCGAACGCGGTGTTCGTGATCTCCTTGTAGCCCTTGCCCGCGGCAGCCCCGGACGCGGTGAACCCGGGCAAGCCGCAGACCGAGGCGGGGTTCAGCTCATGGGCCTGCCCGGCCTGCGACAGCTCGTGCGGAGCGGGAAGCGGCGACTTCCCGCATCCCTTGTCCGCTGCGACGCCGTTCGCCGCTGCCACTGCGAGGCGGGCGAGCTTTTCGGTGCCGGGTCCGCCGTGGCCACCCGACTTGACCTCGACCCGCAACCCGTTGCCGCACTCCTCGGGGAGGAGCGCCCAGGCCCGGCCGTCGCGGGCCGCCCCGGTCGCACCGCCGTTCGCCGAGGCGGCGAACAGCCGGCCTCCCGAGTCGGCCAGGTAAGGGCCGAGGTCGTCGGCCTGAAGCACCTGCACGAAGATGGACCGGCTGTCGCCGAACATCCCGGGGCTCACTGTTGCCGTACAGAACGCTCCGCCACTGGGGGACTGCCAGGCACCGTTCTTCTCACTGCCGACGGGGCCGGACCCCAGCGCGTCGTTCAGGGCAGCCGCGCTCACCGCACCGTCGCACACGCTGTCCGGTCCGAACACGTTGCTCAGGTTGCTCGCGAGGAACGCCCCCACTCCAGCCACGACCACCGTCACCGCTGTTGCGGCGACCACCGCCCGCACCCGCAGCGGCCAGGTGGTGAACCCGCGCCGGTCGAGCGCCGCGTCGACCTTGCCGACCACTCCTTCGGAGGTCTTCTGCTGTCGTCCAGCCACGGGATCAGCCCTTCCCGAAGGCCGCGGTATGGGCCTGCGTGATCGACGTCTGGTAGCGGACGTTGGCCGCGTCCGCCAGTTGACCGAGGACGGGGTCGCGATCCGGCACGCCGTACTGGTGAGCCTTCTCCAGGAGCATGGCCTGCACCTGGGACTGGCCCATGGTGTAGAGCTTGCTCAGGTCTCCCTGAGCCTTGGTGTCGATCTGCGCGTTGACCTTGGCCGCCCATTCGGACGTGGCGACGTCGACGTAGCGCTGGGCTATGTCCCCCACCGGCAGCCAGCTGGCACCCGGCAGCATGTTCGCCACCGTGCCGACGTAGTGGTAGTCCATCTTGGCTTTCCAGTTGACCTTGAACTGCTCGTCGGACTTGTGGTCGGTGATGGTGTCCGCCTGGACGGCGTCGAGGGCGCCGAGCGCCTTGCCGGCCTGGTCGACGAGAGTTTCGAACTGTGCGTCCGGCCGGCCGTTGACCCCCTTGAACGCCTCCGGACCGAAATCGGCCATCCGCCGGGCCACCTCCTGGGTCTCGGCCAGGTGGATCAGGGAGTACGACTCCGGGTCCTCGGCGGTGCCGCGGATCACCCGGAGCAACTGCTCGCGGGTGGTGTGCAGTCCACCGGGTTCGGACGGGCCGGGGAGGTCCTTGCTGAGGATGTCGTGGGTGTCGGCGATGTACTCGCTGACCATGTTGGCCATCGGGCGGCGGAGTCCGGCGTACATGGCGTTCTCGTTGCCCGCCTTGTCCCCGCCCAGGGTGGAGAGCGCGGTGTCCATGATCCGGGTCATCGTCGCGTCGTGCGGGTGCACAGGCGCCTGGCCGGGGCCGTGGCCGGTCGCGGCGGACTCCAGCATCTCCGCGAACATCCGGTGGGAGGTGTCGCGCAGGACGCTCTCGGGGAGCTTGCCCTCCTGGCCCTCGTCGAGCCAGGTGCGGTCCTTGAGCAGGTGGACGAGGTTCTGGTTCTTGCTCGGGTCGAGGAATTCCTGGGTCGTCGCCACGTCGCCCTTCATCATCCTCAACAGCGGGGCCAGCGGGTCGCCCTTCTGGGGGTCGTTGATCCAGTTCGGACCCCACAGCTCCTCGCCCTTGACCTTGCTGGAGGCCTCGAAGTCGAGCAGGTCGGTGCCGACCCTGCGCACGAAGGCCTTGTCGAAGTTCCCCTTCGCCTCCATCAGCGCGGTGAGTGCGGGGTAGTTGTCATTCCACCCGGCCGCCGAGCCGCCGGGGCGCCGGGCCGCCGCGAAGAGCCTGTCCTCCCACTCCTTGCCCATTCCGCCGTCGCGGGTGGCGGTGGCCAACGCGACGGACAGGCTGCCGTAGACGTCCTGGTAGCCCTTGGCGTTGTGGTTGCCGTGGGCGAGGTTGTCGTAGACCTTGCTGTACTCCAGCAGGGCTTCGGGGCCGGTCTTTCCGCCGGCGTTGAGGCCGTTGAGCAGGGTGGTGGAGAAGTCCTTGTTCTCCGCGTTGGCGGCCATGAGCGCGTTCAGCTGATTGAGCTGGTCGTCGGAGAGGCTTCCGGCCTTGGACATCAGGTCCGTGGCCCGCTTGGCGTCGGCGACCGGGCCGGCGCCGTACGGGGCGGCGTTGAAGGAGGTGGTGCTGGTGCCTATGTCGCCCTGGAGGGCCACGGTGGCTTTCTGGTCGGCGGCGGTGGCCTTGGCGACAGCCTTGTTGAGCCGGTCCGACAGCGCCTGGGCGTTGGCCCGGATGGTGGGCTCGGCCTCGGGGTCGTTCCTCGACTCCTTCGGTACGGTCCACTTGACCGTCCCGTCCGCGGTGACGCTGAGGGTGCTGTCGCCCTGCGCGTCGTGGAGCGCCGTATCGAGGTCGCGGCGGGCGGCGGCGAAGTCCTCGGCGGCGGTCTTCATGATCGCGGCGAGGGCGGTGGCGACGGCCGAGGCCTGCTTGAAGTCGCCGTCGACGCCCTGCAGGGCCTTGGTCGCCTGATCGGCGGCCGTGCCCTTCCAGCCGGCCCGCTGCGCCGTGCTGGTGAGGTCCTTGGCGACCCGGCCGTCCAGGGAGGTGAGGGCCTTGGCGACACCGGACCACGCCTCGGCGGCGTCGTTGATCGCGGCGAAGTCGGCCTCGTGCAGTTCCTTGAAGGACACCATCTGTTTGTTCCCCTCCCTTTGTTACTGGCGCCCGCAGAGGTCTGCGGCGGTCCTGGTCTCGTTGGCGTGGTAGTTCTGCTGGGTCTTGTCGAGGTTTCCGGCGATGGTGCCGAGCTTGTCGTGCAGCGTCTTGCACTGCTGCATCCACCGCTCGGTGCTGCCGGTGAGGGCGCCGCCGAAGGAGAAACCGCGGATCTTGGTCGACGCGGTGCTCGCGTACTCGGTGAGGCTGTGCGCACCGGGGCCGGCCTTGCCGTTGGCGCTGTCGAGGTCGGTCGCGATCTGCCGGGCCATCCCGGCCGAGGCGGCGAGCTCGTACGGAGTGTCGAGCTGGGTGGTCCCTGCGCCGGGCGAGGAGGCGGACGGGCTTCCGGCGCCTGCGAGGACGAGCCTGGCGTACGACGGCGTCGCGGCGTCGCTCGGCGTCGAGTCCAGGACCGGGGCGACCGGCCCCGTGGTGAACCCCTGGTTGCCCATGTGTGTGCAATCCTCCCCATTCGGCAGGGCGGCCGTTCTCCCCCTGCGGCATGACGACCGTACAGGTGGCCACTGTCGGCACACCGACCCACCCTCCGTGGTGCGGGGCGTGCGAGGAGTGGGCGGATTCACCAAGGCTTGGTCAAGGGGGAATTGGCGGCTCGGCGCAAGAGCGGAGGTCTTGTTACCGGCGGGTCGCTTGCCTATCATCCCGAGTGTTACAGCTTTACTGTCAAACCCGTCGGGAAGGGTTCAGCAGCCAGTGGGTGACACGAGCAGGGCGCCGGAGGCCGGGGGGCCGCTGGCGGGTGTGCGGGTGGTGGAGCTCGCCGGGATCGGGCCGGGGCCGTTCGCGGCGATGCTTCTGGGGGACCTCGGGGCGGACGTGGTGCGGGTGGACCGGCCGGAGCCGTCGCCGCTCGGCACGGACCCGGCGTACGACCTCAGCAACCGCAACAAGCGCTCGGTGCTGATCGACCTGAAGTCCCCCGAGGGCCCCGGGCGGGTACTGGACCTGGTCGAGCGGGCGGACCTGCTGATCGAGGGCTACCGGCCGGGCGTCGCGGAGCGGCTCGGGGTCGGGCCCGCGGCGTGCCTGGCGCGCAACCCCGCCCTGGTGTACGGGCGGATGACCGGCTGGGGGCAGCACGGCCCCCGGGCGGCGACCGCCGGGCACGACCTCGGGTACGCGGCGGTCGCCGGGGTGCTCGGGATGGTGGCGGCGCCGGGCGGGGCCGAGGAGGCGCCCGGCATCCCGGCCAACCTGCTGGGCGACTACGCGGGCGGCTCGCTCTACCTGGTCGTCGGACTGCTCGCCGGGCTGCACCACGCCCGGGCCACCGGCGCCGGCCAGGTGGTCGACGCCGCGATCGTGGACGGCGCGGCGCACCTCGGCAGCATGCTGTGGGGCCTGCTCGCGGCCGGCCACTGGCAGGACCGCCGCGGCGGCAACCTGCTGGACGGCGGCGCACCGTTCTACGCGGTGTACCGGGCGGCCGACGGCGGGCACCTGGCCGTCGGCGCGCTGGAGCCGCGCTTCTACGCGGAGTTCGCCCGGCTGCTGGAGCTGGGCCCGGACGCGCCCGGTCAGTACGACCCGGCCCGCTGGCCCGAGCTGCGCACCCTGATCGCGGCCCGCTTCGCCACCCGGACCAGGGCCGAGTGGGAGGACGTCTTCGCCGGCTCCGACGCCTGCGTGGAACCGGTGCTGACGATGCGTCAGGCCGCTGCGGACGCCCACCTGTCGGCGCGCGGGACGTACGTCGAGGCGGGCGGCGTCACCCAGCCCGCCCCGGCTCCGCGCTTCTCCGCCACCCCGGGCGCCCTGCGCCGCCCGCCGGCCCGGCCGGGCGCGGACACCGCCGAGGTGGCCCGGGACTGGGGCGTCCCCTCCCTCAACCCTTCGGCAGAGCAAGGAGAGTAGCTTTGCAGCGCGAGATCTTCACCGAGCAGCACGACGACTTCCGGGCCACCGTGCGGGCCTTCCTGGCCAAGGAGGTGCTGCCGCACTACGACCGCTGGGAGAAGGCCGGAATCGTCGACCGCTCCGTCTGGCTCGCGGCCGGTCGGCAGGGCCTGCTCGGCCTCGCCGTCCCTGAGGAGTACGGCGGCGGCGGCACCCCGGACTTCCGCTACGCCGCCGTGCTGGCCGAGGAGTTCGCCCGGGCCGGCGCCTCCGGCCTGGCGATCGGCCTGCACAACGACATCATCGGCCCGTACCTCACCTCGCTCGCCACCGAGGAGCAGAAGCGCCGCTGGCTGCCCGGCTTCTGTTCGGGCGAGCTGATCACCGCGATCGCGATGACCGAGCCCGGCACCGGCTCCGACCTCCAGGGCATCCGCACCCAGGCGGTCGACCGGGGCGACCACTACCTGCTCAACGGCGCCAAGACCTTCATCTCCAACGGCATCCTCGCCGACCTGGTGATCGTGGTCGCCCGTACCACCCCGGAGGGCGGCGCGCACGGCCTGAGCCTGCTGGCCGTCGAACGCGGCACGCCCGGCTTCGAGCGCGGCCGCAACCTCGACAAGATCGGCCAGAAGGCCCAGGACACCGCCGAGCTGTTCTTCGAGGACGTCCGGGTGCCGAAGGAGAACCTGATCGGCGAGCTCAACGGCGGCTTCGTCCACCTGATGCAGAACCTCGCCCAGGAGCGGCTCACCATCGCCGCCGCGGCGATCGCCGGCGCCGAGTACCTGGTCGAGATCACCACCGACTACGTCAAGCAGCGCGAGGCCTTCGGCCGTCCGCTCGCCAAGCTCCAGCACGTCCGCTTCGAGATCGCCGAACTGGCCACCGAGTGCGCCGTCACCCGTGCCTTCGTGGACCGCTGCATCACCGAGCACAACCGCTGGGCGCTCACCCCGGCGGACGCCTCGATGGCCAAGTGGTGGGCCACCGAGCTGCAGAAGCGCACCGCCGACCGCTGCCTCCAACTGCATGGCGGCTACGGCTACATGAGCGAGTTCCCGGTCGCCCGGGCGTTCACCGACGGCCGCATCCAGACCATCTACGGCGGCACCACCGAGATCATGAAGGAGATCGTCGGCCGCTCCATCCTCGGCTGAGCGTTCCCCCTCAAGCCCCCTGCCCTGAAAGGCGTTCCCACCGTGACCACCGAAGCGTACGTCTACGACGCGATCCGCACCCCGCGCGGCCGGGGCAAGGCCTCCGGCTCGCTGCACGGCACCAAGCCGATCGACCTGGTCGTCGGACTGATCCACGAACTGCGCAACCGCTACCCCGGGTTGGACCCGGCGGCGATCGACGACATCGTGCTCGGCGTGGTCAGCCCGGTCGGCGACCAGGGCTCCGACATCGCCCGGATCGCCGCCATCGCGGCGGGCCTGCCCGACACCGTCGCCGGCGTCCAGGAGAACCGCTTCTGCGCCTCCGGGCTGGAAGCCGTCAACCTGGCTGCCGCCAAGGTCCGCTCCGGCTGGGAGGACCTGGTCCTGGCCGGCGGCGTGGAGTCGATGTCCCGGGTGAAGATGGCCTCCGACGGCGGCGCCTGGTTCGCCGACCCGATGACCGCCTACGAGACCAACTTCGCCCCGCAGGGCATCGGCGCCGACCTCATCGCCACCATCGAGGGCTTCTCCCGCACCGACGTGGACGCCTTCGCCGCCGAGTCCCAGGCCCGCGCCGCCAAGGCCCAGGCGGACGGCCTGTTCGACCGCTCGGTCGTCCCGGTGCGCGACCGCAACGGCCTGGTCGTGCTGGAGCGCGACGAGTTCATCCGCCCCGGCACCACCGTCGAGACCCTGGCCGGCCTCAAGCCCTCCTTCGCCGCCATCGGCGAGGCCGGCGGCTTCGATGCCGTCGCCCTCCAGAAGTACCACTGGGTCGAGGCCATCGACCACGTCCACCACGCGGGCAACTCCTCCGGCATCGTGGACGGCGCCGCGCTGGTGGCCATCGGCAACCGCGAGGTCGGCGAGCGGTACGGGCTGCGCCCGCGCGCCCGGATCGTCTCCGCCGCCGTCTCCGGCTCCGAGCCGACCATCATGCTCACCGGCCCCGCCCCGGCCACCCACAAGGCGCTCGCCAAGGCCGGGCTCACCGCCGCCGACATCGACCTGGTCGAGATCAACGAGGCCTTCGCCGCGGTCGCCCTCCGCTTCATCCGCGAACTCGGCTTCCGCCACGACCAGGTGAACGTCAACGGCGGCGCGATCGCGCTCGGCCACCCGCTCGGCGCCACCGGGGCGATGCTGCTCGGCACCGTGATCGACGAACTGGAGCGGCGCGACCTGCGCTACGGCCTGATCACCCTCTGCGTGGGCGGCGGCATGGGCATCGCCACCATCGTCGAGCGCATCTGAGCCCGCCCGTCGCCCATCGCCACCCTTCTTGCGACACTCCCCCAGGCTTCGCCCGGGGGTACCCCCATCGCGTGGCACCTCCTTTTGCAGATCTGGAGACCGTGAACCCATGAGCGACACCACCACCATCCGCTGGGAGCAGGACCAGGACGGCGTGGTCACGCTCGTCCTCGACGACCCCACCCAGTCCGTCAACACCATGAACGAGGCCTTCACCGCCGACTTCGAGACCGTCGTCGAGCGGCTGGCGAACCTGGGGGACGCGCTGCGCGGCGTGGTCGTCACCTCCGGCAAGAAGACCTTCTTCGCCGGGGGAGACCTCCGGATGCTCTCCGCCGCCCGACCCGAGGACGCCGAGGCCGTCTTCGAGAAGTCGCTGCGGATCAAGCGTGCGCTGCGCACCCTGGAGACCCTCGGCAAGCCCGTCGTCGCCGCCGTCAACGGCAGCGCGCTCGGCGGCGGCCTGGAGATCGCCCTCGCCTGCCACCACCGGATCGCGCTCGACACCCCGGCCAGCCGGATCGGCCTGCCCGAGGTCACCCTCGGCCTGCTGCCGGGCGGCGGCGGAGTGGTCCGTACGGTCCGGCTGTTCGGCATCACCGACGCCCTGCTGAAGTTCCTGCTCCAAGGCCGCCAGTACCGCCCGGCGCAGGCGCTGGAGAACGGACTGGTGCACGAACTGGTCGACACCCCCGAGGAACTGGCCGCCCGGGCACGCGCCTGGATCGAGGCCAACCCGACCGCCGTCCAGCCCTGGGACGTCAAGGGCTACAAGATCCCCGGCGGCACCCCGGCCACCCCGGCCTTCGCGGCCAACCTCCCCGCCTTCCCGGCCAACCTGCGCAAGCAGCTGAACGGCGCGCCCTACCCGGCCCCGCGCAACATCCTGGCCGCCGCCGTGGAGAGCGCCCAGGTGGACGTCGACACCGCGATGACGATCGAGGCCCGCTACTTCACCGAGCTCGCCTGCGGGCAGACCAGCAAGAACATGATCCAGGCGCTGTTCTTCGACATGCAGGCGGTCAACTCCGGCGCCGGGCGCCCGAAGGACGTCGAGAAGCGGCTGGTCCGCAAGGTCGCGGTGCTCGGCGCCGGGATGATGGGCGCGGGCATCGCCTACGCCTGTGCCAAGGCCGGCATCGAGGTCGTGCTCAAGGACGTCGGCGTCGAGGCCGCCGAGCGCGGAAAGGCCTACTCCGAGGGGCTGCTGAACAAGGCAATCGCGCGCGGGCGTTCCACCGAGGCCAAGCGCGACGAGCTGCTGGCCCGGATCACCCCCACCGCCGAGGCCGCCGACCTGGCCGGCTGCGACGCGGTGATCGAGGCGGTCTTCGAGAACACCGAGCTCAAGCACAAGGTGTTCCAGGAGATCGAGGGCGTGGTCGGCCCCGACGCGCTGCTCTGCTCCAACACCTCCACCCTGCCGATCGGCCTGCTCGCCGAAGGCGTCGAGCGCCAGGACGACTTCATCGGGCTGCACTTCTTCTCGCCGGTCGACAAGATGCGCCTGGTCGAGATCATCCGCGGCCCGCGGACCGGGGACGCCGCGCTGGCCCGCGCCTTCGACCTGGTCCGGCAGATCGACCGGACCCCGATCGTGGTCAACGACTCGCGCGGCTTCTTCACCTCGCGGGTGATCGGCCAGTTCCTCAACGAGGGCGTCGCCATGGTCGGCGAGGGCGTCCACCCGGCCAGCATCGAGCAGGCCGCCGCCCAGGCCGGCTACCCCGCCAAGGTGCTCTCCCTGATGGACGAGCTCACCCTCACCCTGCCGCGCAAGATCCGCGACGAGCACCGGCGCTCGGTGGAGGCCGCCGGCGGCACTTGGACGCCGCACCCGGCGGACACGGTGGTCGACCGGATGGTCGACGAGTTCGGCCGCCCGGGACGCAGCGGCGGCGCGGGCTTCTACGAGTACGGCGAGGACGGCAAGCGCGGGCGGCTCTGGCCGGGGCTGCTGGAGCACTTCGGCGGTGGCGTCTCCGAGGTGCCGTTCGAGGACCTCAAGGAGCGGATGCTGTTCAGCGAGGCGCTGGACTCGGTGCGCTGCCTGGAGGAGGGCGTGCTGACCTCGGTCGCCGACGCCAACGTGGGCTCGATCCTCGGCATCGGCTTCCCGGCCTGGACGGGCGGCGTGTTCCAGTACATCAACGGGTACCAGGGCGGCCCGGCCGGCTTCGTCGCCCGGGCCCGCGAACTCGCCGCCGCGTACGGCGAGCGGTTCGCGCCGCCGGCGCTGCTGGAGCGGGTGGCGGCCGAGGGGCGGACGTTCACGGACTGACCCGCGGACCTACTCGGACCCGGGTGAGGCGGTGTCCCGCACGGCCTCACCCGGGTCCTGGCTCGGGCTTCGGCCCGGGTCCTGGTGCGGCTCCCGACCCGGTGGTTCCTGGCGCAGCTCCTCGCCCAGTTCCTCCCGCAGGGACCGCTGGAAGGCCGTGACCAGGGCCTGCGCCACCATCGGCTGGATGTGGTCCGTGAGCGCCTTCATCCGGGCCAGCTCCGCCGGCGCGGGCTCGCTCTCCCGGTACGGCTTCCACACCGTCTCGCGGAACAGCCGCTGCAACTCCCTTGCCGTCGCCCGGCTGTGCGCCAGCACCACCGTCCGGGCGGCCAGCAGCGTCTCCAACGGGATCGGCACGTCCAGGATCCGCACACCCAGCGGCAGCAGCCCCGGATCCACCCGGAACACCTCCGGATCCTCCGTCCGTTCCACCGCCCCCATCGCGGTGAGCCGTTCGACCTGTTCCTCCGTCAACCCCCGTCCGGCCCGCCGCTCCAACTGCGCCCTGGTGGCCTCCTCCGGGCTCTCCGGCGTCCAGGACGCCACCAGCGCACGGTGGATCGCCAGGTCCAGCGGGGTGCTGTCCTCCGGCAACCGTGCCAGGTACCGCTCGATCGCGGCCAACGTCAGCCCCTGCCGCTGCAGTTCCTCGATCAGCCCCAGCCGGTCCAGGTGTGCCGCCCCGTACAGCCCCACCCGCCGCGGCCCCAGCTCCGGCGGCGGCAACAGGCCCTTCGTCCCGTAGAACCGCACCGTCCGTACCGTCACCCCGGCCCGCGCCGCCAGCTCGTCGACCGTCAGCCGCAGCCCGGCCCCCGCGCCGCCGTGCTCCCCCATCTGCCGCCTCCCGCACTGGCACACTCCTGCTGTGACAGCAGCAGTGTGCCAGTGCCGCCCGTGCCGGTCCACCGATGGGCGGCGGGTGTGTGGGCGGTGAGGGGTTTCGTCGGCGGTGGTGACTGCGCGGCGTGTGCGGGTGGGGCTGTGCCGGCACGCCGACGCCCCTGCCGTCCACCGGGCGCGGTTTCGGGCAGGGGCGTCGGGACGCCGCTGGCGTGAGGTCAGGCGAGGGCGGCGTGGTGGCGGCGGGTGACCTCGGGATGGGCGCGGGTGTAGCCCTTCCACTCGTTGAGGCCGAAGTCGGCGAAGAGCGGGTTGTCCGGGTCCTCGGTGGCGCCGGGGGCGTGGTGGGCGAGCGGGAAGTCCAGCGGCTCGATGTGGGCGTCGAGGCGGGGGTTGTAGAAGAACGGCACCGAGAAGCGCTCGTGGGCGCCGGGCGGGCTGACCACACGGTGATTGGTGGCCTTGAGGTAACCGTCCGTGGCCACCTCCAGCAGCTCGCCGAGGTTGACGACGAAGGCGCCGTCGAGCGGCGGGACGTCCAGGAAGGTGCCGTCCGCGCGCTCGACCTGGAGGCCGCCGACGGTGTCCTGCAGCAGCAGGGTGATGAAGCCGTAGTCCTTGTGGACGCCGACGCCCTGGCCGGCGCCGTCCGGGGCGGTGCCGGGGTAACGGACCAGCTTGAGGCGCAGATGGGGGTGGTCCGCGAAGGCCTCGTCGTAGAAGTCGGGGCGGGCGCCGATCGCGCTGAGGAGCTCGTGCAGCAGACGGCGGGCGACCTCGCCGAGGTGGTCGATCCAGCCGAGCGCGGCGGTGCGCAGCTCGGGGAGCGCCTCGGGCCACTGGTTGGGCCCCTCCAGCCACCAGTACGGGGGCTCGTCGGCGCCGGGGACGTGCGGGGGCAGCTCGGCACCGATGTCCAGCTGGTCGCGCCAGTCCTGGCTGCCGCCGGTGCGCTCGTCACCGGTGTGGGTGTAGCCCCGGTAGTGGGGGGAGTTGAGGTTGCTCACGGCCAGCCGGTCGGACTCGGGGAGCGCGAAGAAGGCGCGCATGGCCCGGGCGAGCGCGGCGGTTTCCCCCGGGGTGACGCCGTGGCCGACGAGCTGGAAGAAGCCGACGCCGGTGGCCGCGGTGCGGAGCTCGTCGTGCAGGCGGCGACGGTCCTCCGGGCTGCCGTCGGCGAGCGAGAGGTCGATCACCGGGAGGGCGTCCGCCGGCGTGGAGTCGGTGCCGGTTTCGGATATGGGTGTGTACTGCTGCGTCATGTGTGACATCCGCTGGGTCTCGTCCCGGCTGGTCCCGGTGGTCGACCGGGGACGGCCGGAGCAGCGTCTGGTGCGGCGGGTGCTCCGGGGGCCGGGAGGTGGTGGCGGCATGGCAGGGCCGCCGTTGAGGGTGGGTGGCGCGAGGTTCAGCCGGAGCGTCGACAGGACATGGTCGTCACGCGGAGCAGGTCCACGTGGCGGCGGCGAACAAGGATGAGCACCTCATCAGCCTAATTGACCCGCTCCGTGGCAGGCGAGACCCCTGCAGCGGAGGGACACTCGCCACTTGTCGGTGATCCATCAAGGCATGGGGTGGTGGTGCCGGAGTGCGGCGGCTCCTTTCGTGAGTTGCGGCTTCGAGGGGTTACGGCTTCGGGAGTCGCGGCTTCGAGGGGGTTACGGCCACTTTCAGGAGTTGTTGAGGTAGGCCAGGACGGCCAGGACGCGGCGGTTGTCGTCGTCGGAGGGCTGGAGGTCGAGCCGGACGAAGATCGACGCGGTGTGCTTGGCGACCGCCCGCTCGGTGATCACCAGCTGCTGGGCGATCGCCGCGTTGGACCGGCCCTCCGCCATGAGCGCCAGCACCTGCCGCTCGCGCGGGGAGAGGGTGGAGACCGGGCCGGCCGAGGAGTTGTGGGTGAGCAGCCGGGTGATCACCTCCGGATCCATCGCGGTGCCGCCCTGGGCGACCCGCCGGACGGCGTCGATGAACTGGCTGCCGTCCATCACCCGGTCCTTGAGCAGGTATCCGATCCCACCGGTGCTGCCGGCCAGCAGCTCGCGCGCGTACAGCTGCTCCACGAACTGTGACAGCACCAGGACGGGCAGACCCGGGTGGGCCTGACGGGCCGCCAGTGCGGCCCGCAGCCCCTCGTCGGTGAAGCTCGGCGGCAGCCGGACGTCGACCACGGCGATGTCGGGCAGGTCCGCGGCCACCGCGGCGAGCAGTTGCTCGCCGTTCTCCACCGCCGCGGTGACCTTCATGCCGTTGGCCTCCAGCAGCCGGGTCAGGCCGTCCCGGAGGAGGAAGAGGTCTTCGGCGAGGACAACGCGCACGGGATCTCCAGGTTCACAATGGTCGGCCCACCGGACGGGCTGCTGATCGCGAGCACCCCGTCGAAGGCGGCCAGTCGGCGTTCGGTTCCGCTGAGGCCGGTTCCCCGGGACGGGTCGGCGCCGCCGCGCCCGTCGTCGGTCACCGATATCCGCAGCAGCCCGCCACTGTGCCCTATCTCGATCCACACGTGCGAGGCCCCGGCGTGCTTCACCACGTTGGCCAGCAGTTCCGTCACCGCGAAGTAGGCGGCCGACTCCACCGGAGCGGGGGCCCGGCCCGGCAGGCCGCCGGTGAAGCTGACCGGCAGGGGCAGGTCCAGTGCCGTTGCCTGCACCGCGTCGGCCAGGCCGCGGTCGGCCAGAACCGGCGGGTGGATGCCCCGGACCAGGTCCCGCAGCTCGCTCAGCGCCTTCACCGAGGACGTCCGGGCTTCGGCCAGCAGCGGCCCGAGGGCGTCCGGGTCGTGCTTCAGCTGCTCGGCCACGGTCAGCAGCATGCCCAGTGCCACCAGCCGGGCCTGCGCCCCGTCGTGCAGGTCCCGCTCGATCCGGCGCAACTCGGCGGCCCCGGCGTCGATGGTGTCCGCCCTGGTCCGGGCCAGGTGGCTGACCTGGCGGGCGAGTTCGGCCCGCCGGGAGGGCCCGAGCAGGGCCCGGGCGGCCTTCTCGTGGATCCGCAGGGCCGGTGGGGCGGCCCACAGGACGGCCAGCGGGGCGACGGTCAGGCCCATCGCGTAGACGATGCCCAGCGCGAAGAACCGTCCGTTCCGGCCGAAGACCTCCAGGGTGACCGGGGCCAGCAGGACGATTGCGGCGGTGAGCAGCACGGCCGTGCCGGTGAGCAGCGTCCAGGCGACGTCCCGCCAGGCCGCCGGGTCGGTGAGCCAGCCGCCGGCGCGCAGCCGCCGCCAGGGCCCGGCGCCGACCGGTCGGCGGTACGGCACCGCGATCGGCCGCCCGCTCCACTTCCCGACCGTCCGCCTGCTCTCCGTTGCGATCCAGCGGGCCCCGAACAGCCCGAGCACCAGCAGCGAGGGCGCCAGCCAGAGCGAGCCGGACCGGCCGCCGGGTGCGGCACCGCCGTAGAGGTGCGTCGCCATCAGCGCTATCGCCCCCGGGGCGAACAGCGCGGCGCCGACCGCCCGGCCGCCGCCCCCGGTGGCCCAGCAGAGCATCCAGAGGGCGACCGGCGCCATCGGCACCGCCAGGATCAGCGGCCCGCCCGGGTGGAAGTCCCGGGGCTCGTCCGGACCGAACAGTGCGGTGGCCAGCAGGACCGGCCCGGCCAGCAGCGCGAGGAAGCCCGTCACGGCCAGCGTCGCCGCGTACCAGGCACGCACCCCGTCCGTGCAGGCCCGGCCGACCCGCAAGGCCAGTCCGTTCAGCACTCCCGCGTTCATGACGCGCCCCCTTCCCTTCCGTGGCCCCCGTCGGGAGGCCCGGAGCCGCGGCCTCGGAGCCGCGGCCTCGGAGCCGCGGCTCCGAAGCCCGCTGCGGACCCCGGTTCCGATCTTTCGAGGGGTCAGTCTGCCCGGCCGGGGCGTCCGGCGCTCTAGGCCTGAACACCCAGTTCGGGGTGTATCTGGATACACCTCCGAGAGGCCGTCCAGACGGCTGTCCGCACCCCGCCTCCGATTCGTAGCGTCGTGTCCCGTCAGCCGGCCCGGGTCCTTCCCGGTGCCGGATCCAGAACAGTGGAGGGCCCGTGAACGCGCCGATCATCCGGATCCGCGGCGTCGACAAGACGTACGACCGATCCGACGACGCCCGTCCCGCCCTGGCCGGGCTCGACCTGGAGGTCCGGGCCGGCGAGGCGCTGGCCGTGCTCGGCCGCTCGGGCAGCGGCAAGTCCACCCTGCTGAACCTGATCGCCGGCCTCGACCGCCCGAGCGGGGGCGAGGTGGAGGTGGACGGCGTGGCCGTGCACCGGCTCGGCGAGGCCGCGCTGGCCGAGTACCGGCGGACGCGGATCGGCATGGTGTTCCAGTTCTTCAACCTGCTGGACGACCTGAACGTGGAGGACAACGTGCTGCTCCCGGCCCAGCTGGCCGGGATGCGGCGGGAGCAGGCCCGGGCCCGGGCCGGGGAGCTGCTGGAGCGGCTGGGGGTGGCCCGGCACGCCAGGGCCTTCCCCGGTCGGCTCTCCGGCGGCGAGCGGCAAAGGGTCGCGGTGGCCAGGGCGCTGATGAACCGTCCGCCGCTGCTGCTGGCCGACGAGCCCACCGGGGCGCTGGACACCGCCTCGGCCGCCGACGTCCGCGACCTGCTGCGCGGGCTCAACGCGGAGGGCCAGACGATCCTGCTGGTCACTCACGACACCGCGCTCGCCGAGGCCTGCGCCGACCGGACGATCGAGCTGCTCGACGGCCGGCTGGTCCGGGACACGGCGGCCGTGCCGGCGCCGGGCGGTGGCCGATGAGCGCGCTCGGCAAGGTGGTGCGCGCCGGGGTCGGCCGCAGGCGGGTGCAGACCCTGGTCATGGTGCTCACCACGATGATGTCCGTGACGGCGTGCATCCTCGCGCTCGGGCTGCTGGTCGCCGCCCAGGGCCCGTACCAGCGCTCCTTCGCCGACCAGCACGGCGCGCACCTCAATGTGCTGTACGACCCGGCCAAGGCGAGCCCCGCCCAGCTCGCGGCGACGGCGCACGCGTCCGGCGTGACGGCCTCGGCCGGCCCCTACCAGGCGGTCACCGTCCAGCCGCGCTCCGGCTCCGGCTCCCGGATCCCCCCGGCCGGGAGTCTGCTGCCGCCGATGACGCTGGTGGGCCGTGCCGAGAGCGGCCCACTGGACGACCTGCGGGTCACCAACGGCCGCTGGATCGAGGGTCCCGGCGAGGTGGTGTTCCTGGACGGGCACTCCCCGCTGGCGGTCGGCGACAGCATGGAGTTCCCGGACCTGCCGGGGCACCCGTCGCTCAAGGTCGTCGGCCTGGCGGCCTCGGTCTCCTGGAGCGCGGACGGCTGGGTCGCCCCGGAGCAGGTGGCCGGGCTGACGGCGCCCGGCGCCGCGCCCGCCGCGCAGTACCTCTACCGCTTCGCCCACGCCGGCAGCGACGCGGAGGTGGAGGCGGACCGCGCCGCGCTGGCCGCCGCGGTCCCGGGCGGGGCGCTCGCCAAGGCCACCTCCTACCGGCCCGCCCGGGAGGAGGCGAACCGGACGGCCTCGACCTTCGTCCCGTTCGTCACGGCCTTCGGGGTGCTCGGTCTGGCCATGTCGGTGCTGATCATCGGCGTCGTGGTCAGCGGCGCCGTCAGTGCCGCCACCCGGCGGATCGGCATCCTCAAGTCCCTCGGCTTCACCCCGGCCCAGGTGGCGCGCGCTTACGTCGGCCAGGCGCTGATCCCCGCCGGGGTCGGCACGGCGCTCGGCGTGCTCGTCGGCAACCTGCTGTCCGTACCGGTCCTCGGGCTGGCCCACAAGGCCCTGCGCGGCGGACTGCTCGGCATCCCGGTCTGGGTGGACGCCGTGGTCGCGGTGGTGGCCCTGGGCGCCGTGGCGGGCACCGCGCTGGTACCGGCGTTGCGGGCCGGGCGGCTGCGGACGGTGGAGGCGCTCGCGGTCGGCCGGACGGCGCCGGGCGCCGAACGGGCGGCCGCCCGAGGTGCGGCCGACGGGGCAGGGGCGGTGGGCCCGCTGACCCGGGCGCAGGACCTGATCGGCCGACTGCCGGTGCCACGGGCGCTCAGCCTGGGGCTGGCCTCCCCGCTCAACCGGCCGGGCCGCTCGGCGACCACCGGCGCCGCCGTGGTGCTCGGCACGGTCGGGGTCACCCTCTGCGTCGGCCTGACGCTCTCGTTGAGCTCCCTCCAGGAGGGCCTGACGGCCGATCGCGCGGGCAAGGTGGTGGTCCAGGCCCCGATGGAGGGCTCCGCGCAGCCCGTCGATCACGTGGACGAGGCGGCCGTGGCCAAGGCCATCGACTCCCGCCCGGGCACCCGGGCCTGGTACAGCAGCGTCCCCACCCCGGTCACCCTGGCCGGGAACACCGGTCGCTCCGAGGTGGTCGCGTTCAGCGGCGACGCCTCCTGGAGCGGCTTCCAGCTGGTCTCCGGCCGCTGGTTCCACGGCCCCGGCGAGGTCGTGGTGGCCGCGGCCTACCTGCGGGCCAACCAGGCGAAGGTCAGTGACACCGTCACCCTCACCGACCACGGGCGGAGCACCCCGGCGAAGATCACCGGCGAGGTCCTGACCACCAGCGACCTGGTGTTCACGGACCGGGCCGCGCTGGCGCCGCTCGGCGGCACGATCCACGCCGAGGCGCTCTCCTTCCACGTCGACCTCACTCCCGGCACCGACGCGCAGGCCTACGCCGACGGGCTGGACCAGGCCGTCAAGCCGTTGGGCCTGGGCGCCGAACCCGGTGGGGAGCACCTCAACATCGTGGTGCTGGCGATGAACACCCTGGCGGGCACACTCACGCTGCTGCTCTCCGTGGTGGCAGGGCTCGGGGTGCTCAACACCGTGCTGTTGGACACCCGGGAGCGGGTGCACGACCTCGGGGTGCTCAAGGCGCTCGGGATGTCACCACGGCAGACCGTCGGCATGGTGCTCACCTCGGTCTGCGGCAGCGGGCTGGCGGCCGGGCTGGTCGGGGTTCCGATCGGCATCCTGGTGCACCACCAGGTGATGCCAGCGATGGCCGAGGCCGCAGGGATCGGAGTGCCGGACGCCGACCTCGCCGTGTTCGCCCCGCCGGTGGCGGGGCCGCTGATACTCGGCGGCCTGGTGCTGGCCCTGCTCGGCGCCGTCCTCCCCGCCACTTGGGCGGCCCGCACCCGGACGGTCACGGCGCTGCGGACGGAGTGACGACGGGGGAGAGCCGGGAGAGGGGCACGCCCGGCGCCGCCCGGCTCTGCCCGGGAGCCCCCCGTAAGGCTCCCAGGCAGAGGTCAGGGAGGGGCCGGACGGGGCCGACCCGGCGCAGCCCGGCTCGGGGCCCAGCCCGGCTCGGGCCAGCCCAGGCCGGGTCAGCCCAGGCCAGCCCGACCCCGGTCATCCGACCGGGCCCGGATCAGGACAGCCGCGCCGCCGCGTACGCCTCCATGGCGGCACGCTGGTACGCGGCCAGACCCTGGGCGATGGCCTCGTACGCGGCGCTCCACTGCTCGTTCTCGGTGCAGGAACGGGCGATCGCCAGGTACTCCTCGGTCGGGACCGACCGGATGGTGCCGAGCAGCCGGTACTCCTCGTCGATCGTGCTCTGCACGGGCTCGGCGTCGGCCGGGTGGCCGGCCGCCATCAGCTCCGCCAGGCGGATCATGCGGGCGGTCCGCTCGCGCTGTCCGGCCTCGATCTCGGCCGGGGCCATCGCGGCGGTCGCTCGCCGGGCGGCCTCGGCGTGCTCAGGGAAGTCGCGCAGGCTCGCGTCGACGTCATCGGGCTGGATGCCCTCGAACAGGTTCTCGGGGCGGTTGATGGTCATGGGCGTGCCGTCCTTCCGGGAGAGTTCCAGGTCGGCGATCGTGCGGGAAACGGTGGCGGCCAGGGCATCGAGCCGGTCGCGCTCGGCGACCAGTCGCCGGCGGTGGCCCCGCAGGGCCTCCAGCTCGTCCACCTGATCGCCCAGGATCCGGGCGATCTCGGTCAGTCCCACGCCCAGGGCCCGCAGTACCAGGATCTGTTGCAGCTGGAGCAACTGCCGCTCCTCGTAGTAGCGGTGGCCGTTGGAGCCGATCCAGGCCGGTGGCAGCAGCCCGATCTCGTCGTAGTGCCGGAGGGTTCGGGCCGTCACACCGGACATCCGGGCTACTTCAGCGATGGGCCAGGCCATGGCCGCCTCCCTCGTTTCCACGTCCCCACGTTCGCGCGGACCGGGCCGGTTCTCCGGCCCTGGTCACGACGGTAGAAGCTGCCGCTGCGGCAGCTTCAAGCCCGAGGTCCCGGTCCGTTGCCGGTCGCCGCCCGCCTTGCCGCCTACGCCTCGGCGAACCAGTCCAGGGACTGCCCGTGCGGCCCGGTGAAGGCCACCGGCCGCTCGTCCAGGGCGAGCGTGAACAGTCCGGAGCCGGCCGGGGCCGGGCGCGGGAGGCGCCGGGCGACGGCCGCCAGTACGGAGACCGCCTCGTTGGAGATCCAGTGCCCGGGCAGCTCGCGCATGGTCGCCGCGAACTCCTCCCGCCCCTCCGGCGGCAGGTACGCGAGCACCGCGCTGTGGAACACCACCGGCGTCGCCCCCGCCGGGGCCTGCGCCACCAACTCCCGTACCGTTGCGTTGAGATCGCCGCGCACCAGCAGCGGCGGTTCGGCCCGGGCGACCCGGACGGCACCGCGCAGCCGGTCCAACCGGTGGGTCTGCTCGGGCCAGACCAGGGACTCCAGCCAGCGCACGTCCTCCTCGGCCCGTACGTCCAGCGGATTGAGGTCGATCCCGGCCCGCCACACCACCTCGGGCAACCGTTCCCGCAGGGAGCCGGGGAGCGGTACCGGCCCGCTCACCGCGCAGTCCAGCGTCACCGGGCTCGACTTGGCGCCGAACTCGACGCCGGACTCGACGCCGGAGTCGGCGACCGGGCTACCGGTCCCACGCTCGCATCCGTCCTCCCCGACCAGGTACCGGTACCGGTACCGATACCGGTCCGGGTACAGGCAGAGCCCGGCCGAGGCGCCCACCTCGATCAGGGCGAGCGGCTGCGGCAGCGCGGCCAGCAGCGGCAGCAGGGTGGCGCAGCGGCCCGCCTCGTTGGTCTGCGTCCGCCGCTCCAGCATCGTCGCCGAGACCTCGGCCCAGTGCTCCGCCGCCCAGTCGCGGAAGGCCGGCCAGCCCTCCGTCACCGGCCCGCCCAGGTGCCTGACCGCACCGAACAGCAGGTTCGGCTGCCGCTTCGCGGCCGGCAGCCGGTCCAGCAGCGCACACGACTGCTCGTCCTCGGCGACGTGTTCGGCCAGTTCCTGGTAGATCGGCGAGTTGCCGCGCGCCTCCCGCTCTGCGAACGCCCGGTAGAGCTCCCCCGTGTCGCTGCGCATCCCCCGCATGTCCTTTCGACGCCTTCTCGAGTGATCGAATCGGCCCAGCCTACGCCCGCCCGGCGCGCCTGCCGTCGCCCGCAGTGCGCCGACCAGCGCGCCGACCAGCACGCCGAGGACCGGCTGACGCCGAGCGTCCTCCCGGACAGCGGCGTGCAGTGTGCGCACCGGCTCCGGACCGTTCAACCGCTGCCCCAGCGACGCCCGGACGGCGCTGGGGCAGGCGGTCAGGCCGGCCCGGCCCGAGCCCCGGCCGCTGCTCCGGCCCCAGGTGCGGGCGCGGCCGGACGTGCCCGCACCGGCCCGGCCACCGATCGCACAGGCACCGTCAGCAGGCCGTAGGACAACAGCACCACCGGGAACCAGGACGCGCCCGCCTCCAGCCGCCGCCCGCCGCCCGCCGCCCGCCGCCCGCCGCCCGTCACCGGTGCGGTTCGGCCGAGCGGCTCAGCCGAGCAGGCCGCCCATGTGACCGTCCTCGGCGAGCAGCCGCCAGGAGCAGCCGGGCGAGGCGAACGCCTCCGGGTCGACCGCCTCCACCAGCCGGTCCACCACCGCGCTCAGCAGTGCCTGCGGGTCGAACACCGCCCAGGTGCCCCGGGCCCGGCCGTAGTCCCAGCGGTCCCACTCGGCGCGCAGCCGCTCGTACGTCCAGAGGGCGTAGAGCAGGGCGGACAGGTCGCGGTTCAGGTAGGCCTCGGGGTGGCCGTCGTCGTACCAGTCCGGCAGTTCCAGCCGGCCGGTGGCGCCGTCCAGGGCGATCGTGAGGTCGGTCGGCCAGTCCCCGAGGGCGAGGAAGTCCCGCTGGTACGGGCGTTCCTCCTCGCCGTCGAAGTACTCGGGGTACGCCTCGCCCATGCTGACCAGCGGCTCCTCGCACACTCCGAACATCGCCCCGCCCAGCGGCAGGCCGACCTCGGTCAGCAGCTGCCGGGTCGGCCCGTGCACCAGGGCGGCGGGCAGGTCCTCGGGCCGGAACCGGTGCACCCGGCCAGGGCCGCCGTCCTGGTCCGTCAGCGCCGCGAGCTCCGCCACCAGCTCCGGGGCTATCTCGTACGCGGGCCCGCCCGGACCACCCGGCAGTGCACCCCAGCCCAGCGCCCGCACCAGCAGCGCGGTGCCCCAGTGTGGGGGCGGCGCGGACCCGTCGTCGAACAGCCCGGGATCGATCTCCCGCATCCGCCGCTCGGCCCCCGCCAACACCTCGGCCGTCACGGTCGGCCCGCGCCGCCCGCCCAGTGCCTCCGGCCGCCGGGCTGCCGCGGCCACCGCATCCACCTCGCGGACCAGGCCCGCCAGCGCGGCCAGGCCGGAGGCCAGCAGGTCGCGCCGCGGGCCGCCGTTGTCCAGGAACACCTCCCCGGTCACCCCGTCCAGCAGCACCAGGCTGCCGGTGGCGGCGAACGGCGTGCAGTACTCCGTCTCCCCGAGGACGAACAGCCGCTCCGCCTCCGCCGGGAACGCCGTCAGCTCCCCGTCCCCGAGCGCCTCGAAGTCCAGGAACGCCCCGGCCGTCGGCAGCCCCTCCCGCACCAGGAACTCCCGACTTCCCGCGTGCACCACCCCACCCGGCAGCTCCGCCACCCGCTCGCACCCCACGTGCCCCACCCTCTCCCGGCCTACCCCGTGACCCACAGACCCTAGCGGCCGGGCCCGACACCGCCGAGGCGCTCCCCGAGCGGGAAGGGGCGTGGCAGCCGTCGGTCGGGGTGGTGTGGCAGCCGGGCCCGAAGCTGCGAGGCGCCTCCCCGGGTGCGAGCGCGAGGAGGGGCGCGTCCCGATCGCCCCGGGGCCCCTCGACGACCGGGCGGCCGCTGTCGTCCGGCACGTCGGTGCGGCCGCCCGGCACGGAGGCTGACGTCTGCGGCTCAGGCGAGTCCGCCGGCCTCCCGGGCCGCCTGCTCCACACGGTCGTGGTGGGCCCGCCACCAGTCGGCGTCGCCGGGGGCGGTGTTGGCGCCGTCGGAGCGCTGGCCGGTGGCGCCGTCCACGAGCTCGCGGACCAGGTCGGCGTGGCCGACGTGGCGGTGGGTCTCGGCGATCATGTGGACGAGCACCCGGTGCAGGGTCTGCTCGTGGCGGGCGCCGAACGGGATCTTGCCGACGGCGTCCAGCGGCAGGGCCTCGATGGTGGCGTCGGAGTGTGCCCAGACCCGCCGGTAGCGCCCGATGATCTCCTCGGTGCTCTCGTCCGCCCGTGCCCACATGTCGCCGTTGGGCTCGGTCTGGCCGGTGATCCACACCGGGGCGGGTTCGGGGAAGGGGCGTCCGAAGGCGTCGCCGAAGTAGAGGGCCTCGGCGCCGGTGACGTGCTTGACCAGGCCCAGCAGGTTGGTTCCGGTGGGTGTGAGCGGGCGGCGCAGGTCGTACTCGGAGAGGCCTTCGAGCTTCCAGAGCAGAGCGTCGCGGGCGTCCTGGATGTAGATCCGGAGGTCGGTCTTGTCATCTGTCACTGTCATGGGATCAGTCTGTTGGTCACAGGGTGCCTGTCCATTGATTTCCAATCCCGCCAGGACGTGACCAACCGTCAATCCATGCCATGATCGGCTCCGTTCGCCCGACAGCGGAACCCCGAGGGAGCGGCCATGACCGACGACGCCTGGACGTGGGACGAGACGCTGTTCGCCGGAACGGCCGCCCACTACACCCGCGGCAGGCTCCCGTACGCCCCCGGGCTGGCGGAGGCGCTGGCCGGAGCGCTGGGGCTCGACGGGCGGGGGCGGCTGCTCGACGTGGGGTGTGGTCCGGGCACGCTGGCGCTGGGTCTGGCGCACCTGTTCGGCGAGGTCGTCGGGGTGGACCCGGACGCCGGGATGATCGCCGAGGCGCGCCGGGCGGGCGCCGCGGAGCCCAAGGCCACCTGGGTGCGGGCCCGGGCCGAGGAACTCCCGTCGGGCCTCGGCACCTTCACGCTGGCGACCTTCGGCCAGTCCTTCCACTGGATGGACCGCGACCTGGTGGCGGCGACCGTGCGGCGCCTGCTGCGGCCCGGCGGCGCCCTGGCGCACATCTCGGACCTGAAGGGCGAACCGCGCCCCACCGAGGGGCTGCCGCACCCGCCGGTCCCGTACGCCGCGATCGGCGAACTGGTCCGGCGCTACCTCGGCCCGGTCCGCCGCGCCGGGCAGGGGCTGCTGCCGCACGGCACTCCGGGCGACGAGGCCACGGTCCTCGCCCGGGCGGGCTTCGCCGGTCCGCGGCGGATCGTCGTCCCGGGCGGGCAGCCGCTGGAGCGTACGGCCGACGACGCGGTCGCGGGCGTCTTCGCGCTCTCCTCCTCGGCCCCGCACCTCTTCGCCGAGCGCCGCCCGGCCTTCGAATCGGACCTCCGCCGCCTCCTCGCCCGGACCTCGCCGTCGGGGCTCTTCTCTGAGCGGCAGCCGAGCAGTGAGGTGTTCATCTGGCACCCCGCAGAAGGCCGTTGACGTCCCGGGGTGGGGCGGGCAGACCGCCCCGCCCGCGCTCTCGCCGGAGAAGGGGGACGGTCAGCGGACGACGTCGAAGACCTGCTTCTGGATGCCGTTCCCGTAGGCCTCGTACTCGACCAGCTTCAGCTTCTGGGAGTCCTTGTCCGTCGCGCTGAACAGGCGCTTGCCGGCGCCGAGCAGCAGTGGGAAGACGAGCAGGTGGTAGCGGTCGATCAGGCCGGCGTCCGAGAGGGCGTGGTTCAGGGTGGCGCTGCCGTGGACGATGATCGGGCCGCCCTCGGTCTCCTTCAGCGCGGCGACCTCGTCGAGCGAGCGCAGGATGGTGGTCTCTCCCCAGTTCGACACCAGGTCGTCCTCGGCGAGGGTGGTGGAGACGACGTACTTCGGCAGCGTCTTGTAGCGGGCGAACTCCGCCATGTCCGGCCACACCGGGCTGAACGCCTGGTAGCTGACCCGGCCGAACAGCATCGCGGTGGCCTCCTCCTGCTCCCGCCCCTTGATCTCGAACGCCTCGGGGAGGAACTCGATGTCCTTGAAGGTCCAGCCGGAGTTGCGGTAGCCGGGTTCGCCGCCGGGGCCCTCGACGACGCCGTCGAGCGAGATGAAGGCGGTGCTGATCAGGGTGCGCATGGGTGGCTCCTCGGTTCTCGTGCGGGTCTGTGTCTGTCGGGTCTGTCGGGTCTGCCAGGTCTGGTGGCGGGTCCGTCTGAATGGATTTGAAAGGCCTGAAGGGTCTGAAGGGTTCGAAAGGCCTGGGGGGACGCCCAAGGGCCTGAAGGCCCGAAAGGTCAGGCGAGGACCCCGGCCAGCCACTGCTGCCAGGCGGCCTCGGCCCCGTCCGGAGCCGGGCCGAAGAGGTGGTGGAACATCAGCACCAGGCCGGAGCCGTGGTGGAAGGTGTAGAGCCCGTCGGCGGTGCGGACCTCGAAGCGCTCGTCGTCCGCCCAGACCACCTCGCCGTCCAGCGGCGGCAGGCCCGCCGGTTCGCCGTGGACCCGCGTGCCCGCGGCGACCGGGAGCGGCAGCGACAGGGCGCGGGCGAGGAGGGCCCGGACCTCCGGTTCCGGTCGGCCGGCCGACGGAGCGGCGGCGAAGACGGGGACGGCGGTGCGTCCCGGGAAGTGGGTGAGGTACTCGCGGAGCGTGTGGAGGTGGAAGGGCCAGCCGCGGCGCAGCGCGTCGTACTCGTCCTGCCAGTCGTCGCCGAGCAGGCCGCTGTGGACGACGCGCAGCACGGTGGCGGCGCCGTCCCGGCCCTCGATCAGGTACTCGAAGGCCATGAACCGGCCGTCCTCGCCGGTGGCCGTACGGGTGGCCAGGCGCTTGCCGGGCTCGTAGGTGGTGACGACCGCCTCCGCGCGGTGGCCCCCGGTCTCCATGACGGCGGTGCCGCCCTCGCGCGGGTCCAGTTCGTTGCGGCCCATGAACCAGGAGTCGATCCCCGGCCCGGTGGCGATCGCCTCCCAGACCTGTTCCGGGCTCGCCGGCAGGGAGGTCTCCAGCTCGATCTCGAACGGGTGGGTCATCGTGGTTTCTCCTGGTCTGCCCGGGTGCCGGCCTGTTCCGTGCCGGGTTCGTTCCGATCCCTGCCGGCTTCGTCCTGTTCCTCGGCTTCGTCCTGCTCCGCTCCGGCTCCGGGCTGCGCGGCGGGGAGGGCGGGGATCTGGTGGAGTCCGACGACCACCCGGTGGCTGCGGCCCCCGGGGGCGGACTCGTCGTGGTAGCGGCTGACGAGGGTGGCCACGGACTGGGCCAGCTCCTCGGCGAAGGCGGCCCGGTCGGCCGCGGAGGCGAACCGCACCTGTGCGTCGATGCCGAAGGTGGCGACCCGCCGGCGGGCCCGGGAGGCACCGGTCAGCAGGGCCCCGACCTCCTGCACCAGCCGGGAGCCGAGCGCCAGCAGCCAGCGGGCGGAGAGCTGGTCGGGGGAGCGGGCGGGGTCCGGGCTCACGCCGGCGAGGGCACTGGGGGAGATCACGTAGGAGGCCGCGGTGGCGCGGTACACCCGTTCGGTGACGTTGCCCTTGCGGCGTTCCTCGGCGAGTTCGACGAGGCCGTGCCGCTCCAGCTCCTTCAGGTGGTAGTTGACCTTCTGCCGGGGCAGCCCCAGCCGGGCGGCCAGCATGGCGGCCGAGCCGGGCTCGGTCAGGGCGGCGAGGAGGCGAGACCGCATCGGGTCCAGCGAGGCCTCGGCCGCGGCGGGTTCTTCGATCACGGCGACTTCCAGCACCGTTCCAGCATCCAACCGACAAAAAATTTTGTCAAGGAAAAAATGCCTGTCGGTAACCCGGTCGGGCGAACGCCGTCGCCCGTTCGGCGTCGGACCTCCCGAGAACGTGTGCGCCGCCTGCGCCGCCCGGCCTGCGCGGTGGCGGGGTGCACGGAGAGCGACGGGTGGGGTGACCAGGTCGGACTTGAATCTTTGCGAACGAATGTTCGATCCTGGGTCTGTGCCCATTTTCGAATCTGTTTTCGAATCCACCGCCGAGCAGCTCGCACGCCCCGTGCTCCGCCCGGTGGCGTCCCCGGCTGCCGTGCCGGGGGAGCGGGGGGAACGAGTGGGGCGGGCGGCGGAGTCCAGGGGACTGCTGCCGGTGCCGTCCGCGCTGCGGGAGGTGCTGCCCGACGCCGGGCTGCGCCGGGGGACGGCGGTGTCGGTGGCGGGTGGGGACACCGGGCTGCTGCTGGCACTCGCCGCCGGGGTGAAGGAGACCGAGGGCGGCTGGGCCGCGGCGGTCGGACTGCCGGACCTGGGGCTGGCCGCCGCCGAGGGGTACGGGCTGGACCTGCGACGGCTGCTGGTCGCGGACGACCCGGGGCCGCACTGGGCCGAGGTGGTGTCGGTGCTGGCCGGCGCGGTCGAGCTGATCATGCTGCGCCCGGACGGTCCGGTGCCGTCGAAGCTGGCCGCCCGGCTGGCGGCGGTGCTGCGGCGCAGCGGCTGCGTGCTGCTGGTCGCCGGACCGTGGCCGGGCGCGGCACTGCGGCTGGGTGTGCGCTCCGGGCGCTGGTTCGGGCTGGGCGACGGCCACGGGCAGCTCGTCGGCCGGCAGGTGGAGGTGGTGGCCGAGGGCCGCGGCTCGGCGGTGCGCGGTCGGACGGCCCGGCTCTGGCTGCCGGACGAGCACGGCGCGGTGCGCCCGCTCCAGGAGCAGCCGCAGCCGGTGGCGGAACCGGTGGCCGAGCCGATGGCGCTCCGCGTGGCGGCGGTGGTCTGAGATGGCGGACGACAGGACCCCCCGGGTGCTGGTGGTCTGGTGCCCGGACTGGCCGGTGGCGGCCGTCACCGGCGACGACCCGGTCGCGGTGACCGAGGGCGGGCGGATCCTCGCCTGCTCGGCGGGAGCCCGGGCGGCCGGGGTGCGGCAGGGGCAACGGCTCAAGCTGGCCCAGCGGCTCTGCCCGGAGCTGGAGCTGCGCGACCGCGACCCGGAGACGGAGGTCCGCCGCTTCGAACCGGTGGTCGCGGCGGTGGAGGGGTTCACGCCCCGGGTGGAGGTGATCCGCCCGGGCCTGTGCGCGATTCCGGTGAAGGGCCCGGGCCGCTACTTCGGCGGTGAGGAGGCGCTGGCCGGCAAGGTCGCCAGGGCGGTGGCGGACGCCCTCGGACAGCCGCTCGTCCCGGACGCCGTCCCGGGCGCGGTGGTTGTCGAAGAACGGCGGGCAGCCGTTCCACCGGCCCAGGGCGCAGCCGTTCCACCGGCCCAGGACACAGCCGCCCCGCAGGCCGAGGGCACAGCCGCCCCGCAGGCCCAGGTCGGCGTCGCCGACGGCCTGTTCGCCGCCGTGCTCGCCGCCCGGGCCGGGGTGCTGGTCCCGGCCGGCCGGACGGCGGAGTTCCTCGCCCCGTACCCGGTGGGTGCGCTGGGCGACGAGGCGCTGGCCGAACTGCTCGGACGGCTCGGCCTGCCCACCGTCGGGGCCTTCGCCGCGCTGCCGGCCGAGTCGGTCGCGGACCGCTTCGGCCCGTCCGGGACGGTCGCGCACCGGCTGGCCCGCGGCCTGCAGCCGCGCCCGCTGGTGCCGCGCGACGAAGAGCCGGACCTCGCCGTCGAGCAGCGCTTCGACCCGCCGGAGCCACTGGCCGAGCCGTTGGTGTTCGTCGCCCGCACGCTGGCCGAGCAGTTGCACCAGCGGCTGGCCGGGGCCGGGCTGACCTGCCGCCGGGTGGCCGTCGAGGTGGCCTGTGCGGACGGCCGGACGGCCTCCCGGCTGTGGCGGCACGAGGGCCGGCTGTCCGCGACGGCGCTGGCCGAGCGGGTCCGCTGGCAGCTCCAGGCCTGGCAGGGCGCGGGCACCTTCGCGAGCAGCGACCCGGGCGGCCGGGAAGGCTTCACCCTGCTGCGGCTGGCCCCCGACGGCCTCTCCCCGGACCAGGGCCGCCAGCTCGCACTGTGGGGCCAGGCCGTCGCGGACGACCGGGTGGAGCGCGCGGTCGCCCGGGTGCAGGCGGTGCTCGGGCACGCCGGGCTGCGCCGGATCGAGCCGGCCGGCGGGCGCGGCCCGGGCGAGCAGGTGGTCAAGGTGCCGTGGGGCGAGCCGTACGAGGCGGCGGTGCCGGCCGACGCGCCCTGGCCGGGGCGGCTGCCGGAGGTGTGGCCCGCCGTGGTGCTGCGGGAGCCGGCGCCGGTACGGGTGCTGGACGGGGCCGGGCGGCCGGTCACGGTGGACGGCCGGGCGGGGGTGTCGGCCCGGCTGGCCCTGGTCGTGGTCCGGGGCCGGGAGGAGCGGGTGGACGGCTGGACCGGGCCCTGGCCTGCGGTCGAGTACTGGTGGGACCAGTCGCTGGCCCGGCGCCGGGCGCGGTTCCAGGTCGTGGTGGGCGGCGGCCGGGCGCTGCTGCTCACCGTGGAGGGAGGTGCCTGGTACCTGGAGGCCGGCTACGACTAGCGGTCCCGGGACCCGGAAGGAGGGGGCAGAAGGAGGGGGGAGCAGGACGAGCACGAGAACGACGAAGGCAACCCCCGATGGGCTTCACCAGCCACCCCACCCTCCCCTGGAGCGAGCTGCACCGCCGGCTGACCGGCGCGGCGCCGGACCGTACGGTGGTCCCGCTGCGCCGCCCCGCCCCGGAGCAGCCCCCGGCCCCGGCAGCGGAGCCCGAGTCCGAGTCCGAGTGCGGGTCCGGGAAGGCCGAACCCTGGGCCGAACTGCACGTCCACTCCGCCTTCAGCTTCCTGGACGGCGCCAGCGCCCCGGAGGACCTGGTCGCCGAGGCGGTCCGGCTGGGCGTGGAGACCCTCGCGATCACCGACCACGACGGCCTGTACGGCGCCGTCCGGCTCGCCGAGGCGGCCCGGGGCACGGGCCTGGCCACCGTGTTCGGCGCCGAGCTGACCCTCCGCCACGAATCGGGCGACCCCGAGCACCTGCTGCTCCTCGCCCGCGACCCGGCCGGCTACCGGCGCCTCTCCGCCGCGATCGCCGCCGCCCAGCTGGCCGGCGGCGCCAAGGGCAACCCGGTGTACGACCTCGCGACGCTCGCCGGGGCGCACGACGGCCACTGGGCGGTGCTCACCGGCTGCCGGCTCGGCCGGGTCCCGGCAGGCCTCGGAGACGGCAGCGCCGAGCACCGACTCCGCACCCTCACCGAGGCGTTCGGCCGCGAGAACGTCCACGTCGAGCTGATCGACCAGTGGCTGCCCGGCGACGACCGGCGCAACGACGCCCTCGCCGCGCTCGCCGCCCGCTTCGAACTCCCCGTCGTCGCCTCCACCAACGCCCACCACGCCGGCCCCGCCCAGGGCCGCCTCGCGCAGAGCCTCGCCGCGCTGCACGAGCGCCGCACCCTCCAGGACGCGGCCGGCTGGACCCGGGTGGCCGGCACCGCGCACCTGCGCTCGGGCCGCGAGATGGCGGCCCGGCTGGCCCGTTTCCCCGGGGTGCAGCGGGCCACCGCCGAGCTCGGCCGGGCCTGCGCCTTCGACTTCGCCGGGCTGGACCCGGAGCTGCCCGGCTTCCCCGTCCCCGCGGGCGAGACCGAGATCGGCCACCTGCGCGCCCTGGTCGCGGCCGGCGGCCCGGCCCGCTTCGGCTCCGGCAACGCCGCCGCCCGCCGCCAGCTCGCCAAGGAGCTGGACGTGATCGAGGACCTCGCCCTGGCCGGCTACTTCCTGATCGTGCACGACATCGTGGACTTCTGCCGGAGCCGGGACATCTGGTGCCAGGGCCGCGGCTCAGCCGCCAACTCGGCGGTCTGCTACGCCCTCGGGATCACCGCCGTCGACCCGGTCCACTACGAGCTGCTGTTCGAACGCTTCCTCTCCACCGCCCGGGACGGGCCGCCCGACATCGACCTGGACATCGAGAACCGCCGCCGCGAGGAGGTCATCCAGTACGTCTACGGCCGCTACGGGCGCGAGCACGCCGCCCAGGTCGCCAATGTGATCACCTACCGGCCCCGGCTGGCGATCCGCGACGCCGCCCGGGTGCTCGGCTACCCGCAGGGGCAGGTGGACGCGTTCAGCCGGCAGACCGACTTCCGTTCCGCCCCCGGCGCGGACGCCGTCATCCCCGCCGACGTGCTCCAGCTCGCCGCCCAGCTCCACGGCCTGCCCCGCCACCTGGGCATCCACTCGGGCGGCATGGTGCTCACCCGGGAACCGATCGGCGAGATCTGCCCCACCGAGTGGGCCCGGATGCCCGGGCGCTCCGTGCTCCAGTGGGACAAGGAGTCCACCGCCGGTGCCGGCCTGGTGAAGATCGACCTGCTCGGTCTCGGCATGCTCGCCGCCCTGCACGATGCCTGCGACCTGGTCGCGGAGCACCACGGCCTGCGCTACGACCTGGCCACCATCCCGGACGACGACCCGGACGTGTACGCGATGCTGCGCCGGGCCGACACCGTCGGCGTGTTCCAGGTCGAGTCCCGGGCGCAGATGGCGACCCTGCCCCGGCTCAAGCCGGACCACTTCTACGACCTGGTGGTCGAGGTCGCGCTGATCCGCCCCGGCCCGATCCAGGGCGGCTCCGTCCACCCGTACCTGCGCCGCCGCGCCGGGGCGGAGCCGGCCGGCTGCCCGCACCCGCTGATGGAGAACGCGCTCGGCAAGACCCTGGGGGTGCCGCTGTTCCAGGAGCAGATGATGCAACTCGCCATCGACTGTGCCGGGTTCACCCCCGCGGAGGCCGACCGGCTGCGGCAGGCGATGGGTGCCAAGCGCTCGCACGAGCGGGTCGCCCGGCTGCGTGAGCGGCTGCTGGGCGGGATGGCCGAGCGCGGCATCCCGCCCGAGGTGGCCGAGGACGTCTACGGCAAGATCGAGGCCTTCTCCAACTACGGCTTCCCGGAGAGCCACGCGATCAGCTTCGCCTACCTGGTGTACGCCAGCGCCTGGCTGAAGCACCACTTCCCGGCGGCCTTCACCTGCGCCCTGCTGGCCAACCAGCCGATGGGCTTCTACTCGCCGCTCAGCCTGGTCGCGGACGTCCGGCGGCACGGCGTGCGGGTGCGCGGGGTGGACGTCAACGCCAGCGGGGCGCGGCCCACCCTGGAGCCGTACCGGGGGCCGACCCCGAAACCGCCGCTGACCGCCGGACGCCCGCAGCCGGCGATCCGGCTCGGTCTGGAGACGGTGCGCGGCATCGGCACCCCGCAGGCCGAGGCGATCGTGGCCGGGCAGCCGTACGCCGACCTGGAGGACTTCGCCCGCCGCACCGGCCTGCCCGGGCCCGTCCTGGAGGCGCTGGCGACGGCGGGCGCCTTCGACTGCTTCGGGATGACCAGGCGTCAGGCGCTGTGGGCCGCAGGGGCGTTCGCCGGGATATCGGCCGAGCTGATCCCCGGTACCACCCCCGGCACCGAGGCGCCGGAACTGCCCGGCATGAGCCCGGTCGAGGAGACCATCGCCGACCTGTGGGCCACCGGCACCTCCGCCACCAGTCACCCGCTCCAGCACCTGCGCACCCAGCTGGAGCGCGGCGGCGCCCTCTGTGCTGCCCAGCTCGCGGACGTCCCGCCGGGCGCGGCGGTGGTGGTCGGCGGCCTGGTCACCCACCGGCAGCGGCCGCCGACGGCCGGCGGGGTGCTCTTCCTCAGCCTGGAGGACGAGACCGGGCTGATCAACGTGATCTGCAACCGCCCGGTCTGGGAGTCGCAGCGCCGCACCGCCCTGGACCGGGCCGGGCTGCTGGTCCACGGCCACATCGAGCGCGACCGGGGCGCCACCAACCTGATCGCCACCCGGCTCACCCCGCTCCGGATCGGCCTCTGAGCGGGGCCCGCCGGGACGTTCTGCACGCGGAACGCCGGGTCGGCGTCGTGCTGCTGCGCCCGGGCGTCTCACCGGAGCGAGCGGCCCGGCCGTACTGTCAAAAAGATTTGACGATGCATCAGTTCGGGTAGCCGATCTCCGCGAGGTCCTCGGAGAGTTCCTTGAGGTCGGTGTCCGGATTGAGCGCCGCCACCACGGCCGGGGTGAGTGGGCGCAGTGCCAGGACGTGCTCGATCGCGGCGAGGTCCAGCTCGTGCTCCGGCTCGAAGTATTCCTCGGCCCACACACGGTAGGCCTCGGCCGAGCCGTCCAGCAGCAGTTCGAAGAGTCCCTCCGCGCCTCGCTCGGCGGCCGCACCGCGCCAGGCGCCGTCCCCCGGCGCGCGCCAGAAGCAGACCGTCACGATCGGCCCGTCCTCGTCCTGGAAGGCGGGCTCCTCGGCGAAGCGGCGGAACTCCTCGGGCACGGCCGTGAGCAGTTCCGGACTGTTCTCGGCCTCGTGGCCGAAGCCGCGCCCGTACGCGCCGACGGGGGAGAACACCACGAACCAGTCGGCCCCCTCGCCGTCGCGCATCGAGGCCATCTCCTCGCCCTCGTCCCAGGAGGCGTCGAAGGAGTGGTACCGCGACTCCCAGTCGTCCGGGCTGAGGATCGCGTCGAGGGCGGCCAGCGCGCGGCAGCGGTCGCGCAGGTCGGGGATGGCGGGCAGGCGGCTGAGCAGGTCGTTCATGCCCGCCATTCAACCCCGGGGGTCCGACAGTGCCGCGCCCGGGGCCGATGGCGTGCCCTACGCCCCGGGCTGCCGCCCCTTGCCCGGCGCCCCGGCGAAGACCTGGGCGATCGGCAGCCAGGCGGTGGCGACCGGCCCGGTGGCGGTGAGGGCGAGGTCGTCCCGGTGGCGGCGCTGGGTCACCAGCAGGCAGAAGTCCAGGGCCGGGCCGGCCACGACATCCTCCGCCCCGGCCGGGCCGATGGACCAGGTCCCGCCGTCGGGCGCGGTCAGTTCGAGCCGGACCGGGCGCTCGGGCGCGGGCAGTCCGTGCAGGCCGAAGGCGAAGCCGAGGGTGCGCAGCCCCAGGTGGGCGATGTGCCGCAGCCGGTCGGTGGGCTTGCGGGTGACGCCGAGCGCGTCCGCGACGTCCTGGCCGTGCGCCCAGGTCTCCATCAGCCGGGCGGTCGCCATCGAGACGGGCTTCATCGGCGGGCCGAACCAGGGCAGCCGGACGTCGGCCGGGGCGGCGGAGAGCGCGGCCGACACCTCCGCCCGCCCGGCCCGCCAGCGGGCGAGCAGCGCCGCGGGCTCGGCGGCCGCGCCCGCGCGGGCACCCTCCTCGACCGGGCCCGCGCCGACCGCCGACGGCTCGGTGAAGCGCCCGCCGAGCGACGCGCCGAAGCCCTCCGGGTCGCGTGCGGCCAGCACCGTCCAGTCGTCGGTCCAGGCCAGGTGGGCGATCTGGTGTGCCACCGTCCAGCCCTCGGCGGGCGTCGGGCGGGCCCAGCCCTCGGGCGGCAGCCCGGCGACCAGGTCGTCCAGCACCGCGCTCTCGGCCCGCAGGTCGGCCAGCAGCCCGCCCAGGACGTCACCCGGGGCGTTCGGGTCGGTCATCGCTTCCCCTTCCGGTCAAGGCAGTTGCCGGCGGGCGGTTGCTACCCGCCGGTAGCGCACGGCCGCACCTTACGTCCGGCCGCCCGCCGGTGTCCGCGACTCCACGGAACACGCATGTCAGGACTCTCGTCACCGGCTCCACCGCGTGTGACAATTCCGCGATGACCAGGGCTGCGGACCCCCACCTTGCGCAACCCGTCGACGGCGCTGCGCAACCCGACGACCCCGAACTCGCCGTGCGCGCCGCCGAGCTGGTGCGGGACGCCGTGCTCGGCGACCTCGCCCGCCGGGTGGTGGCCGAGTGCGGCGCCGACGTCGGCCTGGTCGGCGTGCCCGAGCCGCTGCCCGGGAGCCGCCCCGGCAGCGAGGGCATGGTGCTGCGCCACTGGGCCGGCACCCGGGCCGACCTGCTGCACGACGTACCCGTCCCGGCCGGCCTCGGCCTCGGCGGCCGGGCACTCGCCGAGCGCGCGCCCACCTGGGTGCCCGACTACCGTGCGGCGACGACCATTTCGCACCACTACGACGCGGCCGTGGCCGCCGAGGACCTGTACGCGATGCTCACCGTCCCGCTGATGGACGGCGGTACCGTGCACGGCGTGGTCTACGCCTCGCTGCGCGCCGTCGTCCCGTTCGGGGACGTACGGATCTCCGCGGTCGGCACGCTGGCGAAGGCGGCGGCCCGGGCGCTCGCCGGGGCCGCCGCCTGGAGCCGCGAACGGCCCCGGCGGGCCGCCCCCGCACCGCCGTTGACCCCGCGCGAGCACGAGGTGCTGCGGTGGGCGGCGACCGGCCGGACCAACCCGGAGATCGCCGCCCGACTGGGCCTGACCTGCAACACGGTGACGGGCTACCTCAAGTCCGCGATGCACAAGCTCGGTGTCCGCAACCGGACCGAACTCGCCCTCGCGGCAAGGGAGTCGGGGCTGGTCAGTTGACCTGGCGATCCCGCCCGGTCCAGTACGGCTCGCGCAGCCGGAACTTCTGCAGCTTCCCGGTGGCGGTGCGCGGCAGGGCGTCCCGGAACTCCACCGTGGTGGGCGACTTGTAGCCGGCCAGCCGCTGCTTGCAGTGCGCGATCAACTCGGCCTCGGTGACCGCCCCGTGGCCCTCCCGGAGAACCACCAGCGCCTTCACCGTCTCGCCCCACTTCTCGTGCGGCACCCCGATCACCGCCGTCTCGGCCACCGCCGGGTGGTCGTACAGGCAGTCCTCCACCTCGATCGAGGAGACGTTCTCCCCGCCGCTGATGATGACGTCCTTCTTGCGGTCGGAGATGGTCAGCTGGCCGTCCGTGAGGGTGCCGCCGTCGCCGGTGTGGAACCAGCCGTCCCGCAGCGCCTCGGCGCTCGCCTCGGGCTGCTGCCAGTAGCCGTCCAGCACGGTGTTGGAGCGCACCAGCACCTCGCCCTGGGCGTCGACCCGCAGCTGGGTGCCGAGCGCCGGGGCGCCCGCCTGCACCAGCTTCTCGGCCCGCTCGGCAGCCGGCAGCACGTCCCACTCGGCCCGCGAGCGGTTGACCGTGACCACCGGGGAGGTCTCGGTCAGGCCGTAGAGCTGCATGAACTCCCAGCCCAGCTGCTCCTCGACCTGCTGCACCACCGAGGTCGGCGGCGGGGCGCCGGCCACGATCATCCGCACCCGGTCCCGGCCGGGCACCGGGCCGTCCCAGTCGGCGGCCGCGTCCAGCACCATCTGGACCACGGCGGGAGCGCCGGACAGGAAGGTCACCCCGTGCCGCTCGACCCGGCGCAGGATCTCCGCGCCGTCCACCTTGCGCAGCACGATGTGCCGGGCGCCCAGGCCGGTCAGCGAGAACGGCAGGCCCCAGCCGTTGGCGTGGAACATCGGCAGGGTGTGCAGGTAGACGTCCCGGTCGCTCGCGCCGTAGTGCAGGCCCATCAGGGTCGCGTTCAGCCAGACGTTGCGGTGGGTGAGCTGAACGCCCTTGGGGCGGGCGGTGGTTCCGCTGGTGTAGTTGATGGTGGCGGTGTCGTTCTCGTCCACCGCGTACCGCCGCGGGGTGCCGTCGGAGTCGTACAGTACGGCGTCGCTGTCCGCGCCGAGCACGAACTTGTGCTTGGCCACCACCCCGCTCAGGGCGTCGGCGACCTCGGGATCGACCAGCAGCACGGAGGCGCCGCTCTGCTCGACGATGTACGACACCTCCTCGGCCTTCAGCCGGAAGTTCACCGGCACCAGCACCCGGCCGTACCCGCTCACCCCGAAGAACGAGGTCAGCAGCCGGGCCGAGTTGTGGGAGACGACCGCGACCCGCTCGCCCGGCCCGACGCCGAGCCGGTCCAGCCCGGCGGCCTGGGCCCGGGCCAGCTCGGCGACCCTGTGGTAGCTCAGCTCGCCCCAGGATTCGGCCGGCTGCACCGGCTCGTCGACGATGCCGACCCGGTCGCCGTAGACCAGCTCGGCCCGGTCGAGGAAGTCCATCACGGAGAGTGGAATCTGCATGGGGCCCACTGTCCTCTCCGGTCCGACCCCTGCACACCCCCGATCGGGGGTGTCACCCGTCCGTGTGCACCCCGTCCCCGGCCGCCGCCAATGCCGCCACCAGCCGGTCCCGGGCCTCGGGCGGAGTGTCGGAGGCGACTGCCGGGACGTCGGGCAGGAGCCCGCCCCTCCGCTTGCTGAGCCCGGCGCGAACAACCGGTCCGCAGTGCCGGAAGTGCCGCTGCCGCCTGCTAGGAAGGTCGCAACGCACGGTTCACTCACGGGGGAGTACATCCATGAACGACCAACCGTCCGGCACACTCCACGAGGCCGTCGGCGGCATCGACGTCCTGCGCCGGCTCAGCCACACCTTCTACCGGGGCGTCCTCGCCGAGCCCGGCCCGACCCCGCGCTGGGGCTGGGAGGGCCTCAAGTGACCGTCACCGCGCCGCCCCTGACCGCCGACGGCCTGCTGCTGCGCCCCTTCGAGGACGCCGACGCGCCCGCCCTGATCGAGGCCTACCGGGACGAGACCCTGCGCCACTTCACCCGTACCCCGGTGGACGACGCCGAGCAGGCCGCACACTGGCTGCGTCTCCAGTACGAGGGCCGGGCGGCCGGCACCCGGTACAGCTTCGCCGTCCTGGACGGCGGCGAGCTCGTCGCCAACGTCGCGCTCAAGTACCCCACCCCCGGCGGGGAGAGCGCCGAGGTGGGCTACTGGACGGCGGCCCCGGCCCGGGGGCAAGGGGTGGCCCCGCGCGCGGTGGAGGCCCTCACCCGCTGGGCCTTCGCCACCTTCGCCGAGGGCGGCCTGCGCCGGATCGACCTGTTGCACCAGGTGGACAACCTCGCCTCCTGTCGGGTCGCGGAGAAGGCCGGTTACCCGTTCGAGGAAGTGCTCCCGGCCTTCCCGCCGTTCCCGCTGGACGGCCACCGACACTCCCGGAAATGGCTGGACGGATCCGAACGGCGCAAGTGAGAGTGGGCGCATGGCATCTCTGGTACGGCACGTGACGATCGACTGCGCGGACGCGCACGCCCTGGCCACCTTCTGGGCGCAGGCGCTGGACGGCACCATGGGCGAGGACGACAACCCGGGCGACGAGGAGGCGGTGGTGAACTCTGCCGGCGCCTCGCTGCTCTTCATCCGGGTGCCCGAGGGCAAGTCGGTGAAGAACCGGACCCACCTCGACCTCCAGCCGCAGGACCGCAGCCGGGACGAGGAGGTGGAGCGCCTGGTCGCCCTGGGCGCCACGGTGCTGGCCGACCACCGCACCCCGGACGGCAAGGGCTGGGTCACCCTGGCCGACCCGGAGGGCAACGAGTTCTGCGTCGAGCGCAGCCAGGCCGAGCGCACCGCCACCGAGCGCACCGCCACCGAGAGCGCCTGACCGGCCGGATCAGTCCGGCCACTCGCCCATGGCCGCCCGCCAGGTCCACGAGGACTTGCGCGGGCGGCCGTTCAGTTCCCCGCGCCCGGTGCACCAGAGCAGGACTTCCGCGGGGTGGGCGGCCGGCTCCTGCGGTGCGTGCGGAAAGAGCCGGTCGAGCACGAAGCGGCACAGCTCGGCGGGCGGCTGCCAGGGCAGGCCGAGGCCGCTGGTGATGTCGTGGGTGTGCAGCAGGGTTTCGGCGACGCCCATGGCGGCGAAGCCGAGCGGATCGCAGGGCCCGTGGTGGTAGGCGCGCAGCTCGGCAGGGGCGGCGTCCAGGGCGGTGGCGAGGAGCCGCCCGGCGGCGGTGACCACGGTGAGCACCTGGGCCGGGTCCGCCTCGGGCCGCACGGTGAGGTCCAGCGGCAGGTAGCGGTCCCGGGGGCGGGCGGCGAGCTGGCCGGCGTAGGCGAGCAGGTCGTGGGCGATGTGGGCGGCGGTGTCGCGGCAGCTCCACTCCAGGAGCCCGGCGGGCACGTCCCAGTCGCGGTCCCCGGTGTGCGGGGTGAGGACCGCCAGCGACACGTCCAGGGCGGTTCGTACGGCATCGCCGTTGCGCATGATCACTCCTTCGACGGAGCGTCACACGATAGGCCCAGCACCCGGACCCGCGCAGGGAGTCCGCCCGACGACCGGCGAGCGCTTCACGCGATGTTCCGCGCGAGGGGTTCAGCCCAGCTGGATCGAGCGCTTGGCCAGGCCCATCCAGAACCCGTCGATGACACTGCGCTGGCTGTCCAGATCGGCCTCGCCGGCGCCGAGGGTGACGAACAGCGGGGCGAAGTGCTCGGTGCGCGGGTGGGCCAGGCGCCCGGCCGGGGCCTTGTGCTCGAAGTCGAGCAGCGCGTCCAGGTCGTGGGTCTCCAGGGCGCGCCGGCCCCAGTCGTCGAACTCGGCCATCACCGAGGTGATCCGGCCGTCGCTGCTGAGCGCCCGCAGGTTGTGGGTGAAGAAGCCGCTGCCGACGATCAGCACGCCCTCGTCGCGCAGCGGGGCGAGCTTGCGGCCGATCTCCATCAGCCGCTGCGGGTCGAGGGTGGGCAGCGAGACCTGGAGCACCGGGATGTCGGCGTCCGGGTACATCTCGACCAGCGGGACGTAGGCGCCGTGGTCGAGCCCGCGGTCGGGGATGTCCTGGACGGGCGTGCCGGGGGCGCGCAGCAGCTTGCGCACGCGCTCGGCGAGTTCCGGCGCGCCGGGGGCGGCGTACTGGACCCGGTAGTAGTGCTCGGGGAAGCCCCAGAAGTCGTACACCAGCGGGATGGTCGTCACGGCGCCGAGGGCGAGCGGGGCCTCCTCCCAGTGGGCGGAGACCATGAGGACGGCCCTGGGCCGGGGCAGGTCGGCGGACCAGGCGGCCAGCTCGCCCGGCCAGATCGGGTCGTCGGCCAGCGGCGGCGCGCCGTGCGACAGGTACAGGGCGGGCATGCGCTCGGGGGCCGCGGTGCTCATGGCGTCCTCCTCGGGACCGTTGACCGAATAGGTAGTTCAAATTTGAACGTCTACCTTCGTCGACGGTACACCCTCGTTCGAATTTGAACAACAGGAGTAGGCTTCGTCCCATGTCCCCACTGAACGAACCCCGCTGGCTGGACCCGGACGAGGCGGCCGCCTGGCGGGGCTTCGTCACCGCGAGCAACCTGCTGAACCGGCGGCTGGAGCGCCAGCTCAAGGAGGACTCCGGACTCTCCCATCAGCAGTACGAGATCCTGGTGCACCTGTCCGCCGCCCCCGGCGACTCCCTGCGGATGACCGAACTCGCCGAGAAGCTGGTCACCTCCAAGAGCGGCCTGACCTACCAGGTCACCCAGCTGGAGCGGGCGGGCCTGGTCGCCCGTCGCTCCTGCCCCAGCGACGTGCGCGGCGTCATCGCCGAACTCACCGACCGGGGCCGGGAGGCGCTGCGCCAGGCCGCGCCCGGACACGTCGCCCTGGTGCGTGAGCTGCTGATCGACGTGCTCACCCGCGAGCAGCTCGCGGTGCTCGCCGAGGGACTCGGCGCGGTCAGCGCCCGGTTGCGCCTGGAGGACGCCTGAGGCCTGCCTGCCGACTGCCGTCGAGCGAGGCCGCCCGCTCCGACAGCAGCTCCCGCTCCCGCTCGTTGCGGGTCAGCCCCGCCGCCCGCTCGAACTCCGCCCTGGCCTCCGCGGACCGTCCCAACCGGGCCAGCAGGTCGCCCCGCACGCTCGGCAGCAGGTGGTAGCCGCGCAGCGCCGGCTCCGCCGCCAGCTCGTCCACCAGCTCCAGCGCCGCGGCCGGGCCCCGGGCCATCGAGACCGCCACCGCCCGGTTCAGCGCCACCACCGGGGACGGTGACAGTGCCAGCAGCCGCTCGTACAGCGCGGCGATGGTCTCCCAGTCGGTGTCCGCGTAGTGCCGCGCCTTGGCGTGGCAGGCGGCGATCGCGGCCTGCACCGAGTACGGCCCGGTGCCCGCCCGCTGCAGGGCGTCGAAGCCGCGCCGGATCAGCAGCCCGTCCCAGCGGGACCGGTTCTGCTCGGCCAGCAGCACCGGCCTCCCGTCCGGCCCGGTCCGGGCGGCCGTGCGCGAGGCCTGGAACTCCAGCAGCGCGGCCAGCCCGTGCGTCTCCGGCTCGGCCGGCATCAGCGCGGCCAGCACCCGGGCCAGCCGCAGCGCGTCCTCGCACAGCCGGGGGCGGAGCAGGTCGTCCCCCGCGGTCGCCGAGTAGCCCTCGTTGAAGATCAGGTAGATGACCTCCAGCACCGAGGAGAGCCGCTGCGCCCGGTCCTCCCCGTACGGCACCTCGAACGGCACCGCCGCCTTCGCCAGCGTCCGCTTCGCCCGGACGATCCGTTGTGCCACCGTCGGCTCGGGCACCAGGAAGGCGCGGGCGATCTCCGGCGTGGCCAGCCCGCCGAGCAGCCGGAGGGTGAGCGCGATCCGCGCCTCCGCCGACAGCACCGGGTGGCAGGCGGTGAAGATCAGCCGCAGCAGGTCGTCGTCGATGCCGTCCGGCTCGGCCGGCTCCGGGGGCGGCACCTCCTGCGCCGACCGCCCGACCTCGGCGAGCTTGCGGGCGTAGACCTCCCGGCGGCGGACCAGGTCGACCGCGCGGTGCTTGGCGGTGGCCGTCAGCCAGGCGCCCGGATTGTCCGGGACGCCCTCCCGCGGCCACCGCTCCAGCGCGGCCACCAGCGCGTCCTGCGCCAGCTCCTCGGCGATGCCGACGTCCCGGACGATCCGGGCGGCCCCGGCGATGATCCGCGCGGACTCGATCCGGAACACCGTCTCGACGGCCGTCGCCGCGGTCCCGTGGGTAGTAGCCCTCTCCGTCACGGTCACCCATCAGAGCAGCCGGCGGAGAGGGAGGCAAACACTGCCACGGCTGCTACTTCGGCGGCTCCGGCATCTCCTCGATCTGCCGGACCTCCGCCTCGACCGGCCAGTGCGCGGGGTGGGTCCGGAGGAAGCGCCGGGTCCACTCCAGGGCCTCGGCGTGGTCCTTGCACTGGAGGATGGCGTAGCCGCCGACGACCTCCTTGGTCTCGGTGAACGGCCCGTCGGTGCAGCCGATCCTCCCGTCCTTCCAGGTCAGCCGGGTGCCCTGGGAGGTCGGGGTGAGACCGGCGGTCTCCAGCATCACGCCGGCCTTGGTGATCTCCTCGAACAGGGCCCCCATCCGCTGCTCGAAGCCCGGGTCCGGCTCCCACCCGGCGCGGGACTGCTCGTCGATGCGGATCAGCGTCATGAAGCGCGGCATGGTGACTCCTCGGTCGTGCGGGCGGGGCCTCTCCCCGCCTCTCACCCCTGCGTCGAACGGGCCGGCGCCGGATCGACACCCGCCGCGAAGAATATTTCCGGCTCTTCCCGATCCGTGCCCGGGGCGCGGGCCGGGGGCGTGGCATCCGGGTCGCCCGTGGTCGAATGGTGCGTACGAACGAGCGGTGGAGGGGAGACACGGATGCTCGTGGACATTCTCAGTGCGGTCGTCGATGTGCTGGGGGTGGCGATCGGCGAGCCGGGGGCGGAGGAGCGGAAGGAACGCGACGCCTTCGCCGAGGGGCGGGTGGTGGTCTTCGACGGCTGCGTCGCCGGCGCCCGGCCGTACTGCCGTCCGACCGCGGAGTTCCTGCACGCCTCGGCCACCGCGCTCGCGATCTCGCCACTGCGCGGGACCAGCGCGCGGGCCCGCTACCTGCCGGGCGACCTGGTGCTGGTCGAGGTCCGGAAGCGGCGCGAGGACGACCCGAAGACCATCGAGAAGCACTGGACCGTATTCGAGTGCCGGGACGGGGAGGCCGTGGTCCTGATCGGCTGTGCCTCGGGCCACGCCCGCTACGTCCGCCGGGCGCTGCAGTTCGAGGTGGACTGATTGCAGATTCCAGCTGAACATGAGACCTGCCATCGCAGTTGCGGATGGATGGCGCTTTCAGCCTGGCAGTTGCGAATGCCCGAGCGGTCCCTCGGGTAGTCCTCCTCGCGGGCCACGGCGCCGTGGCCCGCGAGGAGGGAGTTCCCATGACCCCGGCGAGACCCACCGTCCGACTCCACGGCCACCTCGACCGCCCCGCCGAGCTGACGGTGGCGGAGCTGCGCGCCCTCCCCGCCCACCGGGTCGAGGTCAGCTTCGACTGCCGGACCGCGGGCGAGCAGCGCCACGGCTACGAGGGCCCGGCGCTGCTGGACGTGCTGCGCGCCGCCCGGCCCCGGATCGACTTCTCCGGCCGCAAGCAGCGGCTGCGCTTCCTGCTCTCCGTGGTCGGCGCCGACGGCCACCGGGCGGTGGTCTCCTGGGCCGAGATCGACCCGGACTTCGGCGGCCAGGAGATCCTGCTCGCCACCAGCATGGACGGGTCCCCACTGGACGCCACCGGCCCGCAGCTCGTCGTCCCCGACGACCACTGCGGCGCCCGCTACGTCAGCGCCGTCACCGCCGTCTGGCTCGGCCCCCTCGGCGACCCGGCGCGCCCCGCCACCTGATGCCCGACCGCCCCGTCGGGCCGCCGTCCGGCCCCTGCCGTCCCGCTCCGCGGCCGCGCGCCGGAAGGGACCGGACGGCGCCCGAAAACACTCGCCGGAGCAGGGTTTCCGTGCCAACATGCCCCATATGGGGACGATTCTGCACGGCACCTTGGTCACGCTCCGCCCGGCCACCGGCGAGGACATCCCGGCGCTGGCGGCCATCCGCGGCACGCCCGAGGTGTTCGCCCGCTGGCGGGGCGGCGACGACCTCGCCGACGAGGTCGCCAACGACCTGGAATCGCCCGGAACCGAGACCTTCGCGATCGAACTCGGCGGCAAGGTGGTCGGCGCCATCCAGTGGTACGCCAACAACGACGACGAGTACCGGCACGCCGGGATGGACCTCTACCTCGACCCGACGGTGCACGGCCTGGGCCTGGGCACCGACGCCGTGCGCACGATGGCCCGGCACCTGGTGCACGACCACCACTACCACCGGCTGGTGATCGACCCGGCCGCGGACAACCTCGCCGCGATCCGCTGCTACGCCAAGGTCGGCTTCCGCACCGTCGGCACCATGCGCCAGTACGAGCGCGGCCCGGACGGCACCTGGCACGACAACCTGCTGATGGACCTGCTCGCGGACGAGCTGCTCGAAGACTGAGGGGTCCGCGCCGGCGTCCGTCCCCGGCCCGGCGTCAGCCCCGGGCCCCGGCCGGCAGGCAGCCGCAGGAGCGCCGGACCACCAGCCGGGCCGGGAAGGTGCGGGTGCCCCGGGCGCGGCGCTCCGGCCCGCCGAGGACGAGATCCAGCGCGGCGCGGGCCATCTCGTCCTGCGCCGTGGTGACGGTGGTCAGTGCCGGTCCGGCGATCACCGCCTCGGCGATGTCGTCGAAGCCGGCCACCGCGAGGTCCTCCGGCACCCGGATGCCGAGGTCGTCGGCGGCCCGCAGCAGGCCGATCGCCTGGTCGTCCGTCGTGCAGAACACGGCGGAGGGCCGGTCGGGCCGGGCGAGCAGGGTGAGGGCCTCGGCGTGTGCCCGGACCCGGTCGAACGGCGCCGGGGTGAGCCGCCCCTCGGCGGGCAGCCCGGCCTCCTCCAGCGCGGCGACCCAGCCGGCCGTCCGCCCGGTGACCGGGTCGTGAGGGCTGAGTGCGAGGGTGCCGCCGAAGCAGTGCACCTCGGCATGGCCGTGCCCGAGCAGATGGCGGACCACCTCGCGGGCGCCGCCCTCGTCGTCCGCGACCACGGCGACGCCGTCGGCGCTCTCCGCCCGGTGGTGCAGCAGCACCACCGGGGTGCCGTCGGCCACGTCGAAGCCGGTCAGCCCGGGGGTGGCCGGGTCCTGGGTGACCAGGATCAGACCGTCCACCTGCATCCCGAGGAAGGCGCGGATGTAGTGCGCCTCGCGCTCGTCCGCGTAGTCGGAGTTGCCGATCAGCAGCAGCCGGCCGTGCTCGGTGGCGGCCTGCTCGACGGCGTGCGCGAGCCCGGCGAAGAAGGGCTGGCGGGCGTCCGGCACGACCATCCCGAGCAGGTTGGTCCGTCGCCGGGCCATCGCCTGGGCGACCCGGTTCGGCCGGTAGCCGAGCTCGTCGACCGCCGCGAGCACCCGCGCCCGGGTGGCCGGCGCCACCGGCCGCGGCCCGTCGTTGATCACGTAGCTCACGACCGCCGTGGACGTCCCCGCCACCCGTGCCACATCGTCCCGCGTCACCCTCGCCATGACCGTTGAGCCTACACAGCCCCTCCGACCAGCGTGTTTGCCGAGCCTCCGGCCGCCCGATCGGCCTACTGCGGTTGCGCCCCGGCCGCAATCACGGCCGCAGCCAGTACGCGTAGTCCGCTAGGGCCCGTCTTCAAACCCCCGCCTGCGGGCCGACGCCGGGGCACGCACCTCGCCGCGTTGTCGTCGGTCGCCGATGGCCCCCAGCCTTCGGCCGGGAGGTGCCCCCACCGCATGGACTCCCTCCTCCGCCTTGCGATGCACGCACCCCAACGCCGCCCCGCCCGCCCTCCGGGCGGACGACGGGGGTTTGAAGACGGACCCTAGTACGCGTAGTCCGCGGTGACGTCCGCCGACAGGCCGAGGGCGCGTTCGGCGCGGGGGCCGCGCAGGGCCAGCAGCGTCTGGGCGAGCGCGTCCACGGCGGCCAGGTGGGCGAGCCGGCTGGCGGTGGTCTCCAGGCCGAAGACCAGGTCCTGGCCGCCCGCGACCAGGGCCAGGGTGGCCGTTTCGGTCAGCGGGGAGCGGGCGTAGCTGGTGAGCGCCAGCACCTCGGCGCCGGCTCCGCGGGCCAGTCGGGCGGCGTCCACCACGCTGCGGGTGGCGCCGGTGTGGCTGACGGCCAGGCAGACCGTGCCGGGCCCGAGTCCGGCGGCGGCCAGCTGGGCGGTGATCGGGTCGGCCGGGGCGTCCACCAGCAGGCCGAGTGCGCGCAGCCGGTACCCGAGGTCGAGCACCACCGCGCCGGACAGTCCGGCGCCGAGCAGCACCACCCGGCTCGCGCCGTCCAGCAGTCCGGCGGCCGCCCGCAGGTCGGCCGCGGAGAGGGTGGCGGTGAGGCCGTCCAGGGCGGCCCGGGCGGCGCGCAGGGTCTCGGCGAGCGCCCGGGCCGCCGGGTCGCCCTCGTCCGCGGGTGCGGGCACGGCGGCGGGGGCCTGCCGGGCGGCGGCGATCTTCAGCTCCTGGTAGCCGCGGAAGCCCAGCCGCTGGCAGGCCCGGACCACCGAGGAGGGAGCCGTGCCGGCCAGCGTCGCGACGTCGCTGACGCTCAGGTGCACCAGGTCGGCGCCCCGGTCGAGCACCACCCGGGCGACGCGGGCCTCGGTGCCGCGCAGTTCGCCGAGCCGGGCCCGGATCCGTGCCGCGAGCCGGGATTCCAGGGGCGTGAAAAATTCGGAACGCTCTTCCATGGATCTACGGTAGCGTGGAATCCGGTTCCGAGCCCGTCGGTTCCGGTGGGCCGTTCGAGGGGAGGTTCGTGATGTTCGGAGGCGCCCCGGCCGTGCCGGTGGCCGTGCTCACGGCGGCCGTGCTGCACGCCGTCTGGAACGGGCTGGCGCACCGGATCCCGGACAAGCTGGTCGGCTTCACGCTGATCAACCTGACGTACACGGCGTGCGCGCTCGTCCTGGTGGCGCTCAACCCGCTGCCGGCGGCCGCCGCCTGGCCGTACCTGCTGGCCTCGGTCGCCGTCGAGGTGACGTCGACGCTCCTGCTGCTGCGGGCCTACCAGCTGGGCGACTTCGGCCAGATGTACCCGATCGCCCGGGGTACCGCGCCGCTGCTGGTGGCGCTGATATCGGCCGTCCTGCTCGGGCAGCACCTGGGCGCGGGCGAGCTGCTGGGCGTGCTGGTGATCTCCTGCGGCCTGATCGGGCTGGCCTTCGCCCGGGGGATACCCGGGCGGGCGCAGCTGCCCGCCCTCGGGGCCGCGGCCGGAACGGGCGTGATGATCGCGGTGTACACGGTGCTGGACGGCAGCGGCGTGCGGCACGCGGGGACGGTCGGCGGCTACGTGGCCTGGCTCTTCCTGCTCCAGGGACCACTGCTGGCGCTGATCGTCCGGGTCCGGCGCGGTCCCGGGCTGCTCGCCGGGGCGGGCCGGGCGGTGCCGCTGGGCATCGCCGGCGGGGTGCTCTCGCTGACGGCGTACGGGCTGGTGGTGTGGGCGCAGGCCCGGGGCAATCTGGCGACGATCGCGGCGCTGCGCGAGACCAGCATCGTCATCGCCGCACTGATCGCCACCATGGTGTTCCGCGAGCGTCTCGGCCGGCTGCGGCTGACCGCCGCGCTCACCGTGCTGGGCGGGATCGCCGTCCTGGAACTCGCCCGGCCCTGAGCCGCCGGGGCGCGGGCGAGGTCCGGCGGCCGTTCCTAGCCGGCGTCGGGTACGACGACCGTCAGCGAGGTCTCCTGGAGCACGAAGCCCAGCGACTCGTAGACCCGGCGGGCCGGGTTGCCCTCGGTCACCACCAGGGTCACGTCGGCGAGCCCGCGCGTGGTGGCGTCCCCGATCGACCTGCGCAGCAGGTCCGCGCCGAGGCCGCGGTAGCCGCGCTCCGGGTGGCGGAAGACGTCGGCGACCCAGGGTCGGCCGTCGCGGTCGGTGAGGATCAGCCCGGCGACCACGCGGTCCTCCGCGTCCACCGCGAGCAGGCTGGACGGCAGCACCGGGCCGATGCTCTTCCCCGCGAGCAGCAGTCCGAGACGCTCGGCCAGCACCTGGGCCTTCTCGCCCGGGTAGTGGTCGACGTGGCCGGGAGGGAAGGCGGCCCGCCAGGCCTCGTACAGCTCCTCGGGCGCGCGGTCGCAGGGCACCGCCCGCAGGCCCTCGCGCAGCGGCGTCCCGGCCCAGTCGGCGGGCGGGGGATCGGCGCGCAGGTCGCGGCGGAAGGTGTGGGCGTGCCGCAGCACCCGCGCGCCGTGCGCCACCAGCTCCTGCCCGAGCCCCGGAGAGCTGGAGACCACCCAGCCGGGCAGCTCGGCCCGGATGAACCCGGGGGCGTCCACCGACTCGTCCAGGACCTCCAGCAGGTCGGCCCAGGGCCGCCCCTCCCGCTCGTCCAGCAGGTAGCGCAGCACCGGCTCGCCGTCGCTGCCCCGCCTGACCACCCAGTCCTCGGCCATGGCCCACCCCACACTCGTGCGATCGTTCGTCGGCGGCCCATGCTCACCGAGGCCCTGCCATCCGGCAACCGGTTATTTCAGGCCACCACCGCGGCCCTCACGCAGAGCACGTCCGGCAGGTGGGAGAGCAGCAGTGACCAGCTCTCTCCCTCGTCCCGGCTGCCGTACACGTCGCCGGTCCGGTTGCCGAAGTAGATCCCGGCCGGGTCGGCGTCGTCGGTGCGCAGGGCATCGCGCAGCACGATGCCGTAGTGGTCCTCGCCGGGCAGGCCTTCGGCGAGTTGCTGCCAGCTGGTACCGCCGTCGGTGGTGCGGAAGACCCGGCAGCGGCGGCCGGGCGGGATGCGGTCGTCCGAGCCGCCGAGCGGGAAGAGGTAGGCGGTGTCGGTCCGGCGCGGGTGGGCGGCCACGGCGAAGCCGAACTCGGCGGGCAGCCCGTCCACGATCGAGCGCCAGCTGCCGCCCCAGTCGTCGCTGCGGTAGACGCCGCCGTGGTTCTGGAGGTAGAGCCGGTCCGGGTTCACCGGGTCCGGGGCGATCTTGTGCACGCACTGGCCGAACTCGGGGTACTGGCTCTCCTGCGGGAAGAACTCGGCGCGCAGGCCGGTGTTGGAGGGCTCCCAGCTGTCGCCGCCGTCCTTGCTGCGGTAGACGCCGCCGCTGGAGACGGCGACCAGCAGCCGCTGCGGGTCGCGCGGGTCGGTCAGGATGGTGTGCAGGCCCTGGCCGCCGTAGCCGGCGCCCCACTGCGGCCGCTGCGGGTGGTTCCAGAGCGGCTCGACCAGGGCGAAGGTCTCGCCGCCGTCGGTGGAGCGGAACAGCGCGGCCGGCTCGGTGCCCGCGTAGACGACGCCGGGGGCCTCCGCTCCGGCGGGCTGGAGCTGCCAGACCCTGGTGAGCGAGGCGCCGGTGGACTCGGGGAAGCGGACGGCCGGCTGCGGCGGCTCGAACCAGGTGGCGCCGAGGTCGTCGGAGCGCCAGACCGAGGGCCCCCAGTGGCTGCTGTCGGCCCCGGCCAGCACTCTGGTCCGGCCGTCACGGCGGTCGATGGAGACGGAGTAGATCGCGTTCATCGGGAAGTGCGGCCCGCTGAACCTCCACGTCAGCCGGTCGCGGCTGCGGCCGAGAAAGAGGCCCTTCTCGGTTCCGACGGCCAACAGCACCTCGGTCATGCCTCACACCACCTGGTCACGAACTCGGCCCCCCGGGACGGCCCCCGACTGCCAGTGTCCCGCCGTCCACCGGCGGTCACACCTCGCCGCGCCGCTCACCCGGGAGGCCGACGGGTACGCCGGTCGCCCGGGAGGCCGTCGTCCGGTCGGACGGACGGCCTCCCGTCCGGGGGCGCCGCTACCCCCGGCAGTCCTCCAGCAGCCGCAGCCAGACCTCGCTGATCGTCGGGTACGCGGGCACCGCGTGCCAGAGCCGGTCGATCGGCACCTCGCCGACCACCGCGACGGTCGCCGAGTGCAGCAGCTCGGCCACCCCGGGGCCGACCAGGCAGGCGCCGACGATCACCTCCCGGTCCAGGTCGAAGACCACCCGGGCCCGGCCGCGGTAGTCGTCGCCGTAGAGCGAGGCCCCGGCGACGGAGCCGATCTCGTGATCGACGGCCTTCACCCGCAGCCCGGCCGCCTCGGCGGCGGCCTGGGTCAGACCGACGGCGGCGACCTCGGGCTGGGTGAAGACCACCTGGGGGGCGCCCGCGAGGTCGGCGGACGCGGCGTGCGCGCCCCAGCGCGAGGTGTCCAGCGGGCGCCCCTGGGCGCGGGCGGCGATCGCCGCGCCGGTGATCCGGGCCTGGTACTTGCCCTGGTGGGTGAGCAGCGCCCGGTGGTTGACGTCCCCGGCGGCGTAGAGCCACGCGCCGTCCACGCCGAGCACCGTGCAGCTGTCGTCCACCTCCAGCCAGCCGCCCGGCTTCAGGCCGACCTGCTCCAGCCCGATGTCGGCGCTGCGCGGGGCCCGGCCGGTCGCGTACAGCACCTCGTCGGCGGTCAGCGTCCCGCCGCCGCCCCGGTCGTCCCGGGTGGCGAGCGTCAGGGTCACCGGCCCGGAGCCGTCCGCCCGCTCCAGCGCGGTGACCTCGGTGCCGAAGCGGAGGTCCACCCCGGCCGCCCGCAGTCCGTCCGCCACCAGCTCGCCCGCGAACGGCTCCATCCGTGGCAGCAGCCCGTCACCGCGCACCAGCAGCACCACCTCGGAGCCGAGCGCCCGCCAGGCGGCGGCCATCTCCACCCCGACCACCCCGCCGCCGATCACCGCCAGCCGCCCGGGGACGGCCTGCGAGCCAGTCGCCTCCCGGTTGGTCCACGGGTGGGCCTCGGCGAGCCCCGGTACGTGCGCGGGCAGCATCGGGCGGCTGCCGGTGCACACCGCGACGGCGTGCCGGGCGGTGAGCACCCGCTCGCTGCCGTCCTCGGCCTCCACCGTCACCGTCCGCTCCCCGGACAGCCGGCCGTGGCCGCGGACCAGCTCGATGCCGGTGTCCCGCAGCCACTGGACCTGGCCGTCGTCCTGCCAGTCGGAGGTGAAGGAGTTCCGCCGGGCCAGCACCGCGGCCGGGTCCAGCTGCCGGTCGCCGACGGCCTCCCGGGAGCCGGCCACCGCGCGGGCGTCGTCCAGCGCGGCCATCGGGCGCAGCAGCGCCTTGCTGGGCATGCAGGCCCAGTAGGAACACTCGCCGCCGACCAGCTCGGCCTCCACGATCACGGTGCGCAGCCCGGCGGCGACCGTCCGGTCGGCAACGTTCTCGCCGGTCGGGCCGGCCCCCAGGACGATGACGTCGTACTCCTCGGCGGTGCTGGTCATGCCCGGTCCTCCGTCGTCTCGATGGCCACCCCGGCCCGCTGGGCGAGGGTGGCGGGTGTGCGCTCGCGGATGTCGAGCGGCCGGGCGCGCCGGCTCCCGTCCGGGCCGCCGGTGAGGGCGACCCTCCGGGAGAGCGGGCCGCGGCCGCCTTCGGTTCCGTACCCGAGCCTGACCCGGACCGCCCGCAGCGGCCACTTCTCGGGCCCGTCACGTGTCCGCAGGGTGGCCAGGGGGCAGGGGCCGGGCGCGGCGCGCAGCAGGGCGAACGGCCCCGGACCGCCGTCCGGCCGGAACTCCGGCACGGCGTCCGGCGGTTCGGTACGGCTGGGCTGCTCGCGCACGGATGCTCGCTCTTCGCTCGGGTACGGCGTGGGCCCCATCCTGCCGGTCCGGGCGCGGTTGCGCGACGGACGGACACGCGGAGGGCGCCGTCGGACGAGCCGAGGACACGGACAGGACAGAACGAGGGCCCGGCGGCGGACGGACCGACGGGCCGGGCTCAGAGCGTGGCGAGCTCCGCCAGCACCGCCGCCGTGTCGGCCGGGCGGGAGAACATCGGCCAGTGCCCGGTGGGCAGTTCACGCAGCTCCCAGTTCGGCCCGGACATCCCGGCGAAGTACGGGTGCCCGGCGGCGATCAGCTCGCGCACCTGGGAGAGCGGGAAGGAGCAGGAGACCAGTGCCTGCGGCAGCGCGGCCCCGGCGCCGGTCAGCCGCAGCCGGTCCCGGAACGCCCCGGCCGGGTGCGGGGTGGCGCGGGAGCGGATGCGGGCGAGGGCGGCCTCGTCCAGCCCCGCCGTGCTCACGCCGTGCTCGGACTGGAACTCCCAGGACGGCATCGGGAGGCGGCCGTCGACCACCGAGGTGTCGGCCATCCGACGGTAGTCGGGCTGCCACAGGTCGTACACCGACGCGCCGTCGATCAGCGGGCCGCCGTCCAGGTAGACCACCCGGCGGATCCGCTCCGGCAGCCGGTCCGCGAGCCCGCCCACCGGGGCGCTGGCGCCGCTGTGGGCGACCAGGACGACGTCCGACAGGTCCTCCCGGACCAGCAGTCCGGCCAGGTCGGCGATCTGCTCCTCCAGCCCGAACTCGCCCGCCTCGCAGGCGCGTTCGGCCATCCCGGGCAGGCTGACGGCGTACACCCGGTGCCCGGCCGCGCGCAGCGGCGCCGCCACCTCGTCCCAGGCCCAGGCGCCGAGCCAGAACCCGGGGACCAGTACGAACGTGCTCATGGTGCATCTCTCCTTCGTCGACGGGGATGTCCGGGGGAGGCCGCGACGGGCCCGCGGGCGGGCTCAGCCGCGGTGGGGCCTCCTGCACCGCCGACCCTAGGATCGGATCCGGTCAGAAGTCGCCCGGATTTCTCTCCGCCTCGCCGCCGGGCATGCGGAAGAGCGGCGCAGAGAAGGGAAGGAGTACACGGTGGAGCACCCGGTCAGCCGCGTCCTCGCCCTGCTGGAACTGCTCCAGGACCGCCCCGGCCTGACCGGCGCCGAACTGGCCGCCCGGCTCGACGTGGACGAGCGCACCGTCCGCCGTTACGCCGCCCGGCTGGCCGAACTCGGCATCCCCGTCCAGGCCGACCGCGGCCGCTACGGGGGTTACCGCCTGCGGCCCGGCTACCGGCTGCCGCCGTTGATGCTCACCCCGGACGAGGCGGCCTCCGTCGTGCTCGGCCTGCTGGCCGGCCGCAGCTCCGGCCTGTCGGTGGGGGAGGGGGCCACCGAGACCGCCCTCGCCAAGATCCAGCGAGTGCTGCCGCCGCCGCTGCGCGAACGCGTCTGCGCCGTCGAGCAGACCCTCGGCCTCACCGCCGTCCCCGCCACCGGTCCCGGCCCGGCCGCCGCCGCGCTGTTCACCCTGGCGGAGGCGGCCCGCCGCCGGCGCCGGGTGCGGATCGCCTACCGGGACCGCGAGGACCGGCCCAGCGAGCGCGAGTTCGACCCGTACGGGCTGGTCTTCCACTCCGGGCGCTGGTACACCACCGGGCTCGACCACCGCAGCGGCGAGCAGCGCACCTTCCGGCTGGACCGGATCACCCGGGTCGAGCAGGGTGAGGCCGGCTTCGAGCCGCCCGAGGACTTCGACCCGGTCCAGCGGGTGGTGGAGTCACTGGCCGGGGCGCCCTGGCGGCACCGGGTGGAGGTGGAGCTGGAGACCACCCTCGCCGAGGCCCGCCGCCGGCTGCCGCCCGCCGCCGGCACGCTCACCGAACTCGCCGAGGACCGGGTGTTGCTGCGGGCCCGGGCACAGAACCTGGACGGCGTCGCGGTGCTGCTGGCCGGCCTGGGGTGGCCGTTCACCGTCCGGGAGCCCGCCGCGCTGCGCGCCGAGGTGCGGGCGCTCGCGGCCCGGCTCGCCGCCTGGGGCGCCGAGCCGGACTGACCGCCGCCGGACTGACCTGAGCGGGACTGGTCGGAGCCGGACTGGTCGGAGCCGGACTGGTCGGAGCGGGACTGGCCGGAGCCGGCGTGACGGGCCGGGGCCCGGTACGGCGAAGGGCCGGGGAGACCACGCTCCCCGGCCCTCGGGCGTCCGGATCAGGCCTGGCCGCCGGCCGCCTGGTCCTCGGCGACCTTGCGCTTCACCTCGGCCATGTCCAGGTTGCGGGCCTGGCCGATCAGGTCCTCGAACGTCGCCTCCGGCAGCGCTCCGGGCTGCGAGAAGACGAGCACGCCCTCACGGATGATCGCCAGCGTCGGGATCGACTGGATGTCGAACGCGGCGGCCAGTTCCTGCTGCGCCTCGGTGTCCACCTTGGCGAAGACCAGGTCCGAGTGGCGCTCGGCGGCCTTCTCGTACACCGGGGCGAACTGGCGGCACGGCCCGCACCACCCGGCCCAGAAGTCGATGAAGACGAAGTCCTTGCCCTCCGGGCCCGGGACGATGTCGTCGAAGTTCTCCTTGGTCAGCTCGACCGTGCTGCTCATCTCGCGGTTCCTTCCCTTCCGGCGTCGGCGCTTCCGACCATGTGCCCGCCACAACGGTCCTGGCCGACGGGGTATTCCGGCGGTCCCGGGCGCCGGGGTCGGGCAGCCGGAGGCCACCGCCCGTACAGAAGGGTGTCCGGTTCGTCCCGAACCTTCCCCCGCGCGGGAGGCACCCCATGCGCAACACACTCCGCACCCGCCGGGCCGTCGCGCTGACCGCGTCCGGCATCGCGGCGGCCGCCCTGATCGCCGGCTGCGGTTCGTCCGGCGGCGCGGCCTGCCAGCCGGGGGACATCGACCACTTCGAGGTCCGCGTCCAGAACGGCGGCGCGCTACTCGTCGTGGTCCCGGCGCGCGATGAACGACCCCCACGAAATCGTGTACGACTCCAGCCGCTCGACCCGGGCCGCGCCCCGGACGCCGGGCCGGTGCGGGTTCGGCTCGCCGGCGCCGGTCATGTGCTCCCGCCGCCAGGTCCGGCTCCAGCCGACCCGCAGCGCGGGCTCGAAGCTGTGCCACTGCCCGCAGTCACAGGGCGTCAGGACCCGCGCGCAGCAGCGGCACAGCTCGGCGTGGCCGTGGCCGGTCGGAAGCGGCACCGGCCGGCCCTGCTCCCCGCACGCCGGGCAGCCGGGCAACTCGGCGCCGTCCAGCAGTGCGTTCTGCCGCCGCACGTAGTCGGGCAGGCGCAGCGGCGGATGCAGGAACGGGTCGTGCTGCCAGGCCGCGTCCGGCGAGCCCCACCAGCGCAGGTGCCACCAGGCCGTCTCCGGCGGCTGCCGCCGCCCGGCCTGCTTCTGCGCCCGGCGCTGCTCCGCGTACTCCTCGGCCCGGGCCAGCCACAGCTCGCGCGCCTCGTGCAGCTCGTCCACCGCACGGACCAGCGAGTCCGGGTCGGCCTCCAGGTGGCGCGGCACCCGGGCGCTGACGGTGAGGTGGTGGTACGTCGCCCGCAGGCCGTACGGGGCGAAGCGGGTCAGGCAGGTGCGCAGCGCGCTGTGCCGCCGGTACGGCGGGAGCGAGGCGTCGTGCACTCGGGCCCGGTGGGTGTGGAAGCTGGTCATGCCGGCGGCTCCAGGTCCAGTGCCCGGGCGAGCGCGGCGGTGACGGTCTCGGCGTGTTCGGGAACCTGCTGTCCGGCCCAACTCGCCACCAGGGCGAGGAAGTCGAGCAGGTCCTGCTCGGCCCCGGCGAGCAGCCGGCGCAGCTCGTCCACCGGCAGCTCGATCACCGTGTCGTCGCGGTCCTCGCCGTCCTCGCCGTCCTCGCCGTCCTCGCTGTCCTCGCGGTCCCCGGCGTCCTGGGTCAGCCGGACGACCCGGCCGACGCGTTCGGCCCGGGCATCGGGGTCGTGGCCGAACCAGGCGGTGCCGGAGCCGTCCGTGGCGTCCCGCCATTCGCGCCAGTCCTCCAGGCCGTTGCAGCAGCCCGGTTCGAAGACGGCGCCGGTGACCGAGTCGCTCAGCACCAGCCCACCGGGGGCGTGCGGGTGCGGCTCGGTGAGCAGCCCGTGCAGGAAGGCACCCAACGGGTCCGCCGGCCGGGGGCCGCGCTCCTCGGCCTGCTCGGGGTCGGGCTCGACGTCGTTGCAGACGGCCAGGCGCCACACCGCCATACCCACCTCGGCCGGCGTCAACCGCCCGGTCAGCGTGAGTTCCAGGTGCGGCGCGTGACTGCCCGTCGGCCAGAGCGTGAAGCCGTCGGGGGCGAAGATCTCCAGGACCGGGCGCATCGACATCATCCGCCGATCATCCAGGACAGCCCGCCGTCCCGACCAGCGGTTTTACCCCCGCCGGCAGGCGCCGGCCCCGCCGCGATCCGGGCCAGTACGCGCCCGCAGTGCCGGGCGAAGACGCGCTGGGCGAGCGGGAGCAGCGGGCCGGCGAGCCGGGCGTACCAGGCGACCGGGCGGCTGAAGGCGGTGACGGAGAACCGGACCGCACCGTCCGGGGCCAGTTCGACCAGGAAGGTCTCCTCGCCCCGGGCCAGGTGCCCGGCCCTGGTGCCGTAGGTGAAACCGTACCGGTCCGGGCCGTCGAACGCGGCCGGCACCCGGTTGGGGGCGCCGGCCCGCAGCGGGCCGAGGCCGATGGCGCAGCGCACGGCGACGCCTGGGGCGGCCCGGTGGGCCGTCGATTCGATCCGGACGCCCGCGAGCCGGTGCATCCGCCAGTCGAGCAGGGCGGCGCCGGCGGCCTCCAGCGCGGGGCGGCCGTGGCCGATGAGGGCGCTGTGCCGCAGGTGGTTGTAGCCGGCGGGCAGTTCGCCGGTGCGGCTGGCGCCCTGCTCGGGGTAGTTGTAGTCGTTCACCGGGCGGTCTCCGGCGTCTTGACCGGGGTGGTGGTGCGGGGGCGGTCGGCGGCGAGCCGCCGCCAGGCGAGCAGGGCGCAGAGCGCGAAGCCGAGCGCGTTCGACTCTACGCGGCTGACTTGAACGCGTTCAACTCTCTCTCCCACTGCCAACCGACCCGGCTGGCCTGGTGTTCACGGTGGGTGCGGCGCACTCTGGAGGAGTAACCGATGGAGGTGATCCGCCATGAAGACTCTGGTCGGTTGGCACATCGAGATGGAGTTCCGCGAAGAGGGGCCGCGGACCAGCGCCGCCGCGCTGCTGCGGCTCGGCGACGGGAGCGAACTGCGCGCCCACGGCTACAGCAGCCGCCACCCCGCCGACCCGGAACAGCTGCGGGTCGGCGAGGAGATCGCCGGGGCCCGGGCGCTCAACGAGCTCGCCTCGCAGTTGCTCACCAAGGCCCACGGCGAGATCCAGGAGGTCAGTCCGGTCCCGACCCACCCGCTGTCGTGACCTCCTGGTGACCGGACGGCGGCCCGGGAGCGGCTCTGGCGGCCCGGGAGCGGCTCCGGAAAGGAGGCGGCTCCGGAAACGTCGAGCGCCGGAGCCGCCCGTTCCGGGGTCCGGCGCCCGACGGGAATTGACGGCCCGTCAGTTGGCGCAGTAGGTGCCCGGCGGCTGCCACTCCGGGCCGACCAGCCGCTGTTCCAGCTCGTTCGGCGTGATCCGGATGCCGACCGTCCCGGCCAGCCCCACCCGGAACCGGCTGCGGGCCAACGCGATCAGCGCCGTCAGTCCGTACTTGTTGATCAGCGAGGTGCGGTAGCGCGCGGTGTCGTCGGCGTCGCAGAGCCGCGCCCGCGCCGGGACCTGCCGGCCGGTGGGGCGTCCGTGGGCGTCGCAGGGGCCGATCAGTACCCGGGGGTGGCGGCGGATCCGTTCGGCCTCGCCGGAGTGGGCCGGGGTCCAGACCCCGAGGGCCGTGCCGTCCGGCACCACCCAGAGCTGCGACTCCATCCGGCTGCCGTCCTCGCCGAAGGTGGTGAGCAGGAGGTACCTGCTGTCGGCGAGCCGGTCGGTTCGGTGGTGCACCTGTCCTCCCTGTGCCATCGGGGGGTGCGGGTCAGTGCCCGCGGCCCTCGGTGATCTCGCGGTACTCCTCGGCGGTGGGCTTGGGGATCCGGCCGCTCTCGCCGTGGAACCCGCGGGAGAGCCGGGTCCGGGTGCGGGTGAGCACCCCTGCCGGGCGGGCCACTCCATTCTCGTCCACCGGGGCGGGCAGTTCGAGGGGGCGGGGCTGTTCGTGCGCCGTGAGCCGGTGCAGCTCCCGTGGTGAGAGCCGGGCGTGCACCTCGGTGAACTCGCCGTGCGGCAGGCGCTTGATGACGCCGGTCTCGCGTCCGTGCAGCACCTTGTCGCGGTCCCGGCGCTGGAGGCCGAGGCACCAGCGCTTGGTGACGAGGAAGACGACCACCGGGACGACGAAGAAGCCGACCCGGGCGGCGTACGTGATGGCGTTGAGCGACAGGTGCAGGTGGGTGGCGATGAGGTCGTTGCCGCCGGCCACCAGCGCCACCAGGTACAGGCTGATCCAGGCGGCACCGAGCGCGGTGCGGACGGGCGCGTTGCGTGGCCGGTCGAGCAGGTGGTGCTCCCGTTTGTCGTCGGTCGCCCAGCCCTCCACGAACGGGTGGACGGCGATGGCGCCCAGGATCAGCGGGAACAGCGTGAACGGGATGAGCACCCCGAGGTTGAGGGTGTGCCCCCACAGCCCGATCTCCCAGCCGGGCATGATCCGGATCAGGCCCTCGGCGAATCCCATGTACCAGTCCGGCTGGGCGTCGGTGGACACCTGGTCCGGGCGGTACGGGCCGTACGCCCAGATCGGGTTGACGGTCGCGACCGCCGCCACCAGCGCGATGATGCCGAAGGCCAGGAAGAAGAACCCGCCGGCCTTGGCCGTGTAGACCGGCATCAGCGGCGAGCCGACGACGTTCTTCTCGGTCCTGCCCGGGCCCGCCCACTGGGTGTGCTTGTGGTGGAAGACCAGGATCAGGTGCGCCACCAGCAGGCCGAGCATGATGCCCGGGATGAGCAGCACGTGGATGGTGAAGAACCGCGGCACGATGTCGTGGCCGGGGAACTCCCCGCCGAACAGGAACATCTGGATGTACGTGCCGACCAGTGGTACGGCGAGGATCGCGCCCTCGATGAACCGGATGCCGGTGCCCGAGAGCAGGTCGTCCGGCAGCGAGTAGCCGAAGAAGCCGTCCAGCATGCCGAGGAAGAGCAGCAGGAAGCCGAACACCCAGTTGATCTCGCGCGGCTTGCGGAAGGCTCCGGTGAAGAACACCCGCATCATGTGGACGAACATGGCCGCGACGAAGACGATCGCCGCCCAGTGGTGGATCTGCCGGATCAGCAGGCCGCCGCGGACCTCGAAGCTGATGTCCACGGTGGAGGCGTAGGCCTCCGACATCGGAACGCCCTTGAGCGGCACGTACGAGCCGGCGTAGACCACCTCGCCCATGCTGGGCTTGAAGAACAGCGTCAGCCAGACACCGGTCAGGATGATGATCAGGAAGGTGTAGAGGCAGATCTCGCCCAGCATGAAGGACCAGTGGTCCGGGAAGATCTTCCGCAGGTTCGCCCTGGCCAGGGAGTAGATCCCCAGCCGGCCGTCCGCCCAGTCGGCGGCCCGCTGCCCCCGCCCAGGGCTCTGATTCCGGGTCATGTGCACGCACCTCGGTCCGAAGGAAACGGGGATGTGTCCCCGATTCGCACTGGCGCCCACGATAACCGGGGAATGATCCCCACTTCTACTCGTGGTGTCGGGTGCCGGGTGCTCGGTGCCGGAGTCGCGGCCGGCGGAGCCGGCCGGTGCGGGAGGGGTGGGGCGGGGGCCCGCGCCCCGGGGCGCTAGGAGAGGTGCTCCTCGATCTCGGCGATCAGCCCGCCCTCGAACCGGAAGTAGGTGGTGGCGTGGACCCGGCTGCGGGTGCCGTCCGGCGCCACCAGCTCCAGGACGTGCTGCTGGAGTGCCTCGCCGGGCTTGTGGAACCGGCGCACGACCTCGAACCGCAGCGATTCGACGGTGTCGAGGAACGTGGCGATCTGTTCGAGCCGGACGTCGATCGTCCGGGTGCCGTCGCCGTCGTTCTGCCACACCGTGGCGCCGGGGGTGCACAGCGCGCGGAAGCCGGCGAGGTCGCGCGACTCCAGCAGTCGCAGTCCCGCGGTCAAGGCCCCGTCGAGTTCCTGTTCCGTGCCGACGTCCTGTCCCATGGGTTCTCCGTTCGGTGGGATCGGCTGGTGGTGGACGGTGGTGTGACGCAGCGTCAGATGCCCTGGTCGAGCAGCCCGAGGCCGCGCAGGTCGGTGACGTACTTGGTGACGAGGCCGGGTGACAGACGCGGTACGTCCCGGTCGGGCCCGATCCCGGCCGCCTGCACGGCGGCCCGGAACCGCGGGGCCGGAGCGCGGCGTTCGTCGTCCGGCCGCTCGAACGCGTGCAGCAGGGGTAGCAGCGAGTGGCTGCGCTGCCGTTCCGGCAGGGCCCGGACCGCGGTCGTGAAGCGGGCGAACCAGTCCGCGTAGTCGTCGATGCGCCGGATCGGGTGGCCCTCCTCGACGAGCCGGTCCACGAAGGTGTCCAGCGAGGCGCCGTCGTGGTGCGTGTTCCAGGCGTTGTAGGTGCGGTAGCCGTCCGGGCCCGGGGTGCCCAGCGCGGTGACCGCCTCGGCGAGGAAGTCGACCGGGAGGCCGTCGTGGGGCACGGGCACTCCGCCGCGGTGGAACGACCGCGGGGCGATGCCGGTGGCCACCAGGCTGAGGACCAGCCGGGTGAACACGTCCGGCACGTTCAGCTGCCCGGGGTAGCTGCTGTGCGCGAGGATCATGCCCGACCGGAACGTGGTGACCGGTAGGCCGTACCGCTCGTTGGCCTCCCGCAGCAGCACCTCGCCGGCCCACTTGCCGGCGGCGTACCCGTCGGCGTAGCCGCGGCCGAGGCGCCGGCGCGGGATCGCCTCCCGGACGTCGGCGTCCTCGTCGAGCACGGACGGCCCGGCCGCCCCGCGCACGGCCACCGTCGACAGGTAGGTGATGGGCTTGATCCGTTCGGTCAGCGCCAGCCTGACCAGTTCGGCGGTGCCGGTGACGTTGGGGCCGAACAACTCGGCGTAGGGCAGCACGTGGTTGACCAGCGCGGCCGGGTGGACGATCAGGTCCACCGACTCGGCCAGCCTGTGCCACCCGGCCGGGTCCAGGCCCAGGCGGGGTTCGGCGAGGTCCCCGGCGAGGACGGTCAGTGTGCCGGGGGCCAGCTCCCGGTACAGCCGGGACGCCTCGCCCCCGTCGCCGAAGGCCCGGTCGAGCCGCTCGGCCGCGTCCGCCGGCGTCCGGCCCCGGACGAGGCAGACCAGCCGACCGCCGGACGGGCCCAGCCGGCGGAGCCACTCCAGGCAGAGGAAACGGCCGAGGAACCCGTTGGCGCCGGTGAGCAGGACGGTCCGCGGGGACGCCGCGGGGCCGGGCAGGTCCGGTGCGGCGGCCAGGGTCGGGGCGTCGATGAAACGGTCCGGAGCGAGGTCGCGGGCCCGGACCTCGGTCGCGCCGGGGCCGTGCACGGAGGCGGACGTGGGCCTGGTCCCCGGGACGGCGCGCCGGGCCTCGACGTACGCCGCGAGGCCGGCCAGGTCGGTGGTCGGACCGATGACGACGCCGACCGGCACCTCGACGCCCAGGACCTCCTTCAGGAGGGTGGCGAAGGACAGCGCGGAGAGCGAGTCGCCGCCGAGGTCGGTGAAGCGCGCACCGGGGTCCGCTCCGGCGTCGGCCCGGCCCAGGACGGCGCGAACGGCCCGGGCCACGGTCTCCTCGACCGGCCGGTCGGCACCGGTCCGGCGCAGTTCCCGCAGTTGCCGGCCCTGCTCGTCGGCGAGTTCGGCGTAACGGCGCTCCAGGGCCTCGCCGTAGCGCTCCAGGAGCTTGGGGCGCAGCGGCTTGTGACTGTCGGAGAGCAGGCCGTTGGCCGGGCTGAAGGGCTCGGTCTCGACCAGGAAGTCCCGGGGCACCTCGTACGGGTTGAGCCCGTTCTCCCCGGCCGTGCGCCGGAGTTCCCGGTCGACCAGCCGCTTGAGCTCCTGCGGATCGCCGCCGGCGCGGGCGATCGCGTCCGGCGTGGGCACCACCACGGCGAGCAGGTGGGCGCGCTCGCTGTTGCCGTACACGAACACCTGCCGGATCAGCGGACTGCCGAGGAAGACGCCCTCCAGCCGGGAGACGGTGACGAACTCGCCCTGGGACAGCTTGAGCACGTCCTTGGTGCGGCCGACGTAGACCAGCCGGTCCGGGCCGACCTCGGCCATGATGTCGCCGGTGCGGTAGTAGCCGTCCTCGTCGAAGACGGCCGCGGTGAGTTCGGGCCGACGGTAGTACCCGGCGAAGGCGGCGCTCGTCCTGAGCAGCAACTCGCCGCGCGGGTGCGGCAGATCGGTGGTGAAGCAGCCCAGCTCGGGGACGTCGACCAGCTTGTAGTCGAGTACGGGCGGGCGCTGCACCACGGTGTCGAGCAGCACCCCGCCGGCCTCGGTCGAGCCGTACCCGGTGTACAGGTGCAGTCCCAGGCAGGACTCGACGAACTCCGCGACCTCGGCGGACACCGGCGCTGTCCCGCAGAAGGCCTTCGCCACCCGTCCGCCCAGGACGGTCTCCCGCAGGTGGGCCTTCACGGCCGCGTCGACGTCGCCGGGCTCGCCGGCCCGCCGGTCGAGTTCGCTCCGGTACTGCTGGAAGAGCATGTCGCAGATCCGGGGCACCATGGTCAGCTCGGTCGGGCGGACCAGCGCGATGTCCTCGAACAGGCAGGACAGGTCGCTCCTGGCGGTGAAGCAGCCCAGGCCGCCCCGGGCGAGCGTGCCCAGCACCGACATCCGGCCGGCCTGGTGGCTCTGCGGCATGTAGTGGACGACGACCGACGGCACGTCGGCGGGCCCGTAGACGAAACCCCACCACGTGTTGCGGGTCAGCCGCTGCGGGTGCATCGCCCCCTTCGGGGCGCCGGTGCTGCCGGAGGTGTAGAGGAGCAGGGCCAGCGGGTCCTCACCCGGGGCGGGCACGTGCAGCGGGGGCTCGGGCAGCAGGGCGCCGCGCCCGACCGCCGCGGTGAGCGTGTCGAGCACGGCGGTGCCGCCGGCCTCGGCCAGCCGCCGCGCCGCGGCCTCGACGGCCGCGTGCTCGGCGGGGACCCCGGGGTGGTGGTCGAACACCAGGAGGTGACGGACCGACGGCTGCCCGAGCAACGCGGCGACGGCGATGTCCAGCCGTTCGACACTCGTGGCGAGGACCCGTGGCTCGGTCTCCGCGACGATCGGCGCCAGCTGGGAGAGCGGCGCGCTGGCGTGCAGCGGCACCGGGACCAGGCCCAGGTGGACACAGGCGAGGTCGACCGTGGCGTAGTCGGTGCTGCTGAAGCCGAGGACGCAGATCCGGTCGCCCGGCGCCAGCCGGTACCGGGGCTCGTGCGCCCAGGCCCCGGCGAGCGCCCGCACCCGGGTCCACAGCTCCCGGTAGCTGATGGTGTCGTACCTCGGCAGCAGACGTCCCGTCGCGTGGTCGCGGGCGCGTTCGCCCAGGGCGGGCCGGTCCCCGTAGGCCACCATGACGGTCGCCATGATCTCGGCCGGGCTGACGGCCGGATCGGCGATCGCGGCCCGGACGGCCTCCGACTGGCCCGTCGTGCCGGACCCGGCCGTGGTGGGGCTCACCAGGCGACCGGCAGGGCTTCCGCCCCGCGGATCAGGCGTTCGGTGCGCCAGCTGATCCGCTCGGACGGGACGGCGAGGTGCAGACCCGGCAGCCGGCGGGCCAGGGAGTCGAGCACCGTGCGCAGTTCCATCCTGGCGAGCTGGGCGCCGAGGCAGTGGTGCACGCCGTGCCCGAAGGTGACGTGCGGGGCCGCGTTGCGGTGAAAGTCGATCACGTCAGGCTGCTCGAAGACCTCCGGGTCCCGGTTGGCCAGCCCGAGTTCGGCGACCACCGCCTCGCCCGCGCGGATCTTCTGCCCGCTGAGCTCCACGTCCTCGACGGCGATCCGGGTGAACCCGGCGGTGGCGCTGATCGGGACGATCCGGGAGAGCTCCTCCACCGCGTCGGGGATCAGGCCGGGATCGGCGACCAGCTCCCGCCACAGCTCCGGGCGGGTCAGCAGGGTGTAGACGAAGTTGCCGATCTGGTTGGCGGTGGCCTCCTGGCCGGCGGACAGCAGGCTGACCCCGAGACCGACCAGCTCCTCCTCGGTGAGCGAGTTCTCCTCGCCCTCGACGGAGGCCAGTTCACCGAGCAGGTCGGAGGTGGGGTGCTCCCGGCGTTCGGCGACCAGGCCCGCCAGGTAGTCGTTGAGGTTTCCTCGGTCGCGGGCGGACAGCTCGGGGTCGGAGAGCGTCAGCAGGCCGTCGACCCAGGAGTTGAACCGGTCGCGGTCGGCGACCGGCACCCCCAGCAGTTCGCAGATCACGGTGACCGGGAGGGGCCAGGTCAGGGCCGTGGTCAGGTCGGCCGGCGAGCCCGAGGCGATCATCACGTCCAGCAGGTCGTCCACGATCTCCTGGGCCCGCGGCCGCAGCTTCTCGACCCGGCGGAGGGTGAACGGGTTGGCCACCCGGCGCCGCAGCCGGGTGTGCTCGGGCGGGTCCATGCTCAGCATCGAGGTGCGGGGGAGGCCGGCCGAGACCGTGCGGGGCACGTGGTCGCCCACCGCCTGGGCGCGGCTGAACCGGGGGTCGGCCAGCACGGTGCGGACGTCGGCGTAGCGGGTGACCAGCCAGCCGTCCCCGCCGAAGGGCAGCCGGACCCTCAGCACGGGCCGCTCGCCGCAGACGGCGGCCAGCTCCGGGTCGATGTCGAGCCGGTGCGTCGGGCCGAACGGATAGGCCCGGGGCCCGTCTTCCGTCGCGGTCATGATGTCAGTCCTTCCGGTCCCGGGGGCGGTCACAGAGCCGCGATCCGCCCGCCGTCGATGACGAGGTTGCTGCCGGTGATCCAGGAGGCGCGCGGGGACACCAGAAACCCGACCGCCTCGGCGATGTCCTCGGTGCGCCCGATCCGGCCGAGCGGGATCCCCTCGGCCCAGTCCGCCGTTTCCGTCCCGAGCCCGAGGTAGTCGGCGATCCCGTCCCGGGCCTCGTCCGCGCCCGGTGTCATGACATTCCCGGGGGAAAGCGCGACGACCCGGATGCCGTCCGGCGCCAGCTCGGCCGCGAGCCCCTTGTGGTAGACCTCCAGGGCCGATTTCGCGGCGGCGTAGTGCAGGATCATCGGATAGGACGAGACCGTGGCGATCGAGGACATGTGGACGATGACGCCACCGCCTCCCGAACGCATCACGGGGACGAGTGCGGAATTGAGCCGGACAGCAGCCAGGAAATTGATGTCGACGGTGTACTGCCAGTCCTTCTCGATGTCCAGTGCGCTCTGGAAGCTGCGGCAGCCGCCGGCGTTGTTGACCACGATGTCCACGCCGCCGAGGATTTCGAGCGCGGTGTCGGCGAATTCACGGACACCGGCCGCCGTGCTGAGGTCGGACGGCACGAAGGCGGCCTCGGCCGGCGTGTCCTCGGTCGGTTTGCGCGCGGTGGCGACGACGGTGGCGCCGTCCTCCAGCAGCTTCCGCGTGATGGCGGCGCCGATGCCGCGGCTCCCACCGGTGACCACCGCGCGCTTTCCCGTCAATTCCCGTTCCATTCCGGTCCCGTCGCCCTTCCCTGGTCGGAAAATCTGTCCGCGACGCTTTCGGCAACGGGGCGCGCATGGTCCGGTGTCGATTCGAAAGGGCGGCGCGGAACCACTGCGGACCACTATCCGGGACCACCTTCGTCATGGTCAAGAAGATTGTGTCGATGCAGTGCATCGCCTGATGCGGTGCAAAGGCGGACCGGCCGATGCGCGCGCTGGTCCCGCTGGACGCCGGGAACGCCGGCACCGATAATCGTCGATTGCCGACGCACGGGCATCCGGTATTCGACGGAGGGAAACGCCGCCGGGACGCGGCCGGATATCGACCGGGGCGTCCGGCTCGGAATTCAGACGAACTCGGGAGGAACAATGGCGGGCTTGGGAGAGCCGTTCACCGTGGGCGACCTGACGGTCCCGAACCGGATCGTGATGGCGCCGATGACCAGGATGAAGTCCCCCGGAGGGGTGCCGGGCCCGGACGTCGCGGAGTACTACGCCCGCCGTGCGGCGCACCGGGTGGGGCTGATCGTCACCGAGGGCACCTACATCGGCCGGGAGGCCGCCGCGGCCTACGACGGAGTCCCCCACTTCCACGGGGAGGAGGCCCTGGCGGGCTGGTCCCGGGTGGTGGCCTCGGTCCACGCGGCCGGCGGCCGGATCATCCCGCAGCTGTGGCACACCGGGGTGCAGCGCCCGGGCACCGAACCGCCGGCCGAGGGGCCCTCCGGGATCGGCCTGGACGGCGGCCCGGCCGGGCGGGCGATGAGCCAGCAGGACATCGACGACACCGTGGCCGCCTTCGCGCGCGGTGCTGCGGACGCCGAGCGGCTCGGGTTCGACGGGGTCGAACTGCACGGTGCGCACGGCTATCTGATCGACGACTTCCTGTGGCGGGGCACCAACCGCCGCAGCGACCGCTACGGCGGCGACCCGGCCTCCCGGGCGCGGTTCGCGGCCGAGATCGTGCACGCCGTCCGCGCGGCGGTGAGCCCGGGCTTCCCGCTCTTCTTCCGGCTCTCCCAGTGGAAGGTCAACCGCTACGACGCCCGCATCGCGGAGAGCCCGGACGAGCTGGAGCAGCTGCTGACCCCGCTGGCCGACGCCGGCGTCGACGCCTTCCACGCCTCCACCCGCCGCTACTGGCTGCCCGAGTTCGAGGGCAGCGCCCTGAACCTGGCGGGCTGGGCGCGCGAACTCACCGGCAAGGCGGCCGTGACGGTCGGTTCGGTCGGGCTGGACCGCCAGTACGGCGAAGGCGAGTTCGTCGACGGCTTCACCCGGCCGGCCGGGCTCGCCGGCATCGAGGGGCTGGTCGAGCGGCTGGAGCGCGACGAGTTCGACCTGGTCGCGGTCGGCCGGCCGCTGCTGGCCAACCCCGACTGGGCGGTGCGAGCGCTCAGCGGCGAGCTGGCCGGGGCGGTCCCGTACGACCCGTCGGTGCTCACGACGCTGGTCTGACCGTCCCACCGCCGGAGCGGAAGGGCCTGGCCTGCGGCGTGTGCCGCGGGCCAGGCCCTTCGGCGTCCCGGCCCGGTGGGCGGGGGAAGTCCCCGCCCACCGGGCCCGCTACCCGGCGGCCACGACGGTCCGCAGGGCCGCCAGCCACTCGTCCGCCATCCGCCGGGCCGTGGCCTCCTCGAACAGCTGGGTGTCGTACTTGAGGAAGGCCTTGAAGCCGTCCTCGTCCCGGTAGACCTCCAGGGCGAGGGCGTACTCCCCCGGGTAGGGCAGGTCGTCGAAGGGCCGGAGGTCCAACTCGCCGGGGCCGGTGGGCGATCCGATGGTCAGCAGGTCCGCGCCGTCGAAGTTCTGGAACAGGAAGTTGGTCCGCACCAGCGGTTCGTCCCCGTCGCCCCGGGCCCGGCCGATCTCGGCCAGCGGGTAGGCGCCGTGCTCGATCCCGGCCACCACCCGGCGGTGGACGGACCGGAGCAGCTCGGCGACGTCCTCCGTGGCGGTGGAGCGGATCGGCAGGCAGTTCGCGAACTGGCCGACCACGCCCTGGAAGCGCTCCTCGTAGCGCGCGGCCGTGGTGACCCCCGCGATCAGGTCGTCCTGGCCGGTCACCCGGTGGAGGAACCGGGTGTAGGCGGCGAACAGCACGGTCGAGACGCTCACCCGGTGGCTGCGCGCCGTTCCCGCGACCGCGGCGGCCAGCTCCCGCGGCAGCCGGGCCACGACCACGTCCGCGCGGGGCAGCCGTCCCGGCACCGGCGGACGGTCGTACGGCAGGTCCAGCCGCCCGTCCGCACCGGCCAGTTCGGTCAGCCAGTGGTTCCGGTGGCGCTGCCCCCGCGGGCCGGCCAGCAGCTCCTCCTCCCAGGCGGTGTAGTCGCCGAACTCGGCGTCCCCCAGCTGTCCCCGGCCGCGGTAGGCGTCCTTGAGCGTGCGGACCAGCAGGGCCGTGGAGGTCCCGTCCAGCAGGATGTGGTGCGCGGTGACCAGCAGGAGCCGGCGTCCGTCCGAGAGGGTGACCAGGTGCGCCCGGACCAGCGGGCCCGCGGCCAGGTCGAAGGGCGCGCCGACCAGCTCGCGCAGCCCGGCCGTCCGGCCGGCCGGCGTGGTGGGCGTGAGCGTGGTCCGTTCGAAGGACGGGCCACGGGCCGGATCGACGTCCAGGTACGGGACACCGTCCCGCTCGGCGACCACCGCGCCCAGCAGCGGGTGGATCCGGGCCAGCTCCCGGACCGCGCGCTCCAGCGCCGCCTCGTCCGGGTCGCCGTGGAGCTCGAAGAGGATCGGGAGGTGGTAGGCGACGGAGTCCGGGCAGCGCAGCTGGTCCCGGTACATGGTCAGCTGGCCGCGGGACAGGGCCCACCGCCGGCCGGGGGCGCCGGCGAGGCGGGCGTGGAGGGCGTCGATGGTCTCGGCCTCGAACAGCAGGGTGGGGGAGACGTCCTCGCCGAAGTCCTCGCGCAGGGCGTTGGTGAGCTGGAGCACGAGGATCGAGTCCAGGCCGTAGTCGGTGAGCGGGGCGGAGGCGTCGATCCGCTCGACCGGGATACCGAGGACGGCCGCCGCCTTGGCCAGGATCAGCGCGGCCGGATCGGTCTGCGGCCGGGCCGGCGGGGTGTCGACGGGCGGGGTGTCGACGGGCAGGGTGTCGACCGCCCGCGTCCCCGACCTGACGGCCGGGGCGCCGACGGCGCGGGTGGCCGCGGACGGCTCCCGCCCGCCGACCGCCGGTGCCGCCGCTGCCCGCTGCCGGGCCACCCCGTCGCTCTCCGCCGCGATGACCTGCTGCCCCAGCGGAAGCGCCCGGGACACCGGGAACACGACGGTGCGGAAGCCCTCACCGGCCAGCACATCCCGCCAGCTCTCCGGCGACAGCGCCGGCGAGCCGGGGATCCGCAGCGACCGGTCGTCGAACAGCCACCAGCCCTCCAGCAGGCCGAAGGTCACGTGGCTGAACAGGTCGAACGCGGAGAGTTCGTTCAGCAGCAGCCAACCGCCGGGCCGCAGCGCGGCCTTGGCATTGCGCAGGGTGTTGCGGGTGTCCTTGGTCGCGTGCAGCACGTTCGCGGCGATGACCAGGTCGAACGCGCCCTCGTCGACCTCCTGCCCGGCCAGCGGCCGCTCGATGTCGAGCAGCCGGCAGTCCAGGTACGGGACCTCCGGCCCGTACGAGGCCCGGGCGTGGTTCAGGAAGGCCTTGGAGACGTCCGTGTAGACGTAGCTCTCGATGCTGTCCCGGTACGGCTGCAGGGCCGCGAACATCCCCACGCTGGTGCCGCCGGTGCCCGCGCCGACCTCCAGGATCCGCAGCCGGGTGCCCGGCTCCCGGCGCAACCGGTCGGCGACCAGCAGGGCGGCGGTCCTGGACATGGCCCGGTTGAACAGGTCGGCGGCGTGGTTGTCGCGGTAGCAGCCCTCCACCAGCTCCATGGAGCCGCGCGGGAACATCACGTCGGTGGGCCGGACGCGGCCGGTCAGGATCCCGGGCAGGGCCCCGAGCATGGCCGAGGCCAGTCGCAGCTCCGCCGCCCGGTCGGCGTCCGCGGACCACCGGGCGCACTGCCGCTCCCACCGGGCCAGCACCTCGTCCGCGGGCTCCGCCGGAACCAGGACCCGCTGGGCGTGCTCCCACCACTGTGCGTACTGCGGCAGGACCGCGGCCCGGTCGACGCCGGCCAGCTGGGCGGCAAGGACCTTGGCGAGCCACGGGTCCCGCTCGGCCCGGCGCCACCGGACGACCTCGTCCAGGCCGGTGTCCGGCTCGTCGAGGCCGGCCAGCGGCGTGCCGGGGTGCGGCAGGACGGCCGGGCCGTGCGCGGAGACCCTGGTGGTGCGGTCGAAGTTGGACAGGGTGTTGCGCCGGTCGGTGCGGACGTAGGCGAGCTGCCGCTGCGCGCCGCCGAGCAGGGCGTCCAGGGCGGCGAGCCCCTCCGGCGGTTCGATCGACACCAGCCCGACCCGGGTCATCCGCTCCCGGTAGAACTCGGAGGTGACGCTCCCGAGTCCGCCCCACCAGCCCCAGTTCATGACCCGGACCGGGGTGTCCCAGTGCCGGCCGAGGGCGTGCGCGTAGGCGTCGCTGAAGGTGCATCCGGCCGCGTAGTTGCCCTGGCCGGCGGCGGTCGTGAAGGACTGCATGGAGGACAGCAGGAGCGCGAAGTCCAGTGGTTCGCCGTCGAAGGCCTCGGCCATCGCGGTCGTCACGTCGACCTTGGCGGCCAGGGCGGCCCGCAGGCCGGCCTCGTCCATCCGTGCGACGGTGCTGTCCCGCAGCACCAGCGCCGCCTGGACGACGCCGTGCACCCGGGGGTGGCTGCGCCTGATCTCCGCCAGGGCCCGGCGCAGTGCGGCCGGGTCGCCGGCGTCGGCCCGGAGGTAGCGGACGTGGTCCGGTCCTCCGGCGGAGCGGATCCGCTCCGCCACGGTGGCGTCGTGCGCCCGGCGGCCGATCCAGGTGACGTGGGCGCCGTGGTTCCGCACGACGTGCCGGGTCCACGCGGAGCCCAGCCCGCCGGCCCCGCCGATGACGACGTACACGCCGCCCTCCCGGTACACCGGGCGCCGCGGGGCCTCGCACGGGGCCCAGCGGCGGGCCAGCCACTGGCCGGCCCGCCGGACCCAGGAGTCGTCGGGGGAGCGGGCGGGCAGGGCCGTGAGGTCGGCGGGCCAGCCGGAGCCGTCCAGGTCGACGCGGCGGACGGTCCAGTTGCCGTACTCCCGGCCCAGCGAGCCGAACAGTCCGTGCAGCCCGGCGTGCGCGGGCTGGACCGCGTCGTCCGCGTGGGTGGCGAGCGCACGGGTCGTCACCAGGGTGATCCCGAGCGGCCTGGCGTCGTAGCCCGCCGCGATCAGTGCCTTCACCAGGCGGAACGCCGCGACCACCCCGTCGTTCTGCGCGGTGGTGTACCCGGCGGCGTCGGTGGGCGCGAGTTTGGCCTCGGGGGCGGCCCACACCAGGTGGTCGATCGGTCCGAGCCCGCGCAGGGCGGCGGTCGCCTCCTCGACGCTCGCCGAAGCCGGCAGCGGCCAGCCGAGCGCACCCGCGATCGGGGACGGGCCGCCGACGACCAGGACGCGGTCCGCGCCGGAGGGCACCGAGGGGCCGTCCGCGGCGATCGGGTCCCAGACCGGGGCGTAGAGGGCCGGTTCGACGGCCGCTTCGGCGCGGTCCCCGGTCAGGTCCCCGGCGCGGTCCTCGGCCGGCGTCCCGGGCCGGTGGTCGGGGGAGGGTTCGGCCCGTGGCTCGGTCCGGCGGGAGCTGTAGCCGACCAGCCGCACCCGCACCTCGCCGTCCTCGTCCACCAGGTCGATGTCCAGCTTGCCGAGCGGCCCGGCCGCGAGGCCCCGTACGACGGCCGTCATGACCGGGGTGCAGGGGGCGAACAGGTCGAGCCGCTCCAGCGCGAACGGCACGGCGGTGTCCCGCAGTTCGGTCAGGTGCGCCGCGACGGTGGCCTGGATCGCCGAGTCCAGCAGGGCGGGGGTGAGCGCGCCGGGCTCGGCCGAGTCGGGCAGATCCAGTTCGGCGAGCACCGTGTCGGAGCCCACGTGCGCCCGACGGACGGCCCGCAGGCTCGGTCCGTGCTCGATGCCCATCGACCGCAGGGCCTGGTGGATCCGTTCGCCCGTCACCGTCTCCGGGCACTGCGCGCGCAGCACGGCGAGGTCCACCCGGGCCGGGCTCGGGGCGTCGGAGGCGGTCAGCGTGCCCTCGCTGCGGACCGTCCCGCCGGTCGACACCGAGAACCTCCGGTCGCCGCGGGCGTCGGTGCGCAGATCGACCAGCACCTCGACCGGGTCCTCCCCGACCTCCAGCGGCTGGACCCACGTCACGTTGGTCATCCGGACGCGGGTGCCGCCCAGCGCCCGACGGGCCAGTTCCAGGTGGGCGACGGCGGGCAGGATGTGGCGGCCCTGCACGACGTGGTCCCGCAACAGGCCGTCCTCGCGGGACAGCGTGACGCGGTCGCGGCCCGCCGCGGGCCCGTGCCGGTCCCGGGCGAACGGGTAGGCCGGCAGCGGGACGAGGCGCCCCCCGGCCGGGGCCGGTGCGTCCCCGGCCGGACGGGCGGGCACGGTGCCGTCGAGCACCGCGATCAGCTCGGCGGTGTCGCCCACCAGGCAGTCGAAGCGGTGCTCGAACCGCTTCCGGCCGGCCCACAGCGTGTGGGCGAGGTCGCGCAGTTCCACCGAGGGGTGGGCTCGCAGGTGCGCCGCGAGCCGGCGCCGCTGCTCGGAGAGCTGGTGCTCCGAGCGGGCCGACAGGACCACGGGGTGGTCCGCCCTCGGCGCCGGCGGCCGCTCCACGGGCGGCGCCTCCTCGAGGACGACGTGCGCGTTGGTGCCGCTGGCGCCGAAGGAGCTCACCACGCCGCAGCGCGGGCCGCCGGCGGGGGCGGTCCAGTCGAGGGTCCGGGTGTTGACGTAGAACGGGCTGCCGGCCAGCGGGACGGCCTCGTTGGCGGCCTCGAAGTTCAGCGTCGCGGGGATCCGCCGGTGCCTGAGCGCCAGCAGGACCTTCAGCACGCCCGCGATGCCGGCGGCGAACTGGGCGTGCCCGATGGTGGTCTTCACCGAGCCCAGCGCGCAGTACTCGGTGCGGTCGGTCCGGGCGCGGAAGACCCGGTCGAGGGCCCGGAACTCGATCGGGTCGCCGAGCGGCGTGCCGGTGCCGTGGGCCTCGACCAGGCCGATCCGCTCCACGTCGATGCCGGCCCGCTCGTACAGCCCGCTGATCAGGTCCTCCTGGGAGACCGAGCTCGGGGCGGTGATCCCGTTGGTGGCGCCGTCCTGGTTGACCCCGACAGCCGTGATCACGCCGTGGACGTGGTCCCCGTCCGCCAGCGCGTCGGCGAGCCGCTTGAGCACCACGACCCCGACCCCCTCGCCGGGGACGAAGCCGTCCGCCCGGTGGTCGAAGCTGTGGCAGCGCCCGCTCGGGGAGAGCATCCCCGCGCGGCCCGCGAGCCCGTACAGCCGCGGTGTGGACTGGACGAACACCCCGCCGGCCAGGGCCATCGAGGTCTCGCCGGACCAGAGGTCCTTGCACGCCAGGTCGATCGCCACCAGCGAACTGGAGCAGGAGGTGTCGACGGCGATCGCCGGGCCCTTGAGGTCCAGGGCGTAGCTGACCCGGCTGGGGATCACCGAGGCCATGTTGCCCCACAGGGCCTGCGCCGGGGCGTCCCGGTCGAGCAGCTCCAGGTAGTCCCCGGCCCAGGCGCCGACGTACACGCCGCACCGCCGCCGGTCCATCCGGCCGGCGTACCCGGCGTCCTCCAGGGCCCTCCAGGACTCCTCCAGCAGCAGCCGCTGCTGGGGGTCCATCACGGCGGCCTCCGTGCCCGAGATGTTGAAGAACAGCGCGTCGAACTCGTCGATCCGGTCGAGGAACCCGCCCTTGGTGCACGGGCTCACGCCGTCGAGGCGGAAGCGGGTGGCGTCGGTGACCAGGTCGTCCCCGTTCTCCAGCCGCGTCCACAGCTCGTCCAGCGAGCCGGTGCCCGCGAACCGGCCGCTCATGCCGACGATCGCGATCGGGCCGCGCTCCGCCGGCCCGGGGTCGGGGGCCGGACGCCCGGGGGCGGGACGGTGCTCGGCGGTCCCGCCGCCGGGCGGTGCGGTGGGAGGCGCGGTCGGAGTGGTCCCGGCGGGCGGTGCGGTGCGGGCCGGCGGTGCGGTGCGGGCGGGCACGATGGTGTCCCGGTGTTCGGCAAGCAGGTGCGCGGCCAGCCGGTCGACTGTGGCGTGGTCGAACACCACGGTGGTCGAAAGGTCCAGCGAGAGCGCGGTGTTGAGCTCGTGGACCACCCGGACGGCGAGGATGGAGTCCAGGCCCAGGTCGGCGAACGCCAGCCCGTCGAGGACCTCGCCGACGTCCATCACGAGGGCCGCGGCGACCTTCTCCCGCACCAGCGCGGGCACCAGCTCCTCCAGGTCGGCCGGTTCGGGGGCCGGTTCGGCCGCCGGTTCCGGAGCCACGAGGAGCGCGGGAGCGGGCGCGGGAAGGGGCGTCGGAGCGGGCGCGGGCTCCGGATCCGGCACGGACCCGGAGCGGGGCAGGTCGCCGATCCAGAACCGCTCCGCGGCGAACGGATAGGTGGGCAGGGCGATGGTCCGCCGCGCGCCCCGGTGCAGCCGCCGCCAGTCGACCCCGACGCCGGACGCCCAGAGGGCCGCGATCTTGGACAGTTCCCCGGCGGCGCTCCACCGCTGGACGAGCAGGTCCTGGAGCTCGCCGTCCGAGGTGAGTTCCGCGAGCAGTCCGCCGGGCGCCGCTCCCGCGCTGCCCCGGTGTCCCCGGCCGTCGCGCAGCGCGGCCCGCAGGTCCCCGGTCGAGGAGACCACGACCGCGTACCGCTCGGCCATCGCCTCCCGTCCCACCTGGAGCGTGTACGCGAGGTCGGTCAGCGGGGTGTCCGGGGCCCGGTCCAGGAATGCGGCCAACCGGTCGACGGAGTCGGCGAGTTGGCCGGGGGTCCGGGCGGACAGGACGATGACCTGTTCGGCGCCGTCCACGGCGCCGTCTGCGGGCTGCACGGGGTACTCCTCGACGATCACGTGCGCGTTGGAGCCGCCGGCGCCGAAGGAGGAGACAGCCGCGATCCGCGGGCCCTCACTGTGCCAGGGCGCCAGTTCGCGCTGGAGCCGGAAGGGGGACGATTCGAAGTCGATGTTCGGGTTGGGCCGTTCGGCATTCAGGGTGGGGACCAGTTCCCGGTGCCGGAGCTGCAGCAGCACCTTGGTGAGGCCGGCCACGCCGGCGGCGGCCTCCAGGTGTCCGATGCCGGACTTCACCGAGCCGATCGCGCAGTACTGCCGGTCGTCGGTGTCCTGCCGGAATGCCGTGGCCAGGCCGGCGATCTCGATCGGATCGCCCAGCTCGGTGCCGGTGCCGTGCGCCTCGACGTAGCCGACCCGCCGGGCCGGGACACCGGCCCGGTCCAGCACCTCGCGGATCAGCGAGGCGTGGGCGGTCGGGCTCGGCACCGTGTAACCGGTGCTGCGTCCGCCGTGGTTGACGCCGGTGGCGCGGATCAGCCCCAGCACCCGGTCCCCGTCCGCCAGGGCCCGGGACAGCGGCTTGAGCAGGACGCAGCCGACTCCCTCGCCGGGCACGAACCCGTGGCCGCCGGCCCCGAAGCTGCGGCAGTGCCGGTCGGGCGAGAGCATGCCGGAGCGGCACAGTTCGACGTAGTCCAGCGGGTGGGCGTAGACGTTCGCGCCGCCGGCGAGGGCGACCTCGCAGGCGCCGCTGCGGAGCTGCTCACAGGCCTCGTGGATCGCGGTCAGCGAGGCGGAGCACATGGTGTCCACGGTCAGGCTCGGCCCCCGCAGGTCGAGCAGGTAGGAGACCCGGGCGCTCAGCGAGGCGAACGAGAGCGCGGGGACGACGAGTTCGCCCGAGGGCAGCCGGCCGGCTTCGTGCCGGGCGTGCCCGACCTTGGTGACGCCGGCGAACACGCCGACCCGGTGGTCGTGTTGTTCGGCGAGGCGGGCCCGGGTGTACCCGGCGTCCTCCAGTACCTCCCAGGCGGCCTGGACGAACAGCCGCTCCTGCGGGTCCATGGCGTAGGCGTCGCGCGGGGCGATGCCGAAGAACCTCGGGTCGAAGTCGGCGAAGCCGTCCAGGAACCCGCCCCACTTGCTGTAGCTGCGCCCGGAGGCCACGGCGGTGTTGCGGTCGGGTTCGAAGAAGCCGTCCAGCGGCCACCGGTCGATCTCCCGGATGCCCTCGCGGCCGGCCCTGAGGTTCTCCCAGAACTCGTCCGGGTCGGCGGCGCCCGGGTAGCGGCCGCTCAGCCCGATGACGGCGATCGGCTCGTCGGGGGCGACGGCCCGTCCGGTGGCGGGCTCCCCGGAGGGGGCGGTCCGTCCCGACCGGGCCACGGGGGCTGCCGGGGCGGGCCCGTCCGGCCGACCTGTCACGGGCTGCGATACGGGCTGCGGCACGGCCTCCGCCGTGGGCTGCGGCCGTCGGCCGCCGCTGAGCCGGGCGGCCACCGCCCGCAGGGTCGGGTGCTCGTAGAAGAGGGTCGACGAGGCCTCGGGGTAGAACGGGGCCAGCGCACGCCTGAGCTGGATCACCATCACCGAGTCGAGACCGATGTCGACGAACGGCCGGTCCGGATCCACCGCCTCCGGCGCGAGCTTGCTGACCTCCGCGAAGACCTCGCGCAGGTGGTCCAGCACGGCGCGGTCGGCGGCGCGGCTCCCACCGGGGCCGGGCGGCGCGGACGCGGGCCGCACGGACGTGGGCGGCGCCGACGCGGGCCGGGCGACCGGCGTGCCGTGGTGCACCCACACCCGGTCCGCCCCGGTGCGCCAGGCGTCGGCCAGGGCCGCGAAGCCCGCCTCCGTCGGCATCGGGACCAGCCCCCGGTCCTCCCGCAGGTAGGCCAGGGTGCGGTCGTCGACGGCCATGCCGCCGTCCTGCCACAGCGGCCAGGCGACGGAGAGCGTCCGGCCCCGCCGTTCTCCCAGGGCGACGGCCGCGTTCCGGGAGACGGCGAACTCGTCCAGGAAGGCGTTGGCGGCCGCGTAGTCGCACTGCCCGGGGTTGCCGGTGACCGCGGCACCGGAGGAGTAGGCCAGGACGAACTCCAGCGGGCAGTGCGCGGTGGCCCGGTCGAGGTGGACGAGGCCGTCCGCCTTGGCGCCGAGGACCTCCTCCCACTGCGCCCCGGTCTTCTCGGTGAACAGGGCGTCGCGGACCGTACCGGCGGCGTGCACCACCCCGGTGACCTCGCCCGCCTCGGCGACGAGGTGGCGGACCTCCTCCCAGCGCGAGAGGTCGGCCCGTACGTAGCGGGCGACCGCGCCGGTCCGCCGCAGTTCGGCCAGCAGCGCTTCCACCCGCTCGTCGGCCGGCGAGCGGCCCGCGAGGACGAGGGTGGGCCGTCGGACGTCGGCGGCGATCCGGCGGGCCGTCGCGGCGCCGATGGCGCCGGCGCCTCCGGTGATGAGGTACACACCGCTGTCCCGCCACGGCGGGGCGGAGCCGGTGACCGGGGGCGCGACAGGGGTCCAGCCGAGGGTCTGCCGGACGCCGTGGTGGTAGCGGACGAGGTCGTCCGCGCCGTCGGCGTTCTCCGCGACCGCCACGGCCGGGTCGACGGCCGAGCCGCGGTCCAGGACGATCACCTGGCCGAGCACTCCCGGGTCCTCCTTGGCCACCGAGCGCAGCAGCCCGGCCGGGGCCGCCGTGTCGGTGACCACCTGGACCAGCACCGTGCCGCCCTCGGCCGCGAGGCCCCGGACGGTCTCCAGCAGCTTCCAGGACAGGTCGCGGAACCGGCTCTCCGGCCGCCGTTTGGCGGTCTCCAGCCGGATCGCCCCGGGGACGTCGCCGTCGACCCCGCACAGCACGACCGCGCGGCGGTCGTGGCGGCGGCCAGGCGCGGCGCGGGCCGGGGCGGGGGCCCAGCTCGGGACCGACAGGGTCGTGACGGCCTCGTGAACGCCGTCGGGCGCCGTCCGCGGTCCCGCGGCCGGGGGCACGGCCGCCGGTGCCGGCTCGGCCTCGGGGTACCAGAACCGGTCCCGGGCGAAGGGGTACCCGGGCAGGTGCACGCGCCCGGGTGTCGCCCCGTCCGGCCACACCGACCGGCCGAGGGCCTCGCCGGCGATCCAGCGCGCCGCCGGACCGGTGGTTTCGCCGCGGTCGCCGGTGGCCACGAACTCCCGCAGCCGGTCCGTCAGTTCGGCCAGTGACGACACGCTCCAGGCGGCCCGCTCGGCCATCTCCTCCCGGCCCTCCAGGAGGGTCCGGGCGACCGCGCGCAGCGACAACCCCTCCGACCGCTCCAGGAAGGCCAGCAGGTCCCCGGCCCGCTCCGTCAACTGCTGTGCGGTGCGCGCCGACAGCGGGACCAGGACGTCCCCGGCGGGCTCGTCCCGCTCCGCACGGACCGGGACGTACTCCTCGACCACGACGTGGGCGTTGACGCCGCCGAAGCCGAAGCTGCTCACCCCGGCCCGCCTCGGCGCGTCCCGGCCGTCGCGGTCACGCGGACGCGGCCAGGGCTCGTTCTCCCGGACCAGGTGGAAGGGCCCGTCGGCGATTTCGACGAAGGGGTTGACCCGCCGCAGGTGCCGGATCGCGGGCAGCACCCCGTGCCGGAGCGCGAGCAGCACCTTCAACAGACCGGCGATGCCGGCCGCCGATTCCAGGTGCCCGATATTGGTCTTCACCGAGCCCAGGCCGCAGGAGCCGTCGTCACTCCGGCCGAGCCTGCGGAAGGCCGTGCGCAGCGCGCGGACCTCGACCGGGTCGCCGAGGGCCGTCCCGGTGCCGTGGGTCTCGACGTAGCCGATGGTGTCCGGGTCGAGGCCGCCGACCGCCGCGGTGACCAGCTCGGCCTGGGCGTCGGCGTTCGGCGCGGTGAGCGAGTTGGCCCGCCCGCCGTGGTTGTAGGCGCTGCCCCGGAGCACACCGAGGATCGCGTCGCCGTCGCGTTCGGCTGCCGCCAGCGGCTTGAGGACGACGGCTCCCACGCCCTCGCCGCGTACGTAGCCGTTGGCCTCGGCGTCGAAGGTGCGGCAGAGCCCGTCCGGGCTGAGCATCCCCGCGCGGTGGGCGCTGACGAAGGTGCCGGCGTCGAGCAGGACGTTCACCCCGCCCGCGATCGCCAGGTCGCAGGCGCCGGACCTGATCGCCTCCATCGCGCGGTGCACCGCGACCAGCGAGCTGGAGCAGGCGGTGTCGATGGGCTCGCTCGGGCCGCGCACGTCGAGCAGGTAGGAGATGCGGTTGGCCAGGATCGCGTGGGTCGTGCCGGTCGCGGTGAAGGCGTCCGGCGGTACCCCGCGAGTGCTGAGCAGCGTCGCGTAGTCGTTGCCGGTGACGCCGATGAACACCCCGGTGTTGGCGGGGAGTTCGCTCGGCCGGTGGGCGCTGTCCTCCAGGGCCTGCCAGACCGTCTCCAGCATCAGGCGGTGCTGCGGGTCCATCAGCTCGGCCTCGCGCGGCAGGATCCGGAAGAACGCCGCGTCGAAGGCGTCGACGTCGTCGAGGACGCCCATCCGCCGGGGGAAGTCCAGGGCCGTGACGGCCCGGCGCTGCTCCTCGTCGTAGCGGTCCAGCGGGAAGTCGGTGACGGAGTCCCGCCCGGCCAGCAGGTTCGCCCAGAACTCGGTGAGGTCGCGGGCACCGGGGAAGCGTCCGGCCGCGCCGATCACGGCGATCGGCTCGTCCGGGGCAACCCCGGCCCGGGCCGGCCGGGGTTGCGGCCGGGGCTCGTCGGCGGGCGGCGGGGCCGGGTCCGCCGCGGTGGCGGAGACCGGCACGGGACCCTCGGCCGCCGGGCGGGCCGGGTGCGGCGCGGCCGAGGCCCCGTGCTCCTCGACCAGGTGGGCGCCCAGCACCTCCAGGTTCCTGAGGTCGAAGAAGACGGCCGGGCTGACCGTGACGCCGAAGCGCTCCTCGATCCGCTTGGCGAAGGCGACCAGGGAGATGGAGTCGAAGCCGAACTCGTCCAGGCCGGTCCGGGGGTCGAGTTCCGCGGGCTCGAACTTCAGCAGCCCCGCCGCGATCTCGCGCAGCCCGTCCACGACCCCGGCCGCACCGGCCGGGGCCGACGCGCTCTCCGCCGGCTCGTCCGGGCCCGCCCCGACGGTGTCCGCCCCGATGGTGCCGGGCCCGGCGGTGTCGGGCCCGGGTAGGACGCCGGCCGGCCGGGGAGCCGGGCGTGCGGCCGGGGCCGTTCCCCCGGTGCCGCACAGTACGTCCTCCAGCACTCCGAGGACCTCGCCCGAACCGTCGGCCAGGAGGATCCGGTCGGCAGCGAGGAGGACGTACGCGACCGGCCCGCCGGAGCGGACCGTGATCCCGCCGATCCGGTTGGGCGCGACGTGCGGCCAGTCCGGACGTCCGGCCCGCCGGGCCGTCCACTGCACGCCCAGGGCGATCGCCGCGAGCACGGGCGGCTCGATGGTCACGTGCCGCCGGACGTGGTCCTGCTGGGCGTCGGGGCGGGTCAGCCGCAGGACGGTGCTGCCGTCCGGCGCGGCGGACACCCCGTCGACGGCGCACGAGGCAGCCCGGGGGACGACACCGCCCTCGGCCAGTTCGGCCAGGAAGCCCGCCCGGTCCAGCACGGGCCGCAGACCCGTCAGGTCGATCCGGCCGGTGGGCGCGCCGCCCGCCCGGACGGTGAACTCGACGGCCGGCGACCCGTCCCCGGCCAGCACCCGGCCGTGGCCGTCGGCGAACTCGGTGACGAGGCGGTCGGTGGCCGGCCAGTCGATCGGCCGCAGCACCCGCAGGTCGTGGACCGCCGGCCGGGCCGCGAACCCGCTGACCTTCCCGGTGGCGAGTGCGAGGTCCACGGCGAAGGTGGGCACCACGACGGGGAGCCCGTCCTGGCGGTAGGTGTAGTCCAGGAGGTCGTCGAGGCGCAGGTCCGCGGTGTACCGCAGGCCGTGGACGTCGGACTCGTTGCGTCCCAGGAAGGGGTGCAGCCGCTCGCGGAAGGCCAGCGGGGCGAGTACGGACGGCGCGTCCTCGTCCACCTCGACCCAGCAGCGCACCCGGTCGAAGGGGTACGGGGGCAGCGGAACCCGCCGGGCGGAAGGCAGACGGTCCCAGTCGACGCTCCGGCCCGCGAGCCAGGTCCGGGCCGTCTCGTGCTCCGGCACGTCCCGGCGGCCCGCCGGCCAGCCGTCCAGGGCGGCCAGGGCGGCGGCCTTGTCGCCCGCCAGGAAGGCCCAGCGGTACGGCAGTTCGTTCCTGCCGACCCGGAGGGTGAAGGCGATGTCGGGGAGGTCGGCCTCGCGGACCCCGGCGAGGTGGTCGCGGAAGACGGCGAGGTAGCGCCCGAGGGCGGCCTCGTTCATCGCGGAGAACACGAACAGCTGCTCGCCGAAGGGTTCCCGGCGCACCGGCCGCGGCGGGTACTCCTCCAGGATGATGTGGGAGTTCATGCCGCCGGCGCCGATCGAGGTGAGGCCGGCCCGGCGCGGGTGGGTGACCTCCCGGCCGTCGACCGTGGTGACGACCGGCTGCCAGTCGGCGAGGGTCTGCTGCACCCGGAACGGGGTGTCCGCGAAGTCGATGTCCGGATTGAGCTCCGAACTGTGCAGGGACGGCACCAGCTTGCCGTGCCGCAGCTGGAGCAGCACCTTCGACAGGCCCACCATCCCGGCGGCGGCGAGCAGGTGTCCCATGTTGGCCTTGACCGAGCCGAGCGCGCAGAACTGCCGGTCCGCGGTGTACTTCCGGTACGCCGAGGTGAGGGCGCGGACCTCGATCGGGTCGCCCAGGGCGGTGCCCGAGCCGTGGCCCTCGACGTAGCCGATCGTCCGCGGGTCGATCCCGGCGTCCTCGACGGCCTTCTCGATCGCGCGGGCCTGCATCGCGGGGCTCGGCACGGTGAAGCCGTTGCGCACACCGGCGTTGGCCAGGGCGGTGCCCTTGATCACGGCGTACACGTGGTCGCCGTCCCGCTCCGCGTCGACCAGCGGCTTGAGCACCACCGCGCCGACGCCCTCGCCGAGGATGGTGCCGTCCACGCCGAGACCGAAGCTGCGGATCACGTCCGAGGTGCCGGTGGTGAAGTGCTCCTGCGAGGAGGTGATCAGGTTGTACGGGTGCAGCAGCAGGTTGATGCCGCCCGCGACGACCATCCGGCACTCGCCGGCCCGCAGCATCTGCACGCCCTGGTGGATGCAGGTCGAGGAGGCCGAGCACATGGTGTCCAGGAAGATCGACGGTCCGGTCAGGCCGTAGAAGTAGGACAGCATGTTCGGGATCGTGCCGGTGTAGCTGCCGCTCTGCGGCGCGCCGCGGGTGAGGCTGTTCTGGAAGCCGTACAGGTTGTAGTGGTTGCTCATCGTTCCGACGAGCACGCCGACGTCGCCCTGGTAGCGGCGCCGGATGGTCTCCCGCGAGTAGCCCGCGTCCTCCAGCGCCTGCACCCCGGCCTGGAGGAACAGCCGCACCTCCGGGGACATCTGCTCGGCCTCGCGCTTGGAGATCCGGAAGTAGCGGGGGTCGAAGGCGTCGATGTCGCGCAGGAAGGTTCCGGTCCGGATCACGGTCTTGCCGGGTACGGACCGGTCGCCGTCGAGGACGACCCGGTGGTCCCAGCGCTCGGCGGGGATCTCGGTGAAGCTGTGCCGGCCGTTCTCCAGGAGCTCCCACAGCTCGTCGAGGGTGTCGGCGCCGGGGTAGCGGCCGGAGATCCCGATGATCGCGATGTCGTGCCGGTCGTCCCGGCCCGCGCCGGACCGTTCCGCGCCGGACCGTTCCGCCCGGGTCCCGACGACGTCGAGGACACCGGTGGCGTCGGCGGCCCCGGGGCCCCGGGCCGTCCCGGAGTCCTCGGCGGACCGGACGGGCTCCTCGGCGGGCTCGGGCTCGGGCTCGGACTTGGACTCGGGCTCTGGCTCTGACTGGGCCTGCGGCACCGCCCCGCCGAGGACGGCCGCCAACTGTTCCCGCCGGGACTCCATGAAGTGGGCGGCGACGTCGGCGATGTTGAGGTACTCGAAGAAGATGGTCTTGGAGAGCGGCCCGAACAGCTTCTCCAACTCGGCGGTCACGCCCATGATGCTCAGCGAGTCGATGCCGTACGTGCCGAGGTCGGTGGCCGGGTCGAGGTGCTCCGGGGGGTGCCGGAGGACCTCGCCGACGATCCGCCGCAGCAGGTCCTCGGTCAGCGCGGTCAGTTCCTCGTCGCCGATGCCCGGCGTGGCCGTTACCGCGGTTCCCGCCGTTCCGGCGGCTCGACCCGGCGCGGCCGTGCGGTGCGGCGCGGCGGGCCGGGCCGCGAGCGTGGCGCCCGCGCCGTAGCCGACCACGACGTGGGCCGGGGCGTCGGCGCCCAGCGCCCGGCCGAGTGCGCGCAGCCCCTCCTCGGTGGGCAGCGGTTCCCAGCCCCGCTCGCGGCGCATCGCCTCCCGGCCGGCCTCGTCCATCGTCATGCCGCCGTCGGCCCACAGCGGCCAACTGACCGCGACGGTACGGCCGCTGCGCTCGCCGGCGTCGACCAGCGCCTGCCGGTGCCCGGCGAACGCGTCCAGGAACGCGTTGGCCGCGGCGTAGTCGGACTGGCCGGCGTTGCCGTACACCCCGGCGACCGACGAGAAGAGCACGAAGTGGTCCAGGCCGAGGCGGCGGGTGGCGGCGTCCAGGTTGAGCGCGCCGCGGATCTTCGGCGCGCCCACCGTGCGGACGTCGGCGAGGTCCTTGCGCACCAGGTACTGGTCGCGCAGGACGCCGGCCGCGTGGACGACACCGTCGAGCGAGCCGTGGTCGCGCAGGATCGTCTCGACCGCGTCGCGGACCTCGTCGGCGTCGGCGACGTCCACCGGCAGGTAGTGCGCGTCGACGCCGTCGGCGCGCAGGGCCGCGAGCGAGCCGGTGGCGGACCGCCCGCTGAGCACCACCGTGGCCCCCGCCCGGCCGAAGTAGCGGGCCAGGTGCGGACCGAGGCCGCCCAGACCGCCGGTGACCCAGTACACCCCACCGGTTCGCAGCTCCGGGACGGCCGGGCCGTCCCCGAGCGGTGTCCCGACGGGTTCCAGCACCTGCCGGACCCCGTCGGCGCGGCGACGGACCTCGCTGTCGGTGCCCCCGTCGGAGCACTCCTCGCCGACGATCCGTTCGATCGTGGCCCGGTCGGCGCCCTCCAGGCCGTCGACGCGCACCACCCGGCCGGAGACCAGCGGGTTCTCCAGCGCGACCGTGCGGAACAGGCCCGCGAGCGGCCGGTGGAAGTGTGCCGGGACCCGCCCGTCGACCAGCACCACGAACCGGTGCTCGGTGGTGGGCCGGGAGAGCAGCAGCTCCCGGACGGCGGCGAACACCGTGTCCGTCACGGCCTCGATGCCGTCGGCCGGGGCCGCCGGGGCGACGCCGGGCAGCTCCGGGGTGTGCGGGGTGCGGGCCGGGCCGCCCGGGACGGCCGGCCGGTCCGTCCACCGGGTGGTGGCGGTGACGACGCGCGGGCCCGTGCCGGTGGCGCGCTGGGCGAGCCCCCGGACCGTGGCGTGGACGACGCCCTCGCTGTCGAACAGGTCGATGTCGAAGGTGGCCACGGCACCCGAGCCGCCCGTCCGCCGGACCCACGCCCAGCTCTCGGCCGGGCACGGCCGGTGGACCACGACCTCGTCCAGGGCGAGCGGGAGGGTCGGCCCGGCGGTGTCCGCCATCAGCGTGACGGAGACCTGGAAGGCCGCGTCCAGCAGGCTCGGCGGCAGCAGGTGCCCGCCGCCCCCGGGCTCGGTCGGCCGGATGCGGGCGAGCGCCCGGTCCGGGCCGGTGCGCAGCTCCCGCAGCGCGCGCATGGCGGGGCCGTACTCCAGGCCCTGGGCGCGCAGCCGCCGGTGGACCGCGTCCGGGTCGGCCGGGTCCGGGCAGGAGGCGCGCAGCGCGTCCGGGTCGAGCGGGGCCGGCGGTGCGGGCGGGACGAGTTCGGCGCGGCCGGTGCCGTGCTCCGTGTCGCCCTGGCGGAACGCGACGGCGATCCCCCGCTCCCCGGGCGTCAGTTCGACCCGGACCTCGACGGGTTCCCCGTCGACGGTGATCGGCCGCAGCCAGGCCAGGTCGCGCAGCCGGACGGTCCCCGTCCCGGTGGCCGAGAGTTTCACGGCGGCCCGGGCCATCTCGACGTAGGCCGCGGCGGGCAGCACCTGCCGGCCGTTGACGCGGTGGTCGTCGAGGAAGGGCTCGGCGCCGGTGAACGTCGAGGTGTAGCGCTGCTGCACCAGGTCGGAGGTGTTGCGGTGGACGAGGGGGTGCAGGTGCCCGGTCGCGGCCACGGCGGGGGCGACGGGCTCCGGCACGCGGTACCAGTGCCGGTCCCGCGCGAACGGGTAGGTGGGCAGCCGCACCCGGTGGGCACCGGGGAGGTGCGGCCACGTGGCGTCCCCGCCGCCCAGCCAGTCGGCGACCGCGGTCATGATCTCCGGTCCGGCGCCGGCGGGGTCGGCGCAGCCGCCGGCCGGGAGCTCACCGGACGCCAGCGGTTCCAGCGCGGCGACGAGCTGTTCCCGGTCGGAGACGACGAGGGCGGCCCGGGCCGCCAGCGGTTCGCGGCCCACCCGCAGGGTGTGGGCGATGTCGGCCGGCGACTGGTGCGGCAGCAGCGCGGACTCCGGCGCGAGCAGGTGCTCCCGCAGCAGCCCGGCGAGCACGCGCAGCCGCTCGGGGGTGCGCGCCGACAGCGGGACGACGTACGGGCCCGGTGCGTCGGCCGACGCGGTGCGGTGCCGCGGTTCCTCCAGCAGCACGTGGGCGTTGGTCCCGCCGAAGCCGAAGGAGCTGACGCCGGCCCGGCGGGGCGTGTCGTCCCCGGCCGGCCAGGGCCGGGTCCCGTCCACGATGTAGAAGGGGCTGCCGTCCAGGTTGATCAGCGGGTTCAGGGTCTCGAAGTTGACGGTTGCGGGCAGCACCCCGGCGGCCATGGCGGCGACGACCTTCACCATGCCGGCCACCCCGGCGGCGGATTCCAGGTGCCCGATGTTGGTCTTGACCGAGCCGATGCCGGTCGTGCCCGGGACGGGCTCGGTGCCGGCGGCCTCGTGCAGGTTCCGGAAGGCGCGCTTGAGGCCGACGACCTCGATCGGGTCCCCGACCGGCGTGCCCGGTCCGTGCGCCTCGATGTAGCCGACGCTCCCGGGCGCGATGCCCGCGCGGGTGTAGACGTCCTCGATCAGCGCGGCCTGGGCGGCCGGGCTGGTCACGGTCAGCGAGTTGGTCCGCCCGCCGTGGTTGGTGCCGACGCCCTTGATCACCCCGTGGACCGGGTCGCCGTGCGCGAGCGCCCGGGCGAGCGGCTTGAGCAGCAGGACCGCGCCGCCCTCGCCGCGGACGAACCCGTCGGCGCCCTGGTCGAAGGCGTGCGCCCGGCCCGTGGGCGAGAGCATGCCGGCCTTGCTGAAGGCCACGAAGTGCTTCGGGGACCAGCACAGGTTCACGCCGCCGGCCAGCGCCAGGTCGCAGTCCCCGTTGTTCAGCGCCGTCACGGCCTCGTAGACGGACACCAGGGAGCTGGAGCAGGCGGTGTCGTTGGCGATGCTCGGGCCGTGGAGGTCGAAGTGGTACGAGATCCGGTTGGCGACGATCGAGTAGGCCGTGCCGGTCGGGAAGTAGGCGTCGGTCGCCACGTCGTCGCGCTCGATCAGCTCGGCGTAGTCGGCGTGGCAGACGCCCATGAAGACCCCGGTGCGGCTGCCCGCGAGCTCGCCCGCGCGGTAGCCCGCGTCCTCGATGGCCTTCCAGGCGAGTTCGAGGGCGAACCGCTGCTGCGGGTCCATCGTCTCGGCCTCGCGCGGGGAGATGGCGAAGAAGGCGGCGTCGAAGCGGTCCGCGTCCTCGATGAACCCGGCCCAGATGCTGTTGGTCCGTTCGCCGCCGCCGCGCGGGTCGCCGAAGTAGCGTTCCTTGGACCACCGTTCGGCCGGGACCTCGGTGATCAGGGAGCGTCCGGCGACGAGGTGGTCGAAGAGCGTGGCAAGGGTGTCGGCCCCGGGGAAGCGCAGTGCGAGGCCGATGATGGCCATGTCGTCGGTGGTCACCGGGCCTCCTTGCCGGTCCGGACGGCGTGACGCCGGTCCACGGTCACCTTCAGGTCGAGCGCCCCGGCCGGGGCCCCACTGGCCCGGCCGGCGCCGTCGAGCACGAACTGCCGGTGGAGCACGGCGGTGGTGAGCAGGTAGACGAAGGCCTGGTCCTCCTTGGTGCTCACCTCCTCGACGGGCGACTCCATGATCCGGTCCGTCAGGCGGCGGGCGAATCGCCGGTCCAGGAAGTCGAGCTTGCCCAACTCGGCGTCGGACAGGATGAGTTCCAGGTAGTCCGGACGGCCCTCCTTGAACGCCTCGGCGCCCGGTGCGCGGTAGGGCTGCTTGGGGCGGTCGGTGGTCCACTGCGGGAGCTCGGCGCGGAACGCCTTCTTCAGGAGGGCCTTCTCGTTCCACCCGTCGTCGAACCGGAGGTTGACCGAGGAGGCGGTCCGGACCACCGCCGGGTCGAGGAACGGGCAGCGGTTCTCCACGCCGTGTGCCAGGGCGACGCGCTCGCCCTGGGTCGAGAGCAGGAAGCCGGGCAGCAGGGTCTTGTACTCCAGCCACTGAGCCTTCTGCACCGCGGACATGGCCGGGTACCCCGGTGTCCGGGCGACCAGGTCGAGCAGGTCGGCGAACGGGTCCTCCTTGGCGGCGAGCAGCCGGGCCGCGAACCTGCCGTTCTGGTAGCGCAGTTCATGGGAGAACAGGCCGGGCAGCCGCTCGGTGGCGAACTGCTGGTACAGGCCGAGCAGATGGCCCTGGTGGGCCGGGCCGAAGTGCGCCAGCTCCGGGTGCAGGGTGGCGAGCGCGGCCCGCCGCTCGGCGTCCGTGAGCTCGTGCCAGCGTTCGCGCAGCATGGTCTCGCGGAACAGGGAGTACCCGAGGAAGGCCTCGTCGGAGCCCTCGCCGCTGAGCACGGTCTTGATGCCGGCGTCGCGGACGTGGCGGGAGAGCAGGAACATCGGGACGAAGGACGTCCGGAAGGCCGGCACCTCGGCGTGGTACACCGCCGAGGGGAGGTTGTCGGCGATGTCCGCACCGGTGACCGGGAGGGCGGAGTGCACGGTGCCCAGGTGCTCGGCGACCAGGAGCTGGCTGTCGGACTCGTCGAAGTGCTTGTTCCGGAAGGCCACCGAGAAGGTGCGGACCTGGTGCCGGGACAGCCGGGTGGCGAGGCTGGTCACCACGGAGGAGTCCAGACCGCCGCTCAGGTAGACGCCGACCTCCACATCGGAGCGCAGGCGCAGCTCCACCGCGTGGTGCAGGCTCTCCCGGACGGACTCCACCGCCTCGCGTTCCGTGCCGTCGAAGCCCGGTACGTCGAAGGAGAGTTCCTCGTACGCGCGCAGCGAGCGCCGGTCGCCGTCGATCTCCAGGAGCGAGCCCATCGGCAGCTGGTGGACACCGACGAACGGCGTGCGGTCGGGCAGCGGCGTCCACACCGCGTAGATCGCGGCCAGGTCCTTCGGGGAGAGCTCGAAGCGGAAGCCGGGGAAGGCGCCGAAGGCCTTCGCCTCGGAGGCGAACAGGAGGGCGCCGTCGTGCTCGGCGTAGTACAGCGGGCGTTTGCCGTAGCGGTCGCGGGCCAGGACGAACCGGCCGGTCACGGTGTCCCGGATCGCGAGCGCGAACGGGCCGTTGAAGCGGGCCAAGCAGTCCGGACCCCACTGGATCCAGGCCTGGAGGGCGACTTCGGTGTCGGAGTGGTGGGTGCGGAACGGACGGCCCAGGCCCTCCAGTTCCGCGCGCAGTTCGACGTGGTTGTAGATCTCGCCGTTGAAGCAGATCCAGTACCTCTCGGCCGGGTCCGACATCGGCTGCGTGCCGTCGGCGGGGTCGACGATCGCCAGTCGTACGGTGCCCATCGCGAGCCCGTCGTCCAGGTAGTAGCCGGCCTGGTCCGGCCCGCGGTGGCGGATGGCCGAGAGCATCGAGGTGATGACCTCGGTGGCCGCTCCGGACCGTGGTGGGTTCCCGAGGAACCCGGCGATTCCGCACATGACAGTCCCCTCAGTTGCCGGCGAGCTTCTTCTGGACGAATCCGTCGATCGCGTCGAGCGAGACGAGGACGTCCATGAGGATCTCGTCGCTGTCGAGGACCATGGAGAATTCGGACTCCAGGAATTTCATCATCCTGACGTAGCCGAAGGAGTCGATCACGCCGGCCTTGAACAGGTCGGTGTTCGGGGTGATCTCCTCGTCGAACTCGAAGAGGAAGCGCTCCTCCAGGTACGTCCGGATCGTGTCGGTCGTCGATTCCATCGTTCAGGCTCCAGAGGTGATTTTGTCGACCATGCGGGTGAGGGCGGTGCCCCCGATCTCGGTGAACTCCAGGACGCCGTCGCGGTCGACGAGACTTCGTACGCAGTCGGTCCAGCGCACCGGGGCGACGAGCTGTTCGGCCAGGAGTCGGGCGGTGTCCTCCGGCCGGTGCGGCCGGGCGGTGACGTTCGAGACGACGGGCGTTCCGGGGGCGGCGAACGTGAAGCCGGTGAGGAATTCCGCGAACCGTTCGCGGGCCGGTTCCATGTAGCGGGAGTGGAAGGGCGCGCTCACCTTCAGCCGCGCCACCCGGATCCCCTGCTCCTCCAGACAGCCGATCGCGGCGGTCAGCACGGGGGGAGTGGCCGCGATGACGAGTTGTGAGGGGGTGTTCAGGCCGGCGATGTCGACGCCGTCGACGCCGTGGTCGGCGAGGATCCCCAGCAACCGCTCCTCGGGGGTGTCCAGCACGGCGGCCATGCCGCCCTCGGAGGCCGCGGCCATGAGCTCGCCGCGCTTGGCGACGAGCCGCAGCCCGGTCTCGAAGTCGAAGACCCCGGCGGCCAGAAGGGCGTTGTACTCGCCGAGGCTGTGCCCGAGGTAGACGTCCGCCGGGCGGTCCTCCCGGTGGGTGTGCTCGAAGCTGTGCAGGGCGTTGACGACGAAGATCGCCGGCTGGGTGTACTCGGTCCGGGAGAGCAGGCGGTCCGGGTCCTTCGTGCACAGGGTGGCCAGGTCGTACCCCAGCAGGTCGGAGGCGAATCCGACCAGTCCCGGGTAGCGTTCGAGGACCTCGGAGCCCATTCCCTTGTGCTGGCTGCCCTGACCGGCGAAGAGCATGGCGAACACGGCATTCCTCCGGCGTGTGTCGCGTGGTTGAGGGGGATGTGTGTGGCGACGACGGCGCGCCTCGGCGTCACAGACGGCTGGCCGGGACCACCGACCTGAGGACGTTCAGGACGGCCCGGCCGCGCCGGTCGAGGGCGAGGCCGGGCGCGGTGGCCACGCCGAGCGACGCGGTCGGCGTGTCCTCCGCGAGTTCCACCGGGCGGAGCCGCCCGCCGTCCGGCGCCGTGGCCCGGTGGACGCGCTGGTGGACCAGGGTGAACCCGCATCCGGCAGCCACCAGGCCGCGGACGGTCTCCGGTCCGGCCGCGGTGATCACCGGCGGCAGCGGGACGCCGACGTCGGCGAAGAACTTCTCGAAGTGGAGCATCAGCGGCGGGTCGTCGAGGGCGACGAACGGCCGCTCGGCGAGCTCGGCCAGGCGGACGGGGCCGCCGCGGCCACAGGGGTCGTCGTCCGCGAGGAGCGCCCGCAGGGGCAGCTCGGCCAGCGGGACGAACCGGGTGTCGCCGCTCAGGAAGTCGTAGGTGACGGCCAGTTCGCACTGCCCTTCCCGGAGCAGCGCCAGCAGCCGGTCGGCCGGTTCCTCCCTGGTGGCCAGCCGCAGGCCGGCGTGCCGTTCCGCAGTGACCCGGTGGGTCCGGGGGAGCAGGACCGGGGCCACCGGGGTGAGGAAGCCGAGGCCGAGCCGGCCCTCGATGCCGCCGGCCAGCGCGTCCCCCTGTTCCTGGAGGCTCCTGGCCTGTCCCAGCAGGGCGCGGGCGCCGAGCAGCAGGTGCCGCCCGTTCGGGGTGAGGGTGACCCCGCGGGCGTGGTGGCGGAGCAGGAGTTGCACGCCGAGCTGGCGTTCCAGCCGCATGATGGCCGAGGAGACGGTCGATTGTGAGGCTCTGAGTTTCTCGGCCGCTTCCGAGATGTTGCCGAGTTCGGCCGATTCCACGAAGTAGCGCAACTGCGTGAGGCTGAAGTCCAGGCGGTCGGTCATTCATCACGTCCGGAGGAGTTTCTCGGGAGAACGGATCGTGGGGTGCGGTTCGTGCGCGTTTCCGGCCGCGTCAGGCCTGGTGCGCGCTCCGCCGGGACCGTCTCTGCGCACTGGCCGTCCTTCCGGGGCCGGGACGGTGGAACTCCGGCCGGCGGGACCGGACGTGCGGGTGCGACGGCGACATGGCGGAACCCTCCGCTGGTTTCGGGAGCGAGGAGCTGGCTGTCGGGCGGGCACTGCGGAACGCTCTATGTCGTGAGCGTGTCAAAAACGTAAAAGCGCAGGCCCAGGGGGTTTGCCGGAAATGCGCGAGGGGGTGCACACGGAGCGAAGTGCTTCGCTCACCATAGGCGACGGGTCGACCGTGGAACAAGCGCGCCTTGGGACCGGAATGTGAGGAACTCGCGGGCGTATCCGGTGGCCCGGATTCCGCGGGCCCCCCGCTTCGGAGCCCGGCGGCCCGGGGCTCGCCCGCGGTCCCGTCCGGCCCCGGGCCGTCCCCGGGGAAACGGCGAGCGGCCCGCCCGGTGTCGTGGAGGACACCGGACGGGCCGCGTACGCACCCGAGCAACCCCAAGGGCGTCAGTGCACCAGCACCGGCACCTCGTTCTCCTTCGCCGCGCCCGTGTCCGAGCCCGCCGCGGCACCCGGCCGGCCGGCGTTGACGAAGGTGAAGGCGACCGCGGCGGCCGCCACCAGGATTCCGAAGGACACCCAGATCGCGGTGGTGAAGCCGTGCACCATGCCCTGGAACTGCATGGCCTTGGCGGCCGCCGGAGAGGTGGCGGCGGCGCCGGCGTGCGAGGTCAGCCAGCTGGTGGTCGCGCTCGCCGCGATGGTGTTCAGCAGCGCGGTGCCGATGGCGCCGCCGACCTGCTGCGAGGTGTTGACCATCGCCGAGGCCACACCCGCGTCGCGCGGCTGGACGCCGTGCGTGGCGAGGCTCATGGCCGGCATGAACGCGGTACCCATGCCGAGGCCCATCAGGACGAGGCCGGGCAGGATCAGCGCCGGGTAGGAGGTGTCCAGGCCGATGTGGGCCAGCAGGAACATGCCGGCCGAGGCGACCAGGAAGCCCGGCGCCATCAGGTAGCGGGCCGGGACCCGGGTCATCAGCCGGGCGCCGATCTGGGTCGAGCCGGTGATCATGCCCGCCACCATCGGCAGGAAGGCCACACCGGTGAGCACCGGGCTGTAGCCGAGCACGATCTGGAGGTAGTAGGTCAGGAAGAGGAACAGACCGAACATGCCGATCACGGCCATGCCCAGCGACAGGTACACCCCGCCGCGGTTGCGGTCGAGCACCACGCGCAGCGGCAGCAGCGGGGCCTTGACCAGGAGCTCCACCACGACGAAGGCGGACAGCAGCACGGCGGCCGCGACGAACAGCCCCACGGTGCTGCCGGACGACCAGCCGTCGGACTCGGCGCGGGTGAAGCCGTAGACCAGCGAGACCAGGCCGGCGGTCACCAGCAGCACGCCGGGGACGTCCAGCTTGTTGCGGTTGCGGCCCTCGGCGGGCTCGCGGATCACCAGCACGGCGCCCGCGGCGGCCACGATGGCGAACGGGATGTTGACGAAGAAGGTCCAGCGCCAGTTCATGTACTCGGTGAGCAGGCCGCCGAGGATCAGACCGATGGCGCCACCGCCACCGGCGATCGCACCGTAGATGCCGAAGGCCTTGGCGCGCTCCCTGGCCTCGGTGAAGGTCACCGCGAGCAGCGACAGCGCGGCCGGCGCGAGCAGCGCGCCGAACACGCCCTGGAGTGCGCGGGCGCCGAGCAGCATCGCGGTGTTGGCCGCGGCGCCGCCGAGCGCGGAGGCGAGGGCGAAGCCGGTCAGGCCCACGATGAAGGTCCGCTTGCGGCCCCAGAGGTCCGCGATCCGGCCGCCGAACAGCAGCAGGCCGCCGAAGGCCAGCGCGTAGGCGGTGATCACCCACTGGCGGTTGCCGTCGGAGATGCCCAGGTCGCGCTGCGCGGACGGCAGGGCGATGTTCACGATGGTCGCGTCGAGGACGACCATCAGCTGGGCGAGGCCGATGAATATCAGCGCCTTCCAGCGCCGGGGATCGGGCAGCGTCGCCGGTCGGGCGTCGGCTTGAGGCATGGGGGTACTCACTTCAGGGTGCGTGTGGTGTGCGTGAACGGTCGAGTGCCGTACGGCAACGGTGGGTTGCCGTACGGGGAACGTGCGGTCGAAGGGCGTGCCGGGGCGCGGCAGCGCGCGTCGTCGGACGGTCGGTACTGGTGGTCGGTCAGTTCTGGGGCTGGAAGTCCTCGAAGGTCGCGGCCCGGCCGGGCAGGGCCGAACGGGCCGGCGCGCGCAGGCCGTCCAGGAAGATCTGCAGGTGTCGGTGGACGAACTCGTCGAGCAGTCGGCAGGAGGTGTTCGGCAGCGGCCGGGTCAGCTGGCTCATCGCGATGAACAGGTCACCGTGGTCGATGTCCGACCGCAGCTCGCCCGCGGCCCGGGCGCGCTCCATCAGTCCGCCCACGGCGGCCTGCAGGCGTTCCCGGATCTCGCTCAACTCCGGGTCGTGCGGGTCGACATGGTTGCTGAACAAGGTGCAGAGGCCGCCGACCTTCTCCCCGACGGACGCGTGCGCGAACCGCTGGAGGGCGTCGAACGGGCCGCCGCCGTCAGGAGCGTCCGCCTCCGCCGTCGCCGTCTCGGCGAGCGCCAGGACGCGGTTCTTGACGAGTACCGCCACCTCGCGGATCAGTGCCACCCGGTCCGGGAAGTTCCGGTACAGGGTGGCGTTGCCGACCCCCGCCCGCTTCGCGATCTCGTCCAGCGGTGCATCCGCACCGTGCTCGACGAACGCGTCCCGGGCCGCCAGCACGATCCGCTCCCGGTTCCGGCTCGCGTCCGCACGCAGCTTCGGCGTACGCGCGCTCCCCGTGGGACGGACCGACTCGGCGGTGGTGGTCACGGCGACTGCTCCTCATCAGGATACCGGGGAAGTTCTCCCCGGTTCTGCCAACGTACTCGAAAACGGGGAATCCGTCCCCGGAATTTCCCCTCCATGTGTGACCTGCGTCACATTGGAGAGTCGGTGGCCGGATTCCACTGTCGTCAGAACCCAGCCCGTGATCATCGTCGTCCACAGCCGGCCCGACGGCGTCCGCTGCGAGACCGACCGGACCCTCCCCTTCGGCGAGGTCGTCCACCTCTCCGGCCCCGTGGGCATCTCCCCGGACGCCGAGCCCCTCGAGAACCGGGTGCGCCGATCCCGGGCATGGCTTCCCCGGGGCGGTGCGGGTGGCGGCCTAGGCTGTGGGCGTCCCGGGCGGCCGGTGGGTCGTGGGAGTCGGGAGGAGCCCGGCGGCCGGGTGGGCGAGGAGGTTCGCGATGGGCAGCGGTGAGATGGCCGCCAAGGTGCGCTGTGTGGCGGCCGTGCCGTGCTGGGTGAGCCTGATGGCCCGGGACCTGGGGGATGCCGAGGGGTTCTACGGGCCGCTGCTCGGCTGGGAGTTCGAGCCCGGTCCGGACCGCTTCGGGCCGTACGTGCACGCGGTGACCGGCGGGGAGGCGGTGGCCGGGCTGGGCGTCGCCGGCTTCGGGGCGGTCCCGCTCGCGTGGACCAGCTACTTCGGCACGGAGAGCGCCGACGCCGCCGCCGACGCGGTGCGTGAGCGCGGTGCCACCCTGGCCGTCGGCCCGTTGGCCTTCGACGCCGGGCGGGTGGCCTTCGCGGCGGACCCGGTGGGCGCGGTGTTCGGCATCTGGGAGGGCCCGCCGGGCCGGGCCCGGAAGCTGGACCTGCCCGGGGCGCCGGTCTGGATCGAGCTGCGCACCCCGGACCCGTTCGCGGCGGCGTTGTTCTACGGCGAGGTGTTCCGCTGGGACGGCCGGGACCCGGAGCGCTTCGACGTCCGCTGGGAGCACGACCGGGTGGTGCTGCGCGCCGAGGGGCACAGCGTCGCGGCGCTGGCCAGGGAGCAGGCGGGCGGCCCGGCCGGGATGCCGCCGCACTGGGAGGTGTCCTTCGCCGTCCCGGACACCGACCGGGCGCTGGCCCGGGCCGTGGAGCTGGGCGGCGGGGCGATCGGGCCGGCCTTCGACTCCCCGTACGGGCGGGTGGCGCGGCTGCGGGACCGCGAGGGCGCCCGGTTCGCCGTGATCAGCCCGAAGGACTGAGCAGGCCCGAGGGGTGCTCTAGGAGGCGTCCAGCTCCGCCCGCTCCGCCCGCAGCCGGTCGCCCAGTGCGGCGCGGGTGGCGGCGGGCAGGGTTTTGCGGGTGGCCGGGAAGAGCTGTTCCTCCTCGTCGCGCAGGTGCCGCCGCAGGGTTTCGGCGAGGCTCTGCAGCAGGGTGTCGAAGGCCGGGTCGGCCGGTCCGAGCCCCTGGAGGTCGGCCAGGTACTGCCCGATCGCCAGGTGGTCCTGGATGCTGCGGAACACCAGGGCCCCGCCGTCGGGCACGTCGTGCTGGACCGCCGGGAAGAGGTGCTCCTCCTCGGCGGCGCAGTGGGTGAACAGCAGGTCGGTCAGCCGGGAGACCAGCTCGCCGCGCCCGGGGTCGTCGGCCGGCGCGGCCTCGATCCGGTCGAGCAGCTCGATGGCCGCCCGGTGGTCGGCGGTGAACTCGCCGAGGATGTCAGGCCTGCGGCTCATGGCCCGCCCGCCTCTCGCACGGAAGACTTCCCCCGGCTTCCAGTATCCGGCACCGGGAGGCGCGTCCGGTCACCCTCCGTCCCGCCGCCCGGTGAGGGCGAGCAGCCGGGTCTGCGGGCCGGCGTCCTCGGGCACCGGCAGCGGCGGGTCGAAGAGCCCGCTGCCGGAGAGGTCCCCGTACCCGGCGAACTCACCGAGCGCGAACTCGACGAGCCCGGCCGGGAGCCGGGTGCGCCGTCCGATGCCCTGGGCGAGGTCCCAGGAGTGGATCACCAGGTCGGTGGTGAGCTGGTCCAGGTAGTAGTGGCCGGAGACGTCCCCGTAGGAGAGGTGGACGGTCAGCTCGGTGGCGCCCGGGACGGCCCAGGCCTTCCGGGCGGCCTCGGCGGCGTCGGTCCAGGCGGTGGCCGGGTCGTCGCCGAGCACATCGCCGTCGAAGCGTCCGCCGACCTCGCCGATGGTGGCGCCCATCAGCAGTTCGGGCACCCAGAGCTGCTCGCCGGTGAGGTGGTTGACCAGGTCGCGGACGGACCAGCCGCCGCACGGGGTGGGGGAGTCCCACTGGCCGGGGGTGATCAGCCGGACGCGCTCGCCGAAGGCGTCCAGCGCCTCGGCGTACGGGGCGCCGGTCCGCGACTCCCGTCGGTGTTGCCTGTGTTGAGCCATGTCTCCACCCTCCCCGGCCCGCGCGGGGCCCGCGAGTCGCCGACGGTCCGTCAGTTGTTCAAATTCGAACTTCGAGGTACGGTCGGGAGAGCGGCAGGTTCAAATTTGAACAACGACGCGGGGTGACGACCCCTGCCCGCCGCACCACCACGACCAGTGACCACGTCCGGCCGCGCCGGACGACGACCGAACCCCGATCGATGGAGACGCGCATGCCGAGCAGCAGCCCGAGCACGACCGCCGCCGCCACCACCGTCAGCCCGGCCCGGGACACCTCCGGGTCCGCGACGACCTCCCCGCACGCCTACGACGCCGGACTCCTGCTCCTGCGCCTGGTCCTCGGCCTGACCATGGCCGCGCACGGCAGTCAGAAGCTGTTCGGCTGGTTCGGCGGCGGTGGGATCGACGGCACCGGTCAGTTCTTCACCATGAGCGGCTACCCGGCCGGCCACGCCATGGCCGTGGTGGCGGGCCTCACCGAGACGCTGGGCGGACTCGCCCTCGCCGTCGGCCTGCTGACCCCGCTCGCGGGTGCCGCGATCGTCGGCACGATGGTCAACGCGATAGCCGTCACCTGGGGCGGCGGCTTCTTCGCCCCGAAGGGCAGCGAGTACGAACTGCTGCTGACCGCCGGTGCCGCCGCGCTCGCCCTGACCGGCCCCGGCCGCTACGCCGTGGATCGCTTCCTGCCGGTGCTGCGGGCGCACCGCCTGGCGTACGGCGTGGCCGCCGTCGTGGTCGGGCTGGTGACGGCGGGCGTGATCCTGCTGCTCCGCAAGTAGCCGCCCGGGGGTGGCCGGAGAAAACCCGGAATTCCCCGTTCCGTCAGTGGAAAGGGCATGGTGACGACCCGTCGCCATGCCCTTCACGCTTTTGCGAATGAGTGGACCTCGGGTAAAGGTCGTCACAATGTTGTGTGATGTGTGAAATGGTACATGTCCGGACAACTCGGAGACGCTGACCGTCGGCAACCCGCCGGCCGGCTACGTCTTCTTCAGCCTCTACGCCCAGCAGGGCTTCAGCGGGGTGAGCGTCACGAGCGAATTCTGAGCCGACTCCGGCAGGCCGGACAGGTGACCGCCCCGGGCGGAGCGCTACGGCGGCCCGCCCGGGGCGGGTCTTTTGGCGGACCGTCATCACGGGTCCTGACTCAATTCCCCGCAAACCGCGCACAACGCCCCGGGTTCCCAAGGGCAAGTGGGATGTGCCATGGTACATGTCACATCCCCCACCGTGCCCGACGGAACCGCCGCCCCCACGCGGCGCCGTCACCAACGGTCCTCGACACCCCCACCGGCCGCGACCCCACGTCGCGGTCGACGACGGCCCGGAGGCCCCCACGTGAGTCCTTCACGTCTGCTGCGACTCCCGCAGCTGGCACGCTTGTTGACGCTCGTCCTGTCCCTGTTCCTGGCGGTCGGCCTGTTCGCCCCGCAGTCCCAGGCCGCCCCCGCCACCCCCACCCCGGGCGGCACGCCCGCGCCCGTCCCGACCGGGCCGGCCCCGCAGCCCGCCATCGGCGCCACCGAACGAGCCGACAGCGGGCAGCAGTTGGCATCGGCGGACCAGCGCGCCCCGCTCCCGGTCGACACCCGGCCGGCCGAGGTCCGGCCGGCCGCCAAGGCCTTCAGCCTCGGCGTGGCGGCCGAAAAGCCCTGTACCGTCGGCGACTTCTCCGGCCGGACCGGCAGCGACCTGGTCCAGCACATCAAGGATGCCGACATCCAGTGCATCAACAGCCTGTTCCAGCTCACCGGCGGCGACGCGCGGGGCGCGTTCCGCGAGGAGCAGATGAGCACGGTGGCCTACGCGCTGCGCGACGCGGCGGCCAACTACCCCGGCGACAACTCCACCTCCGTCGAGCAGCTGGTGCTCTACCTGCGCGCCGGCTACTTCGTGCAGTGGTACCACAAGGAGGACGTCGGCGAGTACGGCGCCGGCCTCAAGACCGCGATCCAGTCCGGCCTGGACTCCTTCTTCAACAGCGCGCACTCGCGTGACGTCGCCCCGGGCAACGGGCCCATCCTGGGCGAGGCGGTCACCCTGATCGACAGCGCGCAGGAGAACGTCCGCTACCTGCCGGTGGTCAAGCGGCTGCTGGGCGACTACAAGGCCGACACCTGGAACCCGGCCGGCATGGCCTGGGCGGTCAACCCGGTGTTCACCGTGCTGTTCCGCGGCCACCAGGTGCCCGGCTTCGACGCGGCCGTCGAGGCCGACCCGAGCGTGCTGGACTCGCTGTCCGACTTCGCGGCCCGCAACAACGGCCTGCTCGGCGACACCTACGGCGTGCTGGTCTACAACGCGACCAAGGAGCTGACCCGCTTCCTGAAGGACACGGCCCTCCAGGTCAAGGTCCGTCCGCTCGCCAAGGGGCTGGTCGACAAGTCCGAGCCGAAGGGCCGCACCGTCTACCAGTGGGCCGCGGTCGCCGAGGGCGTCGACTACTACGACGTCGGCAACTGCTCGTACTACGGCACCTGCAACAAGGCCGACCAGCTCAAGGCCGGCGTGCTGACGGTGAACTACACCTGCAGCCCGAGCATCAAGCTGATCGCCCAAGCGCTGGACAGCACCCAGCTGGGCACCGCCTGCACCAGCCTGACCGGCCAGGACGCGTTCTTCCACTCGGTGGCCAAGGACACCGGCCCGGTCAAGGACGACAACAACAACACGATCGAGGTCGTGGTCTTCCACTCCTCGCTCGACTACCAGGTGCTGGCCGCCGCGATCTACGGCATCGACACCAACAACGGCGGCATGTACCTGGAGGGCCAGCCGGCCACGGTCGGCAACCAGCCGCGCTTCCTCTGCTACGAGGCCGAGTGGGCCCGTCCGTCCTTCGAGATCTGGAACCTCAACCACGAGTACACCCACTACCTCGACGGCCGGTTCGACATGTACGGCGACTTCAACGCCGGCATGACCACCCCGACCGTCTGGTGGGTCGAGGGCTTCGCGGAGTACGTCTCCTACTCGTACCGCAAGGTGAACAACGACGGTGCCATCGCGGCCGCCGCCCGGCACACCTACAAGCTGAGCGACCTGTTCGACACCGCCTACGGTGACCAGGACCGGGTCTACCGCTGGGGCTACCTGGCCGTGCGCTACATGCTGGAGCAGCACCGCTCCGACATGGACGCGGTCCTCGCCAAGTACCGGGCCGGTGACTGGGCCGGTGCCCGCACCATCCTGAAGACCACCATCGGCACCCGCTACGACGCCGACTTCGACAGCTGGCTGACCAGGTGCGCGGCCGGCGCCTGCGCCACCGACGGCGGCGGCACGCCCACCACGCCGCAGCTGCCGGAGTGCACCGGCACCGACACCCGGCAGTTGGACGCCAACTGCACCCGCAGCAACGTCGCGGCCACCACGGGCAACTACGCGCACTTCTACCTGCTGGTGCCGGCCGGCACCAAGCAGGTGAAGATCACCACCAGCGGCGGCACCGGCAACGGCGACCTCTACTACAACCCGACCGGCTGGGCGTACACCGACAGCAACACCGCGCGGTCGACCAACCCGGACAACTCCGAGACGCTGACCGTCACGAACCCGGCGGCCGGCTACGTCTACTTCAGCCTCTACGCCCAGCAGGGCTTCAGCGGGGTGAGCGTCACGAGCGAAATCTGAGCCGGGAACGGCCAACGGACAGGTGACCGCCCCGGGCGGAGCGCTACGGCGCCCCGCCCGGGGCGGGTCCGTTCCGCCGGGAACCAGGCGCCCCTACGCCCCGACCTGCACCAGTGCCAGGGTGATGTTGTCCGGCCCGCCGGCCTCGATCGCGGCCTTCCACAGTTCGAACGCCGCCTTGCCGTCCGAGCGGTCCGCCCCCTCGAACGACCGTTCCAGCAGCCCGGCCAGCTCCTCCTCGGGCACCGGGTCGGTCAGGCCGTCGCTGCACACCAGGTACCGGTCCCCGGTGGCCAGCGGCGCGGCCCGGACGTGCGGTTCGACGAAGGTGAGCCCGAGCGAGCCGCCCAGCGTCTGGGTGACCACCGAGGTGGTGCGCTGTCCGGGCGGCAGCGGTGGGCTGTCGTCCACGCTGACCCGGCGCAGTCCGTCCGCGGTGATCCGGTAGACCCGGCTGTCGCCGACGTTGAAGGTCACCACCTGCTCGGGCAGCAGCACCAGTCCGGCGACGGTGGTGCCCATCGCGGCGAGCTCCGGTTCCCCGGCGGCGGCTGCGTAGACGGCCCGGTTGCAGTCCTGGAGCTCCTCGCGGACAGCCTCCTCGCTGTCCAGCGTGCCCCCGTCGGCGGCGAGCCGCCGGGCGACCAGGGCGCTGGCCACCTCGCCGCCGGGGTGGCCGCCCAGACCGTCGGAGACCGCGACCACGCAGGGCGGGCCGAGCGGGAAGAGCAGGGTCTGCGGGTTGGTGGTCACGGTGGCGCAGAGCGTCCACGGTCCGACCGTGAGGCTGTCCTCGTTGTGCTCGCGCACCAGGCCCTCGTGGCTCAGCGCGCTCACCGCGATGTACGGACCCATCGTCCGCCGTCCTTCCGGAGCCTTCCCTTGCCCGCCCGTGCTCTTCATTGTCCCCGCAGGGAACGGGAAGCGGCCAGGGGGAATACCCGCACCTGCCCGAGTGCTAGAGTGGTTGAAAGTTGGACTACCTGGGATCTGGTGAGCAGCATGCAGTTCGGAATCTTCTCCGTCGGCGACGTGACGACCGACCCCACCACCGGCCGCACCCCGACCGAGCACGAGCGGATCAAGGCCATGGTGGCCATCGCCCGCAAGGCCGAGGAGGTCGGCCTGGACGTCTTCGCCATGGGCGAGCACCACAACCCGCCGTTCGTCCCGTCCTCGCCGACGACCATGCTCGGCTACATCGCCGCGCAGACCGACCGCATCATCCTGTCCACCTCGACCACGCTGATCACCACCAACGACCCGGTGAAGATCGCCGAGGACTACGCGATGCTCCAGCACCTGGCGGAGGGCCGGGTGGACGTCATGATGGGCCGCGGCAACACCGGCCCGGTCTACCCGTGGTTCGGCAAGGACATCCGCCAGGGCATCCCGCTCGCGATCGAGAACTACGCGCTGCTGCACCAGCTGTGGCGCGAGGAGGTCGTGGACTGGCAGGGCCGCTTCCGCACCCCGCTCCAGGGCTTCACCTCCACGCCGCGCCCGCTGGGCGACGTCCCGCCGTTCGTCTGGCACGGCTCGATCCGCAGCCCGGAGATCGCCGAGCAGGCCGCCTACTACGGTGACGGCTTTTTCGCGAACAACATCTTCTGGCCCAAGGAACACTTCCAGAAGCTGATCGAGCTCTACCGCGAGCGCTTCGCCCACTACGGCCACGGCACGCCCGAGCAGGCGATCGTCGGCCTCGGCGGGCAGGTGTTCATGCGGAAGAACTCCCAGGACGCGGTGCGCGAGTTCCGTCCGTACTTCGACAACGCGCCGGTGTACGGGCACGGGCCCTCGCTGGAGGAGTTCACCGAGCAGACCCCGCTGACCGTGGGCAGCCCGCAGGAGGTCATCGAGAAGACCCTGACCTTCCGCGAGACCTTCGGCGACTACCAGCGCCAGCTGTTCCTGATGGACCACGCCGGCCTGCCGCTGAAGACGGTGCTGGAGCAGCTGGACCTGCTCGGTGAGGAGGTCGTGCCGGTGCTGCGCGAGGAGTTCGCCAAGGGCCGGCCGGCCGGAGTGCCGGACGGGCCGACCCACGCCGCGCTGGTCGCGGCCCGGGACGAGAAGGCCGTGGAGGTGGCCAAGTGACCGCGTTCAAGCTGGTGGTGGTGAGTGCCGGGCTGAGCAAGCCGTCCTCGACGCGCCTGCTGGCCGACCGGCTCGCCGACTCGACGGTGCGCCGACTCGCCCCGGAGGGGCGGGAGGTGGGCGTCACCGTGGTCGAACTGCGGGACCTGGCGGTGGAGATAGCCAACAACTTCGTCACCGGCTTCCCCGGTGCCGGGCTGCGCGCGGCGATCGAGGCGGTGACGGAGGCGGACGCCCTGATCGCGGTGACGCCGATCTTCACGGCCTCGTACAGCGGTCTGTTCAAGTCCTTCTTCGACGTGATCGACAACGATGCGCTCACCGGCAAGCCGGTGCTGATCGCCGCCACCGGCGGCACGGCCCGGCACTCGCTCGCCCTGGAGCACGCCGTCCGGCCGCTGTTCAGCTACCTGCGCGCGGTGGTGCTGCCGACCGCCGTCTACGCGGCCACCGACGACTGGGGTGCGGCGGGGGACGGGCTCACCGACGGCCTGCCGCGCCGGATCGACCGGGCGGCCGGCGAGCTGGCGGCCCTGCTGGCCGGGCGCGGCCCGGCGGCGCCGGCGCTGCCCGAGCAGGTGGTGCCGTTCGCCGAGCAGCTGGCGGCGCTGCGGGTCTGAGCCGGACCGGGTCGGGCGAGGGGCGGGTGCGGGGCGGGTGCGCGAGGAGGCGCATCCGCCCCTCGCCGCGACTCAGGACGCGTCCTCCCGGGCGTCGTACGCGGCCCGCGCGGCCGCGATCTCGCGCTGGTGCGCCTCGGTCCAGGTGACCAGGGACTGGATGGTGGCGTGCAGCGTCCGGCCGAGCGGCGTCAGCGCGTAGTCCACCCGGGGCGGCACCACGGGGTGGACCGTCCGCTCGACCAGGCCGTCCCGCTCCAGCTGGCGCAGCGTGACGGTGAGCATCCGCTGGCTGACCCCGTCGATCGCCCGGCGCAGCTCGGTGAAGCGCAGCGACTGCCGGTCCAGCAGGGCGATCACGAGCAGCGACCACTTGTCGGCGATCCGGTCCAGGATCTGCCGTACCTCGCAGTCCTCCCGGACGTCCCACTGGAGGACGTCGTAGCCGTCCTCGGTACCCGCGCAGTGCGTCGGTTCCTTTGAAGTGCCTTCTTCCACGATCCCCGATGCTGCCCGAGGATGACGGGTGGTTACAAGAGGGAACCGGCCGGACGGAAGAGAACCGTCGGAGGCCCTCGCCGCCCCCCTTTCCCCGAGGAGCCTCAGGTGTCCGTGTCATCAGCCCTGCCCGAAAACGGCCGGGAGGCCGCCCCGGTGCCCGAGGAGCGCCCGACGGGGCCCGGCGGCCGGTCCGTCGCCGTCCTGGCCGTGCTCTGCGGCGCGATCTTCCTGGAGGGCATCGACGTCGCCATGCTGAACGTGGCGCTGCCCTCGATCCGCGTCGACCTGGGGATGTCCACCGGGGCGCTGTCCTGGGTGCTGAGCGCCTACGTGCTGGGCTACGGCGGGTTCATGCTGCTCGGCGGCCGGACGGCCGACCTGCTGGGCCGGCGCCGGATGTTCCTGCTCTGGCTGACCGTCTTCGTCCTCTTCTCCGGCCTCGGCGGCCTGGCCGCCGAGGGCTGGGTGCTGATCCTGGCCCGGTTCGTCACCGGCCTGTCGGCGGCCTTCATGACCCCGGCCGGGCTGTCGATCATCACCACCGCCTTCCCCGAGGGCCCGCGGCGCAACCGGGCGCTGCTGGTGTACGCGGGGACGGCCGCGGCGGGCTTCTCGCTCGGCCTGGTGGTCGGCGGCCTGTTGACGGCGGTCAGCTGGCGCTGGGTGTTCTTCGCTCCGGTGCTGCTGGCCGGCGCGCTGCTGGTGGCGGCCGTCCCGCTGATCCCCCGTGAGGCGGCGCCGGAGCGGGCCCGCGGCGAGCGCTTCGACCTGGCCGGAGCGGCCGCCGTGACCGGTGCGATGCTGCTGCTGGTGTACGGCGTGGTCCGGATCGGCGAGCCGGGCGCGCGGGCCGGCACCACCGCCGCCGTGCTGGCCGGCGGACTCGTCCTGCTGGCGGCGTTCGTGGTGGTCGAGCGGCGTTCGCCCGCGCCGCTGGTGCGCCTGGGCATCCTGCGCTCCGGGCCGTTGCTGCGGGCCAACCTCGGCGCGGTGCTGTTCGCCGGCTCGTTCTTCGGCTTCCAGTTCGTCGCCACCCTCTACCTCCAGGACCTGCGCGGCTGGTCCCCGCTCCGGACCGGCCTCGCGCTGCTCGCGATCGGAGTGGACTCGGTGCTGGCACCGACCCTCACCCCGAAGCTGGTGGAGCGCTTCGGCAACGCCCGGGTGATCCTCGGCGGCTTCCTGCTGGCCGTGCTCTCGTACGCGCTGTTCCTGCCGGTGGGGGCCGACTGGACGTACCCGATGATGTTCCCGACCATGCTGCTGACCGGGCTCGCCTTCGCCCTCGCGTACGGGCCGCTGACCATCGCGGCCACCGAAGGGGTCGCGGAGGAGGAACAGGGGCTGGCCGGCGGGCTGCTCAACACCTCGTTCCAGTTCGGTGCGGCGCTCGGCCTCTCGGTGGTGACCACGGTGAACCTGGCCGCGCTGGGGTCGGGGGCCACCGTGCTGGAGGGCTTCCGGGCGGCCCTGGTGGTGCCGGTCGTCTCGGCGGTGCTGGGTGCCGCGGTGGCCGCCACCGGCGCCGGGCGGCGGCGCGACTGACGCCCACGCGCAGGGGCCGGCCGCCTCAGCCGAACGGCCCCGTCGGGACGGACTCCGGCGGGGCCGTTCGGATGCGCGCCGGTCGTGCCGGATTGTCTGCTTTGCGATGTAATCATTCCCATGATCGGATCAGTGCTGGTCCATCCCCCGTTCGGCGTCCCCGCACCGCACCGGGAGCGGCTGCCGTGAACCTGCCGCGGGAGAACCCCGTCCTCGCGCTGTTCGTCTGCCCGGCGCCCGGCCACGTCGCAGGCCCCCGGTTCTTCGCCGACCCCAACGCCAACGCCTCGCGTCGGCGAGCTCCCGGGCACCACCTGAAGCAGATCTCCGCGGACCACCGCGCCGAGTGGAACGCCTCCCGGGCGTCCTGAGGAGCATCGTGACCATCCAACCCGAGCAGCCCGGCGGGCCCGCGGCCGGGCCCGTCCCGCAGGCCGTGCTCTCCCCGCTGACCGACGCGGCGATCTTCCTGGTCCTCACGGTCGAACCCGGCGGCGAGGCGGCCGTCCGCGACCTGCTGCCCGACCTCGCCGGACTGCGCCGCTCGGTCGGCTTCCGGATCCCCGACGGCGGCCTCACCTGCGTCACCGGCATCGGCTCGGAACTCTGGGACCGCCTCTTCGGCGGCCCCCGGCCCACCTCCCTGCACCCCTTCCAGGAGGTCGCCGGCACCCGCCACCGGGCCCCGGCCACCCCCGGCGACCTGCTGCTGCACCTGCGGGCCGCCCGGATGGACCTCTGCTTCGAGCTGGCCGGGCAACTCGTCGACCGGCTCGGCGGGGCGGCCACCGTGGTCGACTCCGTCCAGGGCTTCCGCTACTTCGACGACCGGGACCTGCTGGGCTTCGTCGACGGCACCGAGAACCCCGAGGGCCGGGCCGCGGTGAGCGCCGCCCTGGTCGGCGCGGAGGACCCGGGGTTCGCCGGCGGCAGCTACGTCATCGTCCAGAAGTACCTGCACGACCTGGACAAGTGGAACACGCTGAGCGTCGAGGAGCAGGAGGGCGCGGTCGGCCGCACCAAGCTCAGCGACATCGAGCTGGCCGACGACGTCAAGCCCGCCGACTCGCACGTGGCGCTCACCGTGATCACGGGGCCGGACGGCGAGGAGCGGAAGATCGTCCGGTTCAACATGGCGTTCGGCTCCTTCGACCGCGGCGGCGAGTTCGGCACCTACTTCATCGGCTACGCGGCGGACCCGGGGGTGACCGAGGAGATGCTGCGGAACATGTTCGTCGGCAACCCGCCCGGCACCACCGACCGGCTGCTCGACTTCTCCACCGCCGTCACCGGTGGGCTGTTCTTCGTCCCGACCGCCGACTTCCTCGACTCCCCGCCCTCGGAACCCTCGGCGTCCGCGGTTTCCTCCGCGCCCGCTGCCGCTACCGCTGCCGTCTCCGGGGACGGCTCGCTCGGCATCGGCAGCCTCAAGCAGACCCCCTGACAGCCCCCTGAACAGGACCCCGCACATGAACAACCTCCACCGGGACCTCGCCCCGATCTCCGCCGCCGCGTGGGAGGAAATCGAGGAGGAGGCCCGTCAGACCTTCAAACTGCACATCGCCGGCCGCCGGGTGGTCGACCTCAGCGGTCCCGAGGGCGCCGCCCTCGCCGCCGTCGGCACCGGCCACCTGACCACCATCGACCCCCCGACGGACGGCATCCAGGCCCGCGCCCGCACCGCCCAGCCGGTGGTCGAGCTGCGCGTCCCCTTCACCGTCCGCCGCGACGCCGTGGACGACGTCGAACGCGGCTCCCGCGACTCCGACTGGCAGCCCGTCAAGGACGCGGCCCGCAACCTGGCCCTGGCCGAGGACCGCGCCGTCTTCGAGGGCTACCGGGCCGCGGCCATCGACGGCATCCGCGCCGCCTCCACCAACCCCCCGGTCCAACTCCCCGAGGACGTCCGGGAATACCCGGAGGCCGTGAGCCGCGCGCTCACCGTCCTCCGCCTCGCCGGCGTCGGCGGCCCCTACTCACTCCTGCTCGGCGCCGCCGCCTTCACCGCCGTCAACGAGACCAGCGACCACGGCTACCCCGTCCACAACCACCTCGCCCGCCTCCTCGACGGCGAGATCATCTGGGCCCCGGCCATCGAGGGCGCCTACCTGCTCTCCACCCGCGGCGGCGACTTCGAACTGTTCCTCGGCCAGGACGCCTCGGTCGGCTACCTCTCCCACAGCGCCGAAACGATTCAGCTCTATCTGCAGGAGACGCTGACATTCCGGGTGCACACGGGAGAGGCGGCCGTCGTGCTACGCGCCTAGGGTCCGTCTTCAAATCCCCGTCGTCCGCCCGGAGGCGGGGGTTTGAAGACGGGCCCTAGCACCAGATGGGCGTCCTGTTCCCCGTGCACCGAGGTCATCCTTCCCCCTCCTTGATCCAGGCCGGGGCCGCCGGCCGGCCCCGGGGAACCGGGAAGGGTACTGAGTTCCTTTACCAGGGGTACTGAGTGCCGTATTCTCTCCTTGGAGCCTCTGACGCCAGTCGAAGAGAGCCGACACGGTATGCCGGTCCAGGTGGCGCTTGCGGTGCGCGGGTCGCGCCCGGGCCAGGCTTGGCACTCAGTACCCTCGGCATGCCTGAGGCCATGGATCCAGTTGCATCCGTGCACCCGTGACAGGAGAACCGCTCATGAGCTTGAGGATCGTCGTCTGTGTGAAGCACGTGCCGGACGCGACGGGTGACCGTCGTTTCGCGGACGACCACACCACGGACCGGGAGGGCGTGGACGGCCTCCTGTCGGAGCTGGACGAGTACGGCGTGGAGCAGGCGCTGCGGATCGCGGAGGCGAACGAGGGCGCCGAGGTGACGGTGCTGACGGTGGGCCCGGACGATGCCAAGGACGCGCTGCGCAAGGCGCTGTCGATGGGTGCGGACAAGGCCGTGCACGTGAACGACGACGACATCCACGGTACGGACGTGATCGGGACGTCGGCGATCCTGGCGAAGGCG